>NZ_QFGA01000001.1:1800000-2100000 GCF_004369205.1 Pelotomaculum schinkii | reverse complement strand
AACCAGGAAAACCCTTTACAGGAAAATGAATAAGCATGCCTTGAGGGCATAGTTTTATATACGTAATATCTGTGTGCATACAAATGACCCACTTCTTGTTTCGGAGTGGGTCATTTGTATGCACATCTGTATCCGATGATTTGCTCCAATAAGCTATCAGAGTAGTTGCCATGCCGCTGTCACATGCCGGCAGCGGACAAAAACTTGGCCATGCGGGCGCCGTTTTCAATCGCACCTGCATCGGCTGATATTTTCATGATACGTGGCGCGGCCACAGGCGGCATGGGGGTCTACTGTAACTTATGTCAGTATGAAAAATTTCTGAAATAGAGGACGATTGGAATAATTTTTGCAAATATGAATATTGAACTGGTCCCGGCCAGGTGGAGAATTACACATAACAAGTAAAAAAGGCCGGTTAATGGGAAAAGAAACGGCAACTTGTTAAAAAGCTTAGGAAGGTGCGAAAATGGGATTCGGTTATAATGGAAAAATTCTCCTGATTAACCTGAGTAAGTCTGAAGTCTTAGTACAGGAACCCGCGGAAGAGTTTTACAGGCAGTACCTTGGTGGCCAGGGAATAGGTCTTTACTACCTGTTAAAAAGCAACAAAGTCAATATTGACCCGCTTGGACCGGACAATATCATGGTGTTTGCGCCGGGACTCTTGACCGGAGCAAACGCTCCCTGTGTGCCGCGTTACACGGTGGTGGCCAGGTCCCCGCTGACAGGCGCGCTGGGGAAGGCTGAAGCAGGCGGCTGGTGGGGACCGGAACTTAAAAAGGCTGGCTTTGACGCGGTGGTCATTGAGGGGCGCGCCGAACACCCGGTGTACATCTGGATCAAAGACGGTGAGGCCGAGATAAAAGACGCAGGGCGCCTGTGGGGTATGGAAACCGGTGAGGCGCAACAGGAAATTCGGCGTGAACTGGATGACAACAGGGTTCAGATCGCCCAGATCGGTCCTGCCGGGGAAAACCTTTCCAGGATTGCGGGCATATCCAATAACCTGGTGCATTTTAACGGCCGCAACGGTCTGGGCGCTGTTATGGGGTCCAAAAACTTAAAGGCCATTGCCGTTAGAGGTACAAAGTCAGTAGAAGTTAAAGACCAGTCAGTGATCATGGATACCCTGCGTTGGGTTGCCAAGAATTTTAAAGATCACCCTCTGAGCGCCGCCCTGCATGAACATGGTACGCCAATGGGGATTACAGGCAACAATGCTGGAGGAGTATTGCCGACCAATAACTGGGAGACCGGGTTTTTTGCGCAGGCTAATGAAATTGGTTCCGAAAAATTAAATGAAATTCTGCTCAGGCGCGGCGGGTGTTATTCCTGTCCTATTAACTGCAAGAGAGTGGTGGAAGTGCAGGACGGGGACTTCATCGTAGATAAAAAATATGGCGGGCCGGAATATGAGACCCTGGCCGCGCTGGGGTCCAATTGCGGCATTGGGAATTTAAAACTTTTGCTCAAAGCCAACGAATTATGCAACCGCTATGGTTTAGACACTATTTCTTTGGGTATGACCATATCCTTTGCCATGAAATGTTATGAAGAGGGAATCATCGGCAAGGACATCACCGGCGGGCTTGCGTTGAATTTCGGCAACGAGGAAGTCTTACTTCCTTTAATTGAAAAAATTGCTAGAAGAGAAGGCTTCGGAGATACTCTGGCGGACGGCAGCAGGATAGCGGCAGCCAGGTTTGGCCAAAGAAGCGAGCGCTTCCTGATTGAGGTCAAAGGCCAGGAGGTCCCGATGCATGATCCGAGGGTCAAAAGCGGCGTGGGTCTCCAGTACGCCTTGTCGTTTAACGGAGCCGACCACTGGTTTGCCCAGCACGACCCCTTCTTCACCGGCAAGGAGTCTTTTGGTACCCGGGGCGCTGCAATTATAGGCTTAAGCCGGCCGGTAGGGGCTGAGGACCTTGGCCCCAATAAAGTGAAGCAGGTGCTCTACACCAGTTACCTCAATGGACTGTATGACATGCTTGGAGTCTGTATCTTTGGCTACACGGCGAGAAGCTTAACTTCACTGGAAATGCTCTTAAACCTGGTTAAAGCGGTGACCGGCTGGGAAACCTCCTGGTGGGAACTCTTAAAAGCCGGTGAACTGTACCTGGCCATGGCAAAAGAATATAACTGGCGCATGGGCTTTACGATTAAAGACGACCGGTTGCCGGAAAAGTTTTATGAAGCTTTCAGCGGCGGGCCGCTTGATGGCAAACCAGGACTGGACCGGAAAGTTTTTGACCTGGCAGTTAGACTGTTTTATGAAATGGCTGGTTGGGAGGTAAGCACCGGCAGGCCGAAAGCAGCCAAGCTGTATGAACTTGGCCTTGATTGGCTGGTTGATAAGAATTAACTAAAAATTCGGGAGGGAGTTTCAAAATGGTATTTCCGTTTAGATTGCCTGAAGTAGTCTATTTAGGTCAAGGAGCATTGGAGCATCTAAGTGGGGAAGTCAAAAAGTTCAAGGCAGATAAGGTCCTTTTGATTACTGATAAAGGGGTTCAGGCTGCCGGAATGGACAAATTGGTGAGAACTTGTATTGAGGAGGGTGGTGCGCAGGTAGACATATTTGCAGAAATTGATGCCGAACCAAGTACAGATACGGTGGACAGCGTTGCTAAGTTTGTCCGGGAAAACGGCTACAACCTGCTGGTTGGCCTGGGTGGCGGCAGCCCCATGGATGTTGCCAAGGCTTCTGCCGTACTGGCTGTAAATGGCGGCAGCATCAAAGACTACGTGGGTATAGAATTGTTCCCCGAAAAAGGCGTGCCTACGATTCTAATCCCCACCACGGCAGGTACCGGTTCAGAGGTTACCCAGAATGCCATCTTTGCTTTCAAGGAGGAACAGGTCAAAAAAGGTATTGTCAGTTCGTACCTGCTGCCGCGGGTGGCCATAGTAGATCCGGCGCTAACCCTTTCCTGTCCCCCGCGTGTTACTGCCGCGACCGGTGTTGACGCCCTGGTGCATGCTGTGGAATCCTATACCGCCTTAAAGGCCACTCTGCAAACCGATATTTATGCCCTGGAAGCGATCAGGCTGATCTCAGAAAGTATCAGGACTGCCGTATCCAACGGGCAGGACCTGGCGGCCAGGGAAAAGATGTCCGTCGGTTCTTTCTTCGCGGGAGTGTCGCTGGCCAACGCGGGTGTAGGAGCAGTCCATGCTCTGGCGTACCCGCTGGGCGGCAAATTCCACGTCAGCCACGGTGTATCCAACGCGCTGCTCTTTGCTCCGGTCATGGAATTCAACTGTGTCGGCAACCTTGGTAAGTTTGCCTGTGTAGCAGAGGCCATGGGCCAGCCGGTCGCCGGGAAATCGCCCAGGGAAGCGGCCCTGCTGGCAGTGCGGGCGGTCAAGGAGCTGGTCGCTGACGTGGGGATTCCCAATTCCCTGCGTGAAGTTGGCGTCGCAGAAGAAGATATTGAGTTCTTAACCGTGAGCGCGGAAAAACAAACCCGCCTGTTAACCAACAACCCAAGGCTGATGACGAGGAAAGATATTGAAAGCATCTACAGAAAAACTTTGTAAGACATAACAGTGTATCCTGTTTGACTCACGAAAGGGGGTTCTCTCATGATCAAAAAAAATAAGTTCATGCTTTCCTTGCTGGTAATTGCGCTGCTTCTCGCGGTTTCGTTCACGGTTGCCGGGTGCGGCGGCGGTGACCAGGCCAAAAAGGTCACTGAGGTTAAGATTGGCAATATCCTGCCCTTGTCCGGGTCGGTTGCCCCGGTCGGCAAGGTCAGCCAGCAGGCCAGGGATCTGGCTGTGGAAGAAATCAACGCCCAGGGAGGAATTAAATCACTGGGTGGAGCTAAAATAAAGATGGTTTACGCCGACAGCAAAGGTGACCCGGCTACGGGCGTATCGGAGTCGGAGCGCCTGATCACCCAGGAAAAAGTGGCGCTTCTCACTGGGACCTACCAGAGCGGTGTGGCCCTGCCTGCCACAGAGGTAGCTGAGCGCTATCAAGTACCCTTCTATTGTCCGGTCCCCTCGGAGGATATCATCACGGAGCGCGGTTTCAAATACGTCTTCAGGCAGGCTGAGAAGACAACCTGGCGCAACAGGGACCAGATCACGTTTATCCAGGATATGGGCAAGCAATTCGGTACGCCGGTTAAAACCGTGGCCTTTATTTATGAAAACACCGCCTGGGGCCAGGGCGCCGTCAAAGGCTGGGAAAAGTACCTTGAAGGGACAGGCATTGAGGTCATTCTCAAGGAGCCATATCCGACCAACTCCTCGGACCTCACCCCGATAGTCCTGAAAGTAAAACAGGCTAACCCGGACGTTGTATTCATGGTTTCCTACGTGTCGGACGCCGCCCTCTTGACCAACACCTTTGCCGAACACAAGGTTAAACCACTTGCCTTCATCGGCACCAGCGGCGGTTTTGCGGATCCGGTCTACTTTAAGACCACCGGCGATAACTGCGAATACTTCTACGATATCTCCACCTGGGAACCGGACGTGAACCGCCCCTTCTCCCAGGAAGTAAACAAGAAATTCACGGAGAAATACGGCTATGGCATGAATGCTGAGGCTGTCAAGGCTTACACTACAATGTATGTCATTAAAGATGCCCTGGAACGGGCGGCGTCTGTCGATCCGGAAGCAATTCGCAAGGCTTTGTCCGAGACGAAGCTGAGCGAAGGCGTTACCCAGATGTACGCTTCGGAAATAGTTTTTGATGAAAGCGGACAGATGGTCAACGCGCCGCTGATTATATCCCAGTTCCGCAAGGTAGACGGCAAAATGGAACGGGTAACCGTTTGGCCGGCCAAAGACGCGCGGCCTGATTGGGAACCGGTCTGGCCGTTCCAGGGCTGGAATTAAGTAAACTGAAATGAGAATAGGGGGTAGCCGGTTGACTACCCCCCCAGTTCTCCCTGGAGGTCTAAAATATGGGCTTGCTTTCCTCAATAACCAACGGGCTCCTGATGGGAGGGGTATACGGGCTAATTGCCTTAGGCCTTACCCTTATTTTCGGAATTATGAAAATTATCAACTTTGCCCACGGCGCTTTTTTGATGGTTTCCATGCTGGCGTCGTACTGGCTGTGGTACCTTTCAGGTCTGGATCCTTACCTGCTCGCAATCATTATTTTCCCCTTGATGTTTTTCCTGGGTTACTACTGCCAGAAAGGTTTGATCAGACCTGTTCTCAATGCTGATAAGGACGTCCGGGAACCCGTCAGCGCCCTCTTGCTGACGGCGGGCTTGGCCGTGGTCATTGAAAACTTCATGCTGATGGTGTTTGGCGCGGACTATCTGGTAGCAAAAACCAGTTACTCGGGCGTGACGTTCAACCTGTCGGGCCTTCTGGTCAGCGCGCCCCGCTTCTATGCTTTTGTTGCCACCCTGGCTATAACCATTGCTTTTTACCAGTTCTTAAACAAAACAGAAACAGGCCGGGCGATGCGGGCGACCGGGCAGGACCGCAACGCCGCCCAGTTGATGGGGATTAATGTTACCCGTATTTACAGTGTCGCCTTCGGGATCGGCACGGCCCTGTCCGGGTTGGCCGGCGTCCTTTTGATTCCTTTCTATTACGCCCACACTTCCGTGGGAGAGGTCTTTTTGACCAAAGCTTTTATTATTGTCGTGCTGGGGGGCCTGGGCAGTGTCCCCGGAGCGCTGGTAGGCGGGCTTATTATCGGATTGATTGAATCGGTGGCGGCCATTTACATGACGGCCACCTGGACAGCGATCCTGGTTTATTTCGCCTTCCTGGTAGTGCTCCTGGTCAGGCCTTCAGGATTGTTCGGCTCCCGGTACGAATGGTAGGTGATGAAAAATTGAGGAACTTCGCAAGTCCCCGCGTATATCTCCCTGCCCTGGCGCTGCTGGTTTTAGCGCTCTTGCCCCTGTTTATAAAAAATCCCTATAACCTGCACATCCTGGCGATCATCCTCTTCTGGGCCTACCTGGCCAGCGCCTGGAACATTGTGGGCGGTTTTGCTGGCCAGTTGTCCCTGGGTCACGGTGTCTACGTCGCTACCGGCGCCTATGTATCCTCCATGCTTTTTGCAAATACCGGCCTTTCCCCCTGGATCGGCATGTTTATCGGCGGTGCGGCGGCGGCGCTCTTGGGCTTTATTGTCGGCTACCCGACCCTGCGCCTGAAAGGGGCTTACTACGCCCTGGCCACGGTGGGTTTTGCCGAAGGCTTCCGGGTCATCCTGATCAGCACCGAAAAAATCGGCAGTTGGGATACCGGTGGGGCCCAGGGCTTTCTGGTGCCCCTGATGGGTAACGCTCCGCAGTATATGCAGTTCATGTCCAAGGTGCCCTATTACTACATCGCGTTGGCTCTTGTGTTGATGATCATCGGGTTCTGCGTCTGGATCGACAGGTCGAAGCTGGGGTATTACCTCACCGCGCTGCGTGAGGACGAAGACGCCGCCCTGGCGCTGGGGATTAATACCGCCCGGACCAAGCTTATTGCAGCCACATTAAGCGCCTTTTTTACCGGTGTGGGCGGAGTCTATTACGCGCAGTTGATCCGTTACCTGGAACCCAGCGCCATTTCCGGCCCCATGATGTCCAACCAGATTGTCTTTCTGGCCATCGTGGGCGGCAAGGGTTCAGTACTGGGGCCGGCGATCGGCGGTGTTCTCCTGACGGTGGTGGGCGAGATTACCAGGATTTTCTTCGGCCAGGTCATGGGACTGCACCTTTTTCTCTACGGCCTGATCGTGGTATTATTCGTTATATTCAAGCCCAGGGGTGTTATCGAGTTTTGCGAAAATGCCTACGGTAGATTACTTCGCCTTCTGGGGGAAGGGGGGGAAAAGCGTGGCCGGGAAGATGCTGGAGTTAAAGAATCTGACCATTAAGTTCGGTGGCCTGACCGCCTTGAGTGAGCTCAACTTTACCCTCCAGGAAGGAGAAATTGCCGGCTTGATTGGCCCCAACGGGGCCGGTAAAACGACGGTTTTCAATTTAATCAGCGGGGTGTACAAGCCTACCGGCGGGGAAGTGATCTTCCGCAATGAGGACATCACCGGATTGAAGCCCTATCAGGTTTGTGAGAAGGGCATCGGCAGGACCTTTCAGGTGGTCAAACCCTTTGCCAATAAAAGTGTTTTGTATAACGTCATGGTTGGTGCTTTTTTGCGGACCGGTGACAGGGGAAAGTGCAGGGAGAAGGCTCTGGCTGTGTTGGAACAGGTGGGTCTGTATGATAAAAGGGATGTCCTGTCCAAGAACCTGACCATTGTTGACAGGAAAAGGCTTGAAGTAGCCAAAGCCCTGGCCACGGAGCCGAAATTGCTTTTGCTGGACGAAGTCCTGGCCGGCCTCAACCCCACCGAAGTCGAAGAAGCGGTAGCACTGATTAGAAATATTCACCGGACCGGCGTTTCCATCCTGTTGATTGAGCATGTCCTGCAGGCCGCTATGGCCCTGTCGCACAGGATTATGGTACTGGACTACGGCAAGAAAATCGCTGAGGGTACCCCTCAGGAGGTTACCAGCAATCCGGAGGTAATTAAAGCATATCTGGGTGATAAATATGGCGCTGTTAACGATTGAAAAAATTAGTGTTTTTTATGGTGAGATGTGCGCGTTGAGGGATGTTTCAGCCAGTGTGGAGGAAGGCGAAATTGTTTCTATCGTTGGAGCCAACGGCGCGGGTAAAAGCACGCTGATCAACACGATCTCCGGTATTTTAAAGCCCAAGACCGGCTCGATCAGTTTTGCCGGAGAGGAGATCAGCCGGCTTGAGGCCCACCAAGTGGTTGAAAGGGGCGTCATCCAGGTTCCGGAGGGGCGCAGGCTGTTTCCCAACATGTCCGTGGAGGAAAACCTGCTGCTGGGCTCCTATGCGCCTGCCACCCGCAAAAACCGCGCGGCCAACCTTGATAAAGTATTTGACCTTTTGCCGCGCCTTGCTGAACGGAAAAAACAAATTGCCAGGACGATGAGCGGCGGCGAACAGCAGATGCTGGCGATCGGCAGAGCTTTGATGTCGGAGCCCAAACTTTTGATGTTTGATGAACCGTCTCTCGGCCTGGCGCCCAAACTGGTAACACAGGTGCTGGAATTAATCCAAAGCATCGCGGCCCAGGGAGTCACCGTGCTGCTGGTGGAGCAAAACGTGCAAAATGCCCTTGAGCTTTGCCACAGGGGTTACGTCCTGGAAAACGGCACGGTCGGGCTGACCGGTCCTGCATCTGAACTGTTGAATAACCCGCATATCAAAAAAGCTTACCTGGGGCTGTAGTAGTGTCCAAGGGAAATTATGGTGATACGGTGAGTTCAAAGAAGGTCTGTTGACAAACCCGAATAGAACACAAGAAAAAGGGCTTTTGGAAATCCAAAAAAATTGGGCTTCCAGAGCCCTTTTTTTACAGCATTACTTCATATGCCGCAATAGCGGCGCCAAGGTCCAGGGTTTTTACGGGCAGGCTGGTCTTTGTACAGTTCGGCAATGAGGTATATATAAATTACAAAATTTATTACCATTTGTATAATTGTACGGGATTAATGAAGGTATATATCAATTTTTATAGAATATTTTCATAAGTTAACTATAAATAACTTTTTCCAATAGTATGGAAACCAATCGTTAAGTGTACATATACATGTTTTTGATGACTGTAAACGCAAAGCTAAAAAACAAGCCGGTATTTCATGAAAAAGGGGGGGAAGCGCGCTTTTGCATGGACAAATAAATAAAGACGCCCTCCCGGAATGGGGGCAAAGACAAAAAGTACACGAAGGAGGTGTAACTGGCGCCGCTTAAATACGGCGTCCAGGGAGGTCATGAGCAAAATCCTGATGATATCACCGGAAAAGTGTATTGGCTGCAGAAGTTGTGAGATAATCTGTTCATTTGAAAAGACCAACGAATTCAACCCCAAGCATGCGGCTGTTACGGTTTTGGCTTATGAGGAGGCTGCTATCGCCGTACCAATGATGTGTATGCAGTGTGAAAACCCTTCCTGCATGAAGGTATGCCCTGTTGGCGCGGTAGAGTTCAAGGACACAGGCGCTGTAGTGATTAACGACGATAAATGTATCGGGTGCAAGATGTGCGTAAGCGCTTGCCCGATGGGAAACATCATCTTCAACGCCAAAGAGAGAAAAATGGTGAAGTGTGATCTTTGTGGCGGAGTACCGAAATGCGCTTATATTTGTCCCTCGGGAGCCATTCAATACAAGGAAGCTACCTCTACCAACCTAAATAAAAAGAAGATTATCGCCGAAAAGTTCAAGGAAGTATTCGGGGAGGTGACTGAATAATGTTTGGCTGGGCAGGTACATTGCTTCGCGTCAATTTAACTGATGGAACAATTAAAAAAGAAACGTTAAATAAGCGTGACGCCGACCTTTATCTGGGAGCGCGCGGCTTGGGCGCCAAAATTATGATGGATGAGGTCGATCCTAAAGTAGAGCCCTTTAGCCCGGAAAACAAGCTTATTTTTTTAGCCGGCCCGCTGACCGGGACCATGGCCGCATGCCCCGGCAGATATGAGGTAATCTCCAAAGCGCCGTTAACCGGTACTATCGGCGCATCCAATTCCGGCGGTCATTTCGGACCCGAATTAAAGTTTGCAGGTTACGACGGTATTATTTTTGAAGGCAGGGCGGAAAAGCCGGTATACTTAAGTATCAATGATGATGAAGTGACATTAAATAGTGCTGAGAGCCTGTGGGGGAAAACCGTTTTTGAAACAACGGATGAACTGATTAACAGGACTTCCGGGGACGCCAGGGTTGCCTGTATCGGTCCTGCGGGAGAAAGACTGGTCAAGTTTGCCACCGTCATGAATGACAAGCACCGGGCGGCGGGAAGGTCCGGCCTTGGCGCCGTCATGGGTTCGAAGAACCTCAAAGCGGTGGTGGTGCGGGGAACCAAGTCCATTCAGGTAGCCGACCCCGGGGAATTTAAAAAGGCTTGTTGGGACGCCAGGAGAAAGCTCAAAGAGCACCCCGTCACGGGCGTTGGCCTAGGGACTTATGGAACCCAGATACTTGTTAACATTTTAAACCAGTCTGGCGCTCTTCCTACTAAAAACTGGCAGGAAAGCTCTTTTGCAGCTGCCGATGAAACTAGCGGCGAGGCATTGGCCGAAAAATACCTCGTGCGCAATAAGGGTTGCTATGGCTGTTCTATCGGCTGCGGCCGGGTGACCAGGATCCCGGACGGCAAATTTAAAGGTTTCGGGGAAGGCCCCGAATATGAAGCAGGCTGGTCTTACGGCGCTGACTGCGGGGTACAAGACCTCGCGGCCATTTGTAAAGCCAACTTCATTTGCAACGAGCTGGGTTTTGACCCTATTACCATGGGCTCGACGATTGCCTGCGCTATGGAAATGTATAGTAAGGGCATCCTGACGAAAGAAGAGCTGGGTAGAGATCTGGATTTTGGTGATGCCGAAGGCATCGTGGAATTCACCAGAATGACCGGATTGAGAGAAGGCTTTGGCGACAAAATGGCCGAAGGCTCCTTTAGGATGGCTTCGCTGTACGGGCACCCGGAATTGTCCATGACTGTGAAAAAGCAGGAAATGCCGGCTTATGACGGCAGGGGCGTGCAGGGCATGGGCCTGGAATATGCCACGTCCAACCGGGGCGGCTGTCATGTCAGAGGTTACCTTACTTCTCCTGAAATATTGGGGATACCGGAGAAACTCGACCCGCTGGCAACCGCGGACAAAGCCATGTGGCTTAAAATATTCCAGGATTTAACGGCTGTTATCGATTCAGCAGGGATCTGTCTGTTCACCAGCTTTGCCATCGGGCTGCCGGAAATCTCCTCAATGCTCAGGACGGCTGTGGGCTGGGATTACTCCGACGAGGAAATCTTAAAAGCCGGCGAGCGGATTTGGAACCTTGAGAAGCTATTCAACCTCAAGGCCGGTTTCACCAAAGCAGACGACACCCTGCCCGACAGGCTGTTGAAAGAACCGGTGAAAGATGGACCGGCAAAAGGGAAAGTCGCCGAGCTGGATGTCATGCTGCCCGAATATTACACTCTAAGAGGTTGGGACGCTGAGGGCGTGCCGGCTGAGGAGAAATTAAAGGAACTTTCCATCAGTTAAATAACATGTTTTATTTGACCTGCAAGCTGCCTGGGGAAAACCTGCCGGCAGCTTGCAGATTAGTTATCGTTATTGTTAACTGGTTCTCAAAAAACACTTTGGGGTAGTGGGCATGGGGTTATCCTCCGCTCTCTTCGCAATTCTCCATTTGTACAAAAAGAGCGTCATGCCAACCGCATCTACAGACAGCCATCCGGCAGCTACGCGCTATTTAAGCTTTGACTTTAAGCTACGCACGCGCTAAGGACCGCACCCAGGTGCTACGTTCGCTCCGGATAACCCCATGCCCGCAAGTCAAGCCTTTTTTTCGAGCAGAAGACGAGACATATGTACCCTCATTGTCATTGCACAGTGTCCAATTGAAAACTTTGGTTATTTTCCGTTAATAGTTGAGGTGATGCTAGTGAAGGTCAGGTTTTTCGCCTACATCAGGGAATACACCGGGACGAAAGAAATCCATTGCGAGCGCTGTCAAACTCTTAAAGAGCTGTTGGAGAAGCTGTCCAATCAGTACGGTAAAAAGTTCCGGGCCAAGGTGTTCCAGGGGGAAAATCTTGGCCCGGAGATCATTGTCTTGGTCAACGGAAGGCACGTAGCGCACTTGGACGGCTTGGCCACACAGCTTAACGAGAATGACGAAATCTCGATTTTTCCAGTAGTCGCAGGAGGTTGACGGCAAATTCATTCGCACAGCCCCAGAGAAATGCAGTAGAAGATCCTGAAACTGATTTGCAGTTTCTGTGTGATTGAAATGGCGCCCACATTGCTCAGTATATTTTTATTATATGTGACGCCGCGACAGCGGCATGGACAACTACACTGCGCCTTTAACGAAAGGATGAAAACGATGGCAGCGGAGAAAGCCGAAAATATTTTTTCATATACCCGTGAGGTCATAGCCGGCTACCCGAAGGAGCAGCGATTCACGCTGGCCATGCTCCAGGACATTCAAAAAGAATTTAAGTATATTCCCAGGGAGTCACTCACCCTGCTTTCAGTCTACCTTGGTATGCCTCTCAGCAAGCTTTACAGTATGGCCACCTTTTATAAAGCCTTGAGTTTGCAGCCCAAGGGGGAACACGTGATCAGGGTTTGTGACGGCACGGCCTGCCATATCCGGTCCTCCATGGTTATTGTTGATGAAATAGCCAAGATCCTTAAAATTAAACCCGGGGAAACCACCGGTGACGGCAAGTTCTCACTTGAAACGGTAAACTGTCTCGGTTCCTGCGCCATGGCCCCGGCCATGGTTATCGACGAAACATATTACGGCAAGGTTACTCCCGCCAAAGTCCGGGACATATTGAACGAATACGGGGGTGCGGGCTGTGCGTGAGAATGACCGGAAAAAGACGATCCAGGTTTGCTGCGGGCCGGGGTGTCTGGCCAACAACAGTCTGGCGCTTTATCATAAACTCCGTGAAATAATAGCTAAAATAAATGCTGACCTAACCGTGGAAACGCTCGTTAAAAAAACCGGTTGTGACGGTTTATGCGCCAAAGGGCCGGTAATAAAGATCCTGCCTGAAGATGTTGCCTACTATCAGGTTAAAGAGAGCGATGTCGAAGAAATAGTTGAAAAAACCATTTTGCAAAACAAGATTATCGAACGGCTGCTGCCTCGTGACGCTGTCACCGGCCGGCGTATTAAGTCACCTAAAGACAATGAATTTTACAAGCGGCAAATGAAGATTGCCCTGCGCAACGTCGGAGTGATTGATCCGGACAAGCTTTCCGATTACCTCGAACGGGGCGGCTATACAGCCTTGAAGAAAGCACTTTTTGACATGACCCCGCAAGAAATCATCGAAGAAGTGGTGCAATCAGGATTAAGAGGCCGGGGCGGGGCTGGTTTCCCAACCGGGCGCAAGTGGAAACAGTGCGCAGGTTACCAGAATACCCCCAGGTATGTCCTCTGCAACGGTGACGAAGGAGATCCGGGGGCTTTTATGGACCGGAGCATCATGGAGGGTGACCCGCACAGTGTCATTGAGGGCATGGTCATTTGCGCCTATGCCCTAGACTCACATACCGGGTTCGCCTATATCCGGGATGAATACGATCTGGCCGTCAAAACGATGTCCGACGCCCTTATGAAAGCCAGAGAGGCCGGATTTCTGGGCGAAAATATCTTAGGCAGCGGTTTTTCTTTCGATATTCAAATCGTCCGGGGCGGCGGCGCGTTCGTTTGCGGTGAATCAACCGCGCTGATGTCCTCAATCGAAGGAAAAGTGGGGGAACCCAGGGCAAAATATATCCGCTCGGTGGAAAGAGGCCTCTGGGGACAGCCTACAGTACTTAATAATGTGGAAACCTGGGCTAATATACCGGTGATCATCAACAGGGGCGGAGCTTGGTTCAGCGGCATCGGCATGCCTAAAAGCACCGGGACAAAAGTGTTTTCCTTAGTCGGCAAGGTGAAGAATACCGGCCTCGTAGAAGTGCCGATGGGCATCACCCTGCGGGAACTAATCTTTGATATCGGCGGTGGTATTGACGGCGGCAGACAATTCAAGGCCGTCCAGACCGGCGGGCCGTCGGGAGGTTGTATTCCCGGGGAGCTTTTAGACCTGCCGGTGGATTTTGACTCTTTGGCTAAGGCTGGTTCAATTATGGGCTCGGGCGGCATGATCGTTATGGACGACCGGACCTGCATGGTGGACGTGGCCAGGTATTACCTGAACTTTCTTGCCGAGGAGTCCTGCGGCAAGTGTGTGCCCTGCCGGGAAGGCATCAAAAGAATGCTGGAGATTTTAAACGATATCTACAGGGGTAGAGGCCAGGCAGGGGATATGGAACTTCTATTGGAAATTTGTGATGCGGTCAAAGAGGCTTCTCTCTGCGGTCTGGGCAAGAGCGCCCCCATCCCGGTGATTACCACCATCCAGTACTTCAAGGATGAATACCTGGCGCATATCCGGGATAAAAGGTGTCCGGCCGGGGTATGCCCGGAACTAACCACCTTTGTCATTGATCCGGATACCTGCAAGGGTTGCGGGCTTTGCCAAAAGCTTTGCCCGGCCGGCGCTGTTTCGGGAGAGCGCAAGTCCGTTCACAGCATTAACCAGGGCCAGTGTATCAAATGCGGCAACTGTATTGACAGCTGTCAGTTCCATGCGATAAAAGTCGTCTAGGGAGGGTCAGGAATTGAAAATCACCATCGATGGTCAACAGTGTGAAGCATCCCGCGGGGAGTTTATACTGGATGTTGCACTTAAGAATGGAATTCATATACCGGCCCTTTGTCACAACGCTGCGCTGCCGGGACTGGCGAGCTGCCGGTTGTGCATGGTGGAGGTTGTTGAAGGCGCCTGGAGTAAAGTGGTAGCTTCCTGTGTTTACCCCATTACCAGCGAGATCGAAGTGGTTACCGGCTCGGAGAAAATCATCCGGATGAGAAGAACGCTGCTCATGCTCCTGGGGGCAAGGGCCCAGCAAAATGATTATATCCGCAAATTGATGCAGGAATACGGGGTAGCGCCACCAAAGCGTTTTAAAGGGGATAAGGACGAGCACTGTGTAATGTGCGGCCTTTGTGTCAGCGCCTGCGAGAAGATGGGCGCCAACTCCATTGCTACCGTCAACAGGGGCATTACCAAAAAAGTAGCGACCCCCTTTGATGAACCGTCAAAAACCTGCATTGGATGCGCTGCCTGCGCCGCTGTATGTCCTACCGGGGCTATCAGGGTAACGGAAGGTCACGGTAAAAGAAAAATCTGGAACAAGGAATTTGAGCTGCTTGCCTGTACGGTATGCGGAAAGCCTTTCATTACCCCGGAGCAAGTCGCCTACCTTAAAAGCAGCATGGACCAGCCAATGGCTGAAATCATTTGCGAAACCTGTAAAAGGATGATAGCCGGAAAACGGTTGGGAGAAACCTACGCCAATGTCACTGTGAGTAAAAGATATGTCCGTTAAGGCATGCTTTTGGAAAATGGTTGTTACTGAAATTGTATAATTGGCGGATAAAGATCTCGTCAATTATACAATTTTTTATTATAAGCAGGGGTGAACAAGAGTATGCCATTTATTTACTAGAAACCTATCCTGAAAACATTTCGGCCGCTACAATGTAGCTCAAATGTAGGTGCGAATTCATTCGCACAATGTCACACTAGCCATATAAGTGCGGCGCTGGCGCGCCGTGTGCGATTAAAATCGCACCTGCATCAATGATTTTCATCTTCTGCTGGCGCCGTGTTAGCTTCATGTACGTCTAAGACGGAAGCCATATGAATCAGACTATTTTTAGTTGAATAAAACACTTAAAAGGATTAAAATTTGCTTGAGTAAAATATAAAATTTTTCGACAATATTTTCTGGACGGCCCATTTTATCAGTCAACAAATTACTGCTTAGAAGGGGGTAGCATATGGTTTTAGACAGCGAGACCCCGGCTATCAACAAAGATAAAATCCAAACTTCTGCAGAAGTAAAGGACGTTATCAAGGAACTGTCCAGGCCAAATACGAGCATTTGCTGTGATTTGGAGCAGTGCAAGGATGTTATCGAGGAACTGACCAGGCAAAATACACGCATGGCCATAATCCAGCAGATTGCCAAAAGGATTAACATTGAGATGTCCTATGAGGATATCATCGATGAGGTGGCGGAGCCCCTGCGCGGTGTCCTGCCGTACGACCTGCTCAGTTTTTGTTTGATAGAAAATGATCAACTCATAATTAAATCCGGAGTGCCCAAGGGACAAATAATCCTTGATGTCGGTTGTGTTCTGGATTACTACAATTCGGCTCCCTGGAAGGCCATTACTGACAAACATTGCTTCTTAAGACAGGACATCTGGAACGATACTCATAAATACCAGGAAGACGATGATCTCCGTAAATTAGGGATCAAATCCGCCATTATGGCGCCGCTCCTGGTGAATAATGAGGTTATCGGCGCCCTTAATTTCGGGAGTAAAGAAACCTACGTCTACTCGGAAAATGATTTTATATTTGTCCAGCAGATGGCCGATCAACTGGCGGTCTGTATAAACAATTCGCGCCTTTATGGCGAGGTTTTAAAAAGTAAGAGAGAATGGGAGGAAACCTTCAAGGCGGTTCCTGACGGGCTGTTTCTCATTGACCGCTCTTACAATGTACTTCGTTCCAACAGCCAGGACTTTATAAAAGAAGTAGACGGTGACTTTAAATGCTATAAAGCCTTCACCTGCATCGGAGAGCAGTGCCAGCTTTGCCCTACCGTGGAGGCTTTCCGAACGGGTAAAGCCAGTGTCGGAGAGTTTACCCATACCGTTACCAAAAACATTTATAATATATCCGCCTACCCGGTTTATAACGAAAAAAACGAGCTCTACGGCATGACTGTATACGTTCATGATGTAACTAATAAGAGAAAAATGGAGGCGCAGCTGTTTCAGTCGGCTAAGCTTGCAGCTATAGGTGAAATGGCCGCAGGGGTAGCTCACGAGCTGAATAGTCCCCTTACCGCCATTATCGGTAATACAGGTTTAATTTTAAGGAATGCGTCACTTGGTGACAAGCATATAAAACTGCTGGAGGATATTAAATCCTGCGGGCAGAGGAGCAAGCGCATAATCCAAAATCTCCTTACTTTTTCCAGACAGGACAGCTATTCCTTCGCCCAGGTTTCCATCAATAATATTGTGGAAACCAGTTTATACCTTGTTTCTTATCAAATCGAGAAAAACAAGATAACAATTAAGAAGAACCTTAACCCCCGCATCCCCCTGATTATAGGCAACAAGCAGCAGTTGGAGCAGGTTGTTATCAACTTCTTGCTTAATGCCAGGGATGCTTTAGAGGGTTTGGTTGACGGCAGGATTGAAATCAGCACCGACATGAGAGAGGACGCGGAAGCAGGCTGCACGGTGGTTGAAACACAGGTAGCGGATAATGGAAAGGGAATCCCCGAGAGTATCATCGACCAGATTTTTAACCCCTTTTTTACAACCAAGGAGAAAACCAGGGGCACCGGATTAGGCCTTTCGGTCAGCCTGGGTATTGCCCAAACCCACGGCGGCAGGATCGAGGTTTCCAGCGAGGTTGACAGGGGCAGCGTCTTTTCCTTGATTATTCCGGTGTAACAATATATTCAACGAGATTTGGGGTGACAGCCATGAAGAAGCCGGAGATCCTGGTGATTGATGATGAGATTGAAGTCGGCGCTTTTTTTCATTATTACTTTCAGGAAGAAAAAGGCTATCCGGTGGCGGTGGCTAACTCCGGTTCAGAAGCCAGAGCCTTTCTATCTAAAAAATCCTTTGATCTTGCTCTGGTGGATTTAAAGCTGCCGGATACGGACGGTATTACCTTACTCAAAGAAATCAAGGATAATAATCCCGGCTGTGTGGTAATCATTATGACCGGGTACAGCACGGTCAAATCCGCTGTAGACGCTATGAAGCTGGGAGCCTTTGATTATATCGACAAGCCTTTTGATGAGCTGGAGGAACTGGACATACTGCTGGAGCGGGCGCTGCAGTCTATTTATAATAAAACATGGTTTATCAGCGATGAACTGCACAAATTAGCTACCGAATTCGGCATTGTCGTGGCTGCTGATAGTCCTTTAAAGGACCTGTTGCTCCTGAGTAAAAAAGTAGCCACCCGCAAGATTTCTATTTTAATTGAAGGCGAAACCGGAACTGGTAAAGAGGTCCTGGCCAGGTTTATCCATGCCAACAGTCTCCGTTCCGGCAGTCCCTTTATAAGTGTTAACTGCGGGGCGCTTACCGAATCGCTCTTGGAAAGCGAACTTTTCGGACATGAAAAAGGGTCCTTTACCGGGTCCCAGGGAGTCCGGCATGGTATTTTTGAATTAGCAAACAAGGGAACACTTTTTCTTGATGAGATCGGTGAGGCCTCGCCTTCAATCCAGGTGAAATTGCTGCGTGTTTTGGAGAGCGGCGAATTTTACAGAGTTGGCGGTGAAAAACCGCTGAAAACCGATGTAAGGGTGCTGGCTGCCACCAATAAAAACCTGCGGGATGCCGTAAAAGATAAACTTTTTCGGGAGGATCTGCTTTATCGCCTTGATGTAGTCAACTTGCATATTCCGCCTTTACGTGAAAGACGTATGGATATTTTGCCTCTGGTCGACTATTTTATCGAAAAAAACCTGCCGGAAGAAGAGAAGCATTTAACTGTCAGGTTTAATAACGAGGCAAGGAACCTTTTGCAGAGCTATTTCTGGCCGGGCAACCTCAGGGAACTGTCAAATGTGGTGGCTCGTTCCCTGGCTCTCAGGGATAGCGACCTGCTTGGACCGGAGTGTCTGCCCAGGCATGTTGTTCTCTACGGGGAGGAGGATTTTCTCGCAGAGCATTTGGGTACGAAGACCAACATTGACGAGGCGCTAAGAGACTGGAGCCAGAGGCTTCTCAAGGTAATATTAAGCAAAGGGAGCATAGATTTTCTGGAGCTTGAGAAGAAGCTGGAACAAGAGGCCGCCTGGGTGTCCAGACGGGTTATCGAAGAAACCCTGGTCAAGACCGGCAATAACCGGACTGAAGCTGCAAAAGCGCTTAATATCACTCCCAGGGTTTTGCGCTACCACCGAAATGAAAAGAGCAGAGAGTAAGTTCCTTAACGGCAGCCGGCCGATTTTACGTCCGGCTGCCGTTTTTTCGTCGCTGATTGATGTGTTGTAGTACTTTAACGAAAAGAATTTTATAAATTAAGACACTTCTCAATAACAGGAAAATGCAGTAATATAAGGCCTCTCACTGGAGAGGCCTTATATTGTGCGAATATTCACAAAACCTGGCATGATCTTTGCACTTAAAAAGCATTAGCAAAGGGGGGTTAATGTTTCATGTACAGGATCGTAAAAAAAGAAGTACTGGCGCCAACGCTCAACCTGATTGAAATTCATGCGCCACTGGTAGCCAGAAAAGCATTGGCCGGTCAGTTCGTTATCCTGCGCATCCATGACGAGGGTGAGCGGATTCCCGTAACCATAGCGGATTTTGACCGGAAGAAAGGAACCATTACCTGTGTTTTCCAGGAGGTGGGCAGGACAACCAAAGAACTGGCGACCTTTACAGAAGGGGAATGTCTCAAGGATTTTGTCGGCCCCCTGGGTGTCCCTTCCCACATTGAGAATTACGGCCGGGTTGCCTGTGTCGGCGGTGGAGTGGGCGTAGCGCCCGTTCATCCCATAGCCAGGGCACTTAAAGAAGCCGGTAATGAAGTGATCAGCATTATCGGGGCCCGTAATAAAGACCTCATTTTCTGGGAAGACCGCATGGGAGCCGCATCGAGTGAACTGAGAGTGACCACCGACGATGGTTCTTACTTACGCAAGGGCTTCGTGACCGACTTGCTCAAGGAGCTGATCGAGGAAGAAGGGATAGACTTTTGTCTGGCCATCGGACCCCTGCCCATGATGCGGGCGGTATGTGACCTGACCAAAAATTACGGGATCAAGACCGTGGTCAGTCTCAATCCCCTGATGGTTGACGGGACGGGTATGTGCGGTTGCTGCCGGGTAACCGTAGGTGGAGAAACCAAATTCGCCTGTGTCGATGGCCCGGAGTTTGACGGCCACCAGGTCGATTTTGCTGAAATGGCCCGCCGTTCCGTGATCTATAAGCACCAGGAAAAAGTTTCCCTGGACCTGTATGAGGAAAAAGGTACCAGGCATCATCATCAGTGCAGATGCGGGGGTGAAGAGTAATGGCTGCGGAAAACACAAAAAAAGCTATTATCCCCAAAAAGAACCCCATGCCGGCTCAGGACCCCGTGATTAGAGCCGGGAACTTTAACGAGGTTGCCTTAGGTTACAGTGAAGAGGCCGTTGTCGCCGAGGCGGAGCGCTGCATCCAGTGTAAAAACGCCCCCTGCCGGCAGGGATGTCCGGTTGATATAGACATCCCGGCTTTTATCAAAAAGGTTGCCGAACGGGACTTTGCCGGGGGTGCCCAAAAGCTCAAGGAAACCAACGCCCTGCCGGCAGTCTGCGGGCGGGTTTGTCCCCAGGAAAGCCAGTGTGAAAAGTACTGTACTCTGGGCAAGAAATATGAGCCCGTGGGCATCGGCCGGATTGAACGCTATCTGGCTGACTGGGAACTGGCTACAGGTGTGAAGATCCCGCAAACAGCGGCTCCTACCGGCAAGAAGGTAGCCATCGTGGGTTCCGGCCCGGCCGGGCTGACCTGCGCCGCCGATCTGGCCAAGCTCGGCCACCAGGTAACCATCTTTGAAGCCCTGCATATCGCGGGCGGGGTACTGATGTACGGCATTCCCGAGTTCCGCCTGCCCAAGTCAGTCGTCCAGGCGGAAATCGACAACCTCAAGAAATTGGGGGTCGATATTCAGGTCAACGCTATTGTCGGCAAGTTTTCCACTATAGATGAACTGATGGAGAGCGGCTATGACGCTGTCTTTCTCGGTACCGGCGCCGGCCTTCCCAACTTTATGCGGATACCCGGCGAAAACGCCTGCGGGGTGTACTCGGCCAATGAATTTCTGACCCGCTCCAACCTGATGCAGGCTTACCGCTTCCCGGAAACGGACACCCCCATCTTTGCCGGTAAAAGGGTGGCCGTACTGGGCGGCGGCAACGTGGCCATGGACGCCGCCCGCACGGCCCTGCGCCTGGGCGCGGAGGAGTCCTGGATCGTTTACCGGCGTTCCAGGGTTGAACTGCCGGCGCGAATTGAAGAAGTTGAGCACGCCGAGGAAGAAGGCGTTAAATTTCAATTCCTCACCAACCCGACCAGGATCCTCTATAACGATGACTACTGGGTAACCGGTATGGAATGCCTGCGCTATGAGTTGGGCGAGCCGGACGCTTCCGGCCGGCGCAGTCCGGTGCCGGTTAAAGGCTCCGAATTTATCCTCGAGGTGGACACGGTGGTGGTGGCTATCGGCACGGGGCTCAATCCGCTTATTTCCAAGACCACGCCCGACCTTGCGGTAAACAAGAGAGGCAATATCACAGCCGACCTGGAAACCGGAGCAACTTCCAAGCCGGGGGTCTACGCCGGCGGCGATGTGGTTACCGGTTCCGCCACGGTCATCCTGGCCATGGGTGCGGGGCGCGCCGCAGCCAAGTCCATCAATAATTATCTCCTGTCAAACAATAAGTTTTTATCGGGTTCCTTATTGGAGGTGAGAGAAGCCAGCCAGGTACGTGTTAACGAAGCGATGTCCAAATGAATCTCATTTTAAGGAGGTACTTTTATGCTACAAGACTACCTTGTTCCGGAAACAGTCGAACAGGCGCTGTCACATTTGCAGGAAAACAAAGGGAAAGCCAGGATCATCGCAGGGGGTACGGACCTGCTCCTGGATCTAAAGGAGGGCAAGAAAGAAGCCGGGATTTTGGTCGACATTACTAAAATTCCCGGATTGCAAATGATCACGGTGGAAAATGGCTTCGTGCGGATTGGCGCTGCTGTAACCCATAACCAGGTCGCCAAATCTGATATCATCAGGGACAAGGCTTCCGTCCTGGCCCAGGCGGCCAGATCGGTGGGTTCCCTGCAAATCCGTAATTCCGGCACAGTGGTTGGGAATGTGCTGAATGCGCAGCCTGCCGCCGACACGGCGGTAGCCCTGACAGCGCTGGGCGCGGTTGCTGAAATCCTGTCGCCGGCGGCAAAGGAGAACCTGCCGGTGGAAGACCTGTATGCCGGTCTCGGAAAAAGCGCTGTGGACAGCGCCTCCCAACTGTTGACCATGGTTCAATTTCCCGCCTTGTCAACGAATCAGGGCTCAGCTTTTGAACGGTTGGAACAACGTAAGGCGCTGGCCCTGCCCATGCTCAATGTGGCGGTGGTGGTTTCCCTGTCCGGTGAGCAGTTTGAGTGGGCCCGCATCGTCATGGCTCCGGTCGGGACAAAACCGGTGCGCGCGACCGGGTCGGAAGCAATATTAACAGGCGCCAGGGTAACTTCGGAGATAATTGAAAAGGCGGCCGGTGCGGCTATTGCCCAGGCCAACCCCAGGGACAGCGCGCTCAGAGGTTCACGGGAATACCGCCTGGAGGTCCTGCCGGTTCTGGTCAGACGCGCCCTGGAGTCGGCCGTTGCTCAAGCGAAAGCCAACTCTTAATTATAATAAGGAGGTCAGATCATGGGCGTCAAAATGCTGTCTTTTATTCTCAACGGGGAAAAAACTGTAGTGGAAGTCGCTCCTTCCGATATGCTGGTTGACGTTTTGAGGGATAAACTGCTCCTGACCGGAACCAAGAAAGGTTGCGGTAAAGGGGAATGCGGGGCTTGTACGGTGATTATAAACGGGGAGGCTGTCAACTCCTGTATGGTTCCCGCCTTAAAAGCCGAGGGCGCGGTGGTGGAAACAATCGAAGGGATCGGGCGTCCGGATAAATTGCACCCGCTGCAGGAAAGCTTCATGGATCACGGAGCCATACAGTGCGGTTTCTGTACCCCGGGGATGATCATGTCGTCAAAAGCCCTGCTCGATAAAAACCCGGCACCCAGCCGGGAAGATATCAGGGAAGCTGTATCAGGGAATATCTGCCGCTGCACGGGTTACGTCAAAATAGAAACAGCGGTGTCGGCTGCCGCGAAACAAATCAGAGAAAGCCGGTAAAGGAGGCACCGTAATGAAAAAAAATAATGTCGTTGGCAGAAATGTTCGCAGGCTGGATGCCGCTGAAAAGGCCACCGGAACAGCCACCTTTTCCACCGATTTCTACTTGCCCGGCATGCTGTACGGGAAGGTGCTGCGCAGCCCCTATCCCCATGCCCGGATTATCAGTATTGACACAACTGAAGCTGAAAAATTTCCCGGGGTTAAGGCGGTGGCTACCTATCAAAACACCTCCAGGGAAATTTTCAACACCTCCGCCACAATGACTTTTACCGTGCCGGCGCTTGAACCGGTCCTGGACCAGTATATATTTGACAACATAGTGCGCTACGTGGGTGACGAGGTGGCGGCTGTGGCGGCAGTCAGTGAAAAGGCGGCTGAGGAAGCGCTGAAATTGATTAAGGTAGAGTACAAGGAACTGCCGGCTGTATTTGATCCGCTGGAAGCAATGGAGCCGGAAGCGCCCGATATCCACCCTAACTGCGGCGCCGGTAAAAATATCCCCGGAGAAATAGTCAAGATCCCTTTTGGCGACGTAGACAAGGGTTTTAAAGAAAGCGATGTAGTATTCGAAGGACGTTTTCAATTGCCTGTTCAGAAGCAGGCCCAGCTGGAAACACAGGCGGCTGTGGCGCAGGTCGGTGTTGACGGAAAAATCACGGTCTGGTCGACTACTCAAACACCGCACCCCTCCCGGATCATCCTGGCCAAGGTTTTTGGGGTCCCCGAAAGCAAGGTCAGGGTATTGAACCCGCCTTATGTAGGAGGCGGCTTCGGTGTGCGCATCGGTTTGAGCGCGAAAGCCGAACCTATTGCTGTGGCGCTGGCCAAGCTGGCCGGGAAACCGGTCAAGGTTGTTTATTCCAGGGAAGAGGATTTTATCGCCTCAGATACACGGCATGGAGGATATGTGAGCATCAAGCTGGGAGCCAAGCAAGACGGGACCTTCCATGCAATGGAGCTGAAGGGGATTTTGAATTCCGGAGCTTACTGCAGCTTTAGCTGTGAAACGCCTGGCGTGCTGGGAGCGATGGGGCTGGCTGTTTACCGCGTCCCCAATCAGTCCTATTATGGCCACAGCGTTTACACCAATACCACCCCCGCGGGAGCCATGCGCGGTTTCGGCAACCCCCAGGCCATGTTTGCCATTGAGTCGGCGGTGGACATGATCGCCGAAAAACTGGAGATGGACCCGTTGGAGCTGCGCTTGAAAAATATTATGCAGGCCGGAGACCCCTGGTGTTTGCCTTATCCCTGCCAATCGACCGGTTTGGCCGAGTGTATTGAAAAGGGAGCGTTAAGCATTGGTTGGGAAAAAAGGAATAGCTTAAACCAGCCCGGAGCCATGAAGCTCAAGGGAATAGGTGTTGGAGTAGGTACCCACGTGAGCAACGCCTGGCCATTTTGTGTGGACTATGATAACGCTTATGTCACTGTGCAGCAGGACGGGTCCATTCACTTAGCCGCCGGAGTTCCCGACATCGGCACCGGGACCAGCACCACCCTGCCGCAATTGGCCGCCGAAGCGCTCGGCGTAGGACTCGGCGAAGTAAGCCTGACTTTTGCCGATACCGCAACCACGCCCTTTGACATCGGCAGTCACGCCAGCCGGACCTGTTATGCCGCCGGAACAGCTGTAGTGGCAGCGGCTAATGACGCCCGCAGGCAGATCCTCGAATATGCCGGTGATTTTTTAAATGTCCCGCCGGAAAGACTGGATCTCAAGGATTCTGTTATCTATATCACCGGCCGGGAATTGGGCGGGCAGTGCGCGGGAACCGGCGTGTGTCAAACCGGTGAAAACAGAAATAGTGTAAGCCTGCGGGAGTTGGCTTACCACGCGCACCTGCGCAATAAACAGTTTATCGGGGTGGGCCGGATTGTTCCGGGGAACGCCCCTCCCTGGCACGCCCATTTCGCTGAGGTCGAAGTGGACACGGAAACCGGCCAGGTCAAGGTATTAAAGATTGCCGCGGCGCACGACGTGGGCAAGGCCATCAACCCGCTTATTGTGGAAGGGCAAATCGAGGGTGGTGTCCTGATGGGCGTGGGTTACGCCATCAGTGAGGAAATCCTCTATGACGCTAAAGGAAAACAACTGCACAACAGCCTGCATAAATACATGCTGCCCACAGCGGAGGATGCGCCTGAAATAGACGCCATTGTGGTAGAGGCCAACGACCCGACCGGCCCTTACGGCGCCAAGGGTGTGGGTGAGACAGGTTTGGTGCCGACTGCGGGGGCTATTGCCAATGCGGTTTATAACGCCACAGGGATTCGCTTTTACGAGATACCTCTGACCGAAGAAAAGGTTTACAAAGCCTTAAAGCAGCGGGTTTAATCCCTGAGGTCGAGCAGATGAATGACCATCGTTGACCTGCTGCTGTTCCAGTTCCTTCATAGTCCAAGGGGTATCCTCTGGAAGTGCTCGATGGACAAAAATCATAAAATGTCTTTATTGCCGGGATCACCGGTGAGCTGAAGCAATCTGCTCATGGGTGTCCTGGCTTTTTGTTCGGCTGCCGGGTCTCCATGCAGCTCGGTGATGAGGTATTTTTAAGAAAAAAAGATTCTAGCCTGAAGACAGCTGGGGGAAACCTCATCTTCCTTTGTTTATCAATAGTGTGATAGAATTGGAAAAAATGTGACGTTTATGGGTGAACCAGTAATGAAATATGAATGGCTTGACGCGTATCTGTTGGGAAAAGCGGGCGCGGAGCATGATTTCAAGATTGAATGGCAGTGGGAGCGCTATCTCGTCTGGGGTAAGATGTTCGCGGCCACCTGTACCCCGGACCCGAAGTATAAGCCGCACAACGGGCGGAGCATGGTCATTCTGAAATGCGATCCGTTGCTTGCCGAACTGTTCCGGAAGGAGTATCCGGACGTGGTGCCGGGCTTCTACTGCGACAAGCGCTGCTGGAATTCGGTCTACCTCGACGGTGCCATGCCCGACGAAATCTTGAAGGATATGTGTGATATGTCCTACAAGCTGGTATTTGAGAAACTCCCGAAGAAAGTGCAAAAGGAGATACTCGGTGGGTAAAGGTTTTCTTATATATTGTGAAAGGGCGTGATGATCGTGAGAATGTTTAATAATCTATAAAAAATGAATGGAGGATATCAATGCCGTTTTTTAAATATAAAAATAAATCATGTTACTATGAGGAACATGGAGAAGGAATCCCTCTGCTTTTCTTGCATGGTAATACTGCTTCTTTAAATATGTTTTTAGATGTAATGGAGTCTTTTTCAAAGGATTATAAAGTTGTTCTAATAGACTTTCCCGGACACGGCTTTACCTGTGAAGGAACTCTGAAGCTGGCCGAAAAGCTATATAATGGAAACATCAACGACTTTGAAGTTCGTTGAACTGTGCAAGGTCGGAAAGGTCTGATTGGTCTATAAAGCTATTTTATGCACACTTAGAAAAGCAGAAGGGCTTATTTTTATATAAATTGTGAATAGCCCCCCCTTGTATTATCAATAAATATGTGATATTATATAGCAAACATATTGATAACCATAAGGGGGCATATTATGTTATTTCCGCTCGGAGGGCCAGTTCCTGAAAACGATATTATAGGTAGGGATAGCTTCATTGACACGCTTCAAATGCGCCTAGCAGAAGGGCATAGTGTAATGCTCGCGGGTCCGAGAAGGATTGGTAAAACTTCACTTGCACAGGAAGTACTGAGACGTTTAAAAAAGCAAGGCTTGTATGTTGCGTCGGTAGATTTCTTTCGCTTGTCGAGTAAGAGAAACATTGCCGAATCAATCATCAATAGTTGTCTCGAAAACAGGACGGGTATTCGCAGGACTTTGGATGCTGTCTGGGATCAGGCAAAATTACTTGCCGGTTCAGCTAAAATTGCCGTGAAGATGAAAGACCTGGAGTTTAATATAGGCCTTCCTAGGAAAGAGATGGACGATGAAACTTTGATGGAGTATGCATTTAGCTTACCTGAACTTCTCGCTGAAAAAGATAAAAAGCGCATGGTGGTACTGTTCGATGAGTTCCAGGACGCGGGGCAAATTACTGGTTCAGATATATATAAAAAAATGCGCTCCTTTTTCCAACTTCAAAGGAACGTGTCTTATCTCTTCCTCGGTTCCAAAGAAGGCATGATGCAATCCCTTTTCGGTGGGAAAAAACAGGCATTTTACAGGTTCGCTACAGTATTGCCAATACCCCAGATAAGGGAGAGTGATTGGGAGCTTTATATAAGTCGCAAGTTCAGGGGGAAAAACATCGAGACAAGCAGTGAAGCCGTTAAAGAAATAATATCATTGGCGGGAGGACACCCGCAAGACACCATGCTCATATGTTCTGAAGCCTATTACACTTTGTTGGAGGTAGAAGAAACTAAGCTGTCTTTAGACATTGTAAGGATCGCCTTTGACAGGGCGATGGCCACTTTAATGCCTGTATTTGATGAAATGCTTGACGAGTTGAGTAAAAAGCACTTGGTGCGCGAGGTTCTTCACAGACTTGCGATAGGAGACATCATTTACAAGGAGAAAAATCACCCTTACGATGTGAAAAGAGCTATCGACCAACTGACGCTTACTGCTGTTATAGAAAAAGAAGGTCGGGGCAAGTACAGATTTGTTGAACCGATGCTAAAAGAGTATATAGTTAGAAACTACCAGGATGGTTAGTTCTTAAAGATCTGATGGAAATAAAGCCCATTAGCAGGCGCGAACTGGTCCGGCGCTTAAGTTTATTGGGTTTTAAAGGCCCTTTTTCACGTACGAGGGAGATATCAGCGCACTTTGCTTAAGGAAATATTGAGACAGGCTGGTATATCGGAAGAGAAATGGGAAAAAACAGAATAAAGCGGATATAAGCAGGAGACGGAAGTGCTCCTTTTTTTTGTTTTAAAATTGAAGATAGGCCGAGTACCCCCCCGGGTCTTCTTTTTTTTAAGGAGGTGTTCAAGTATCCCGGATTTTGAAAAGAAGATCACAATTTTTCATTGACATGTGCTGTTGTCGATTATATTATGAAACAGTACAAAACAGCATGTTGCAACGCATAACAATATATAAAAATGGTCAAAGCCGGATACGAAGTGCCTTTACATTTAAAAAGAGAACAAAACATAAGACAGGAAAACCTGAACTGCCTGGTCTGATATTGAAACGCAGTGAAATAATCAGCGTTGTTGGATCTACTGGGGATGGAAAAAGCTGCCTTTTGAGTGACATTGAATGCCAGGCTCTCAGGGAGACACATCCAACGGGCGCCGGATTTTAATAAACGGCGCAGTGTCTTCAGGAAATGAATCGATTCACGCTGGAGGGCAGGCTTGTTGTTGAGCTGTTGCGTTCGAAATTTTTGTACGACCTTGTGACACACTTTTCATAAAAGAAGAGAGAGAGAATTCCTATGCAATTTATTAAGTCGGATCAATACGGCTTTTATGAAACAACAGTTGGGATCGATATCGGTTCACGTGCGGCAAAAGGTGCGCTGGTTCATAAGGGTCGGTTATATCTGTCTTCAGCGTACACCGGAGTAAATATGCAGACGACCGCAGAGGAAGTGCTCCACGATCTTTTATTACAAGCTGAAATAGAGCCGCGGGACATTTCTTATTTGGTCGGAACCGGATATGGACGCGTTGCGCTCAGTTTCAGTGGTTTCCCGGTAAAAATGCAAACCGAGATTTTCTGTCATGCCTTAGGCGCGCATGTACTCAACCCTGAGGTCAGAACCGTGATTGATATCGGCGGACAAGACTCCAAAGTCATTACCGTCAATGCGGATGGCGAGGTAACGGATTTCGTTATGAATGATAAGTGCGCCGCCGGTACTGGTCGTTTTCTGGAAAAAGCGGCGGAAATGCTCTCGCTTCCCTTGGAAGCACTGGGACAGGTTTCGCTTCAAAGTGCTAAGCTACTGAATATCAGTAACCAGTGCAGCGTTTTCGCCGAATCGGAGCTCATTTCCATGCTGGCGCGCGGGGAATACGTGGCGGATATCGCAGCCGGTATTCATCGAGCGGTGACAAAGCGGGTGTTAAGCTTGAGCCGCCGCCTTGACCCGAAACAGCAAATTATGTTCACCGGGGGCGTTTCTCAGAATATCGGCATGCGCAAGGCTTTGGAGGATGTTCTGCAGTGCCGTCTGGCGGAATCGGAGATCAATCCTTATTATGCCGGAGCGATCGGCGGGGCGGCGCTCGCTCTTCGCTATCTAAAACAGGAAAAGTCCCTCAAGAAGCAGCTAATACTGGCATCCGTTAAATCCGATTTTCAGGATTTGCATCACAAAATAGAGCAAAAGCTGCATTCCTATATCGACGGCGGGGAGAACCGTAAAAAAATTGGATATCTTTGCACTTATACCCCGATGGAACTGATGCACGCCGCCGATGTTTCCTACATACGTCTTTTTCAGGCCGGTACTGCGGAAGAGATTGCCGGGGGAGAACAGATAACCAGGAGCTTTTACTGTGATTTTATCAAGAGCATCCTCGGCGCGTTCCGGGAAAAGGACCCTTTATATCTCTCATTGGACGGCGTTTATAACTTCTATACCTGCGACTGTACCAAAAGGCTCAGCGAGGCGATCCTGAATTATTTTAAAGACGCCGATACCTTTGTCCTGCCCAGAAAACGCCACAATCCGGATTCTTATCAATTCCTTGCCGATGAGCTGCATTTTTTTGCCCAAACTCTGGAAGGACTAACGGGAACGCGGATTGATCCCCGGAGGCTTCGGGAAAGCATCCGGTTGTATAACAGAATCAGGACCATCTTGAAGAACATTTCCGGGTTGCGCAAGCAGAATCCTCCGCTGTTATCAGGCGGGGAATTTTATGATCTGATGCGCGGTTATTTCTATCTGGAGCCTGAACAATATTTATCAATTTGTCAGGACTTTTGGAAACAACGGCAAAGCCGTTCCGTGCCAAATGTCGATAGTGGACATAACGGCTCCCGTATTTTCCTTTCCGGTGGACTGCAGTCGGACGGCGATATGCGGCTGATAGATTTGCTGGAAAATGAGCTGAACGCGCGGATCGTTGCGGAAGATCATTGCACCGGGCTTAGAGCAATATGCTACGAGACGGATGAAACGGCGGAGCCTTATGCCGCTCTGGCCAAAGCTTATATGGATAAGGCGCCCTGCGCCCGGATGCAGCCTTTGGAAGACAGCCTGGATTTCTCCGTTGAACTGGCTAAGGAGTACAACGCGGAAGCGGTGGTCTTTGCCTATGTTAAATTCTGTCCGTGTTATGGTCAGATTAAAAATGAATTCGTCAAACGTTTTCAAAAAGCCGGTTTTCCTGTCCTTGATATCGGTCTGGATTATTCCCGCAACGATTACGGACAATTGCGTACGCGGCTGGAAACGTTTATTAACATGATTAACGGACCGGAGAGATAACAATGAATGAGAATAAAGAGTGGAAAAAAACTATGCTGCGAAACCGGGAACTGCACCGGTATTCGCCTGCTATGCAGAAGCTGTTTAATCTCACCGAAGGCTATCTGACTTATGCCGAGGATTATGCGGCAAAAGGGGGCAACGTTGTTTTTGTAATGGGGATGTGGCAGGCGCTGATTTTTGCCTGCGACGCCATACCGATCCCTTATACGGAAATCTGGACCAGGGATATTTATAAAGCGGTCGAGGTAGCGGAGACGCATTTCCAGATCCCGGCTGAAACCTGTTCCATGGTCAAAGCCTCCTTGGGAGATTGGTACATGCGCCGGAACGGACCGATCAAAAAACTGTTCGGTATGGGCTCTTCCTGTGAACCATACAACATGGCCTTGGAAGTCCTGCGTCAGTATGGGTTTAAAGTTTTTATTATGGATAGCGCCTATCGCGCGCCTAAAGCAAACGGTGTCAGATATGAACACTTGTTGGAATTCTTTAAGAAGCAGATTCTGGAATTCCAGCAGTTTTTATCCGACGGCAAGCCTTTAAACGAGGAACGGCTTGCGTTTGAGATTCGCAGGCGGAACCGTCTGATCACGAAATACCAGCATATTTTATCTCTCAGGTTGGACAACCCTTTTTATATCAAGGGTTTTGGGGTTATGTGCCTGCAGGACGGCATCACAAGCTGTTTTGGGCGGCCGGATTACTTCGAGTCAGTTTTGGACGGCCTGATCGCGGAGATGGAGGGCCTATCACCTGACGACAGAGATCTTGAGCGCGTGATTCCTCTGGTCTGGGGCGGGGGCTGGGGACAAAACTCCAGCACTCTGGAAATCCTTGACCAATCCGATGCGGCGATTCTGGGGGTGGTCTCGGCCGTTTCCCAAACTTACCGCGAGGATATTCCTCCCGTCGAATCTCTGGCCCGCTTTGTTCTGGACAGCCATAACGCCGGCGCAGCGGTTTATTTACGACAGTCTGTCGAAAAGCATGTGGAAGCGGTCAACGCGAAAGGAATCATTATCTACGGTTATTCCGGCTGCTCTCTGGAAACGGTTCCCAGAGAGATCGTCAAGGACTATTTTCAGCAGAAAGGTGTTCCCTGCATCTGCCTGGAGGGCACGTTCCAACCGGATCCTTCCCAGGGACAAACCCAAACCAGAGTGCGCGCCTTTATTGAGATGCTGGAACAGCAAAAAAAGGATGGTTGTTATGGAAACCTTTCAATGTGAAAGTTCAAAATGGGACTTCCCGATCGACCGGCAAAATTGTTGGGTGGGCGTCGATCTAGGTTCCCGCACCGGTAAAGCTGTCATGCTCTACCGGGATATGCTTTATGCCGCTCTAACGCCCACCGGGATTTCCGCCAATGAAACGGGGGAACTGTTAGTCGGATCATTAATGAAGCAATCCGGTGTGTCCAGAAAACAGATCCGGAAGATGGTCGGCACCGGGTATGGTAATGTTTCTCTTTCCCTGCGGGATATTCCCAGCGATATCATGACGGAGATTTCCTGCCACGCCAAGGGAGCGCACTGTCTCTTAACCACGGCCCGGACCGTGATCGATATCGGGGGTCAGGACGCCAAAGCGATCAGTATCGATGAAAGAAACGGCAATGTTCTGGAATTTATCCTGAATGACCGCTGCGCTGCCGGTACCGGCCGGTTTCTGGAAAAAGCGGCCTATCTTTTGGAGATGCCGGTGGAGCGGTTTTCTCGGATTTCCCTGCAGGCCGATTCTCCCTGCGAGATCAGCAGTCAATGCGTCGTATTCGCCGAATCGGAGATCATCTCGCTGAAGGCAAGCGGCTCGACGGCAGCCAATATTGCGGCGGGCGTACATATCGCCACCGCCAGACGTATCAAAAATCAGACGCGGCGGATCCAGTGTTTTCCTGATATCTTCTTTTCCGGCGGGGTATCCAACAACGAGGGTATGAAACACGCGATCGAAAGCGTTCTCGACAAACCAGTTTTCTCTCCGGAGATTAACGCTGTATACACCGGCGCTTTGGGAGCGGCGATCTATGCGGCGCAATAGGAAAGCGCGGGTTATATGAAGCGATACGTCATCAGAAGAATTCTGCAATTAATCCCGGTCTTATTGGGGGTTAGCATCCTGACGTTTTTTTTATCGTACCTTGCTCCCAGCGACCCGGCGCAGATTCTGCTGAATCAAATGGGTATTGCGCCTACCCAGGAACTTTTGGAAAAAACAAGAGAGCAAATGGGTCTTACCCAACCGGTCCCTGTGCAGTATATCAACTGGCTGGGTGGAGTAATCCACGGAGATTTCGGGACTTCATACAAGTATAATTATCCGGTTTTTGACGTAATCACCTCCAAACTGCCGGCGACCTTAAAACTAGCCGGCGCAGCAATGCTTCTGACGATTTTGCTGGCTTTGCCGTTGGGAATTCTGTCCTCCGTTTATAAAAACAAGCTTGCCGATTATCTGATCAGGATTTTTTCTCTCTTCGGTATTTCTATGCCGTCTTTTTGGTTGGGCCTGCTTCTGATATACTTTTTTACCTATCGCCTCAAGCTGCTGCCGATCATCAGTAACGGAGCCGCCGTCGGTATCATCCTGCCCGCGGTTACGCTTGCTTTTTCTATGGTTGGAAAATATGTCCGGCAGCTTAGAGCGGCTATTCTGGAAGAAATACATAAGGATTACGTACAGGGCGCTTATGCCCGCGGTGTCAGCGCCAACAAAATACTGTTCTTTCATGTTCTGCCCAATGTTCTGGTGCCAATCATCACTATGCTAGGCTTGTCGGTCGGCGGGTTGCTGGGCGGGGCGGCGATTGTGGAAACGATCTTTGTCTGGCCCGGGGTGGGGGAAATGGTGGTGGACGCCATCTTCAACCGTGATTATCCGTTGATCCAAGGCTATGTCATCTGGATGGCACTGATTTATGTCTTAACAAATTTGATTGTTGATATTATATACACGATGTTTAATCACGAGATCAAGCTGCAATGAGGAAATCATGAAATGTGCTCATTCAAATTCTCTGAACAGGATCTATCTGTTTCTGGGTGCGGGGTTTGCGTTTTTTATCTTTTTTATACAGGTTATTCTACCGGCTTTAGCCCCCCATGATCCTAACGCGGTCAATGTTCCCGTTGCCTTGCAGCAACCATGCGCCGCTTATCCGTTCGGCACCGACCGGCTGGGCCGGTGTGTTATGTCCAGAGTATTATACGGCGCCTCAACGTCCCTTATCACCACATTTACGTTGGTTTTTATTGCGGTTATTCTGGGTAGCGTCATCGGTTTGATTTCTGGCTATGCCGGCGGTTTGGCCGATTCCTGCATTATGCGTGTTACCGATGTCTTTCTTGCTTTCCCCAATTTGGTTCTGGCCATTGCAGTGGCTGGAGTCCTCGGTCCCGGCCTTTTTAACACCGGAATTGCCATTATATCCACGGGTTGGACCAAGTACGCTCGTCTGACGCGGGGATTGATCATCATGGAAAAGAATAAAAACTATGTCATTGCTGCCAAGCTGTCCGGCGCCGGTGTGAGTAAAATCATCGTCAAGTATTTGCTGCCCAATGTTGTTTCCCAAATCATTGTGATTGCGGCGGTGGATATCGGAGGTTTTCTTTTGTCGGTCGCAAGCTTGTCGTTTCTTGGTCTTGGGGCTCAGCCTCCTACTTCGGAATGGGGATACATGCTCTATGAAGGTAAAAGCATGCTGCAGCAGGCGCCGTGGCTTACCATTTTCCCCGGTATCTCAATTTTTATCACGGTATGTTTGTTTAACTTTTTGGGTGATTTTCTGCGCGACTTGTTTGATCCCAAAGAACAGTCCTCAATTCCCGACAGGTTTTAAACAGGAATTAATATCCTTGCCGGATTCTTGAATCAGATCGTGTCATAAATAACTGTTCGGTGTTCAATATACTTAGACAACTAAGTTATCGATATATTTTTGAGAAAAATGGGAGGGAAAAATGAAAACAAAAAGAATCATAGCACTTTTTTTGGTGATGGTATTCATGATAGCAAGCCTCACCGCCTGTGGATCTACTCCCACAACAAGCCAGGCAGACCCAAACAAACACCTGACGGTCGGCTTGTGGTACTTTGGCGATGGGTTGGATCCCACCCAAAGCTGGAACGGCTGGACTTTGTCCAGAACCGCCGTCGGAGAGACTCTCGTCAAGCTTGACGCCAATTCGAAGATCGTCGGCGTCCTTGCCGACAGATGGGAAAACGTTGACGCCGCCACCTGGAAAATCCATATCCGCGATGGCGTAACCTTTCAGAACGGCAATCCTGTGACCGCAGAGGCGGTAAAGTCTTCTCTGGAAAGAGCGCTTAAACTTTGTGATCGCGCTACTTCTCTTCTGCCGGTAAAAAGTATTACCGCCTCCGGGCAGGATCTGACGATTACCACAACCGAACCTTACGGCGCATTGTTAGGCAACATCGCTGATCCTTTATTCACGATCATCGATACCTCGGTTGAGCTGACCAATGTCAACACAGCGCCTGTTTGCACCGGTCCTTTTAAAGCCGTTTCCTATACTCTCGATAAGTCTATTGAAGTTGAATCTTATGATAATTACTGGGGCGGGGCCTCTCCTCTGGGCAAGGTTACCTATGTTTTGATCCGGGACGGCGATACCCGTACCTCGGCACTGCAATCCGGAGATGTCGATGTGGCGCAGGCCATTGATGTAAGCTCGCTTTCCCTCTTTGAGAACAACCCTGATTATACAATATCCAAAGTCCCCAGCACCCGCACCGCTTTGATCTGGCTGAATTTTAGCAACCCCATTCTGGCAGATATTAACGTCAGGAAAGCGCTTGCTTACAGCTTGAACCGTGAGGAACTGTCCGGTACGCTCCTGGGCGGTATTCCGGCTACGGGGCCGTTCTCGTCTTCCCTGCCTTTTGGCAATGACAAGCTCTCCGCTTACGATTATAATTTGGACAAGGCTAAACAATTAATGGCCGACAGTGGTTTAATCGATAAAAACGGCGATGGTTATGTTGAGAAAAACGGTAAGGATGTTCAACTGAAGCTTGTGATCAAGAAGGGTACCGATAACAGTACGGAGGCTTCTTACCTGCAATCCGTGTTCGCCAAAATCGGCCTCAAGGTAATTATTGAAATGGCTGACGATAACCTTGCCGCTATGGCCGATAAAAATGTCGCCTTTGATATCGGCGTAGGGAATATCAATACCGGCACGACCGGCGATCCCCAGTACTTCCTGGAGCTTTATTTCAAGAGAGGCGCTTCCGAAAATTACGGACACTACAGTAATACGGAGTTGGATTCACTGATCGGTAAGCTCGCTACCGAAATGGATACCCAAACCAGATGTAATATAGCAGCCCAAGCACAACAGATGATACTGGATGACTGTCCTTATCTGTTTATGGCCTATACAAATAACAACGTGGTCTGTAAAAGCAATATAACCGGTGTTGAAGCTTACCCCATTGATTTCTATCTGATGAACAACACCGTAGATATTAAGTAAAATGCTGCTGGATGTAAGTCACCTTTCGGTTTGCTATAAAGGACAGGTTCCATCTGTAAAAGACCTTAGCTTTCATCTAGACAACGGCGAAATTCTCGCCGTTGTCGGGGAAAGCGGCAGCGGAAAATCGACGCTTCTTCATGCGATTATCGGCCTGCTTCCCGATAATGGGCGGATCATAAACGGCTCCATCCGTTTTGCCGATCAAGACCTTACCTCATTTTCTCTCCGTCAATGGCGGGAGATACGCGGCCGGCGGATAGGGTATATTTTTCAGGACGCGGGAGCGTCGCTGAATCCGGTGCGCAAAATTGGCAGCCAGTTTACCGAATATATCCGCAGTCACGACAAGATCGGCAGAAAAAAAGCTCAAATGATGGAATCAGAAATGCTGCGGAAATTAAGTCTTCATGACGGTCAGCGGATCCTCAATTCTTATCCTTCACAGTTGAGCGGAGGAATGAAGCAGCGGGTTGCGATCGCGATGGCCATGATATTTAATCCCGATCTGATTATCGCCGACGAGCCGACCAGTGCGCTTGATACCGTATCCCAAGCGCAGATCATTGAAGAACTGCATTATCTGAAAAAAACGTTTGGTACTTCGGTTATTCTGGTTACCCATAATATCAACGTGGCCGCCAGGGTTGCTGATAAAATCGGCATCATGTTGGACGGTACTCTGCTGGAGCATGACGCTACAGATGAAGTGATCTGCAATCCAAAAACGGAATATGCCAAAGAATTGCTCAGAAACAATATCAAATTATATGAAGAATCCCTTGGCGGCTTTAACCGGGCTGAGGATGCTATTTTTACCGGTGAAAATATTTCGAAATACTATTCCACGGTAAACGGCAGAAAAGCGCTCCGTGTATTGCATCAAGTATCGATAGAAATAAAACGGGGAGAATTCATCGGAATTGTGGGCGAGAGCGGTTGCGGCAAAAGTACGTTAGCAAAAACTCTGCTGGGACTAGAAAAGCCGGATAATGGACGGGTGCTCTTTCATGACATTGATATTGCTTTCCTGTCTTTATCACAGCAACGGGAATTCAGAAGAAAGGTTCAGCTAGTCTTCCAATCTCCCATGGAGACTTTCAGTCCCCGGATGAAAATCGGAACCGTACTCAAAGAGCCGTTATGTAATTTCGGTATTAAAAACAGAAAAGAACTGCCTGAAGCGGTCAACGAAGCGTTGCAAAAGATGCTGTTACCCGAATCATATCAACACAAATATCCGCATGAACTGAGCGGTGGCGAACTGCAGAGAGTATCAATAGCCAGATGCCTTGAAATTCAGCCGGAAGTCATCATATATGATGAGCCGACATCTGCGCTGGACACGGTGATTCAAAAGCAGATCCTTAAAGATATTTTGCATATACATAAGGAAAATAAATTAACTTCAATTTTTATCAGTCATGATATTGCGCTGATACGGCATATCAGCGACCGGATCATCGTCATGTATCGCGGCTGTATCGTAGAAATCTTGCGCGGATGCGATCTTCTTACCAAAGCCAGGCACCCTTATACGAAGGAATTGCTCAACGCGGTATGCTCATTGGACAGGGAAGAAGATGTTATTAGCCCTGTAGCAACGGGTTTGAATAACGAATCTGAATCTTCGGCTACCGGCTGTGTGTATTATCATAGATGCTGCCGGCGAAAAAATGACTGTATGTTGTCGGAACCGACATTAAAAGAAGACGAGTCCGGAAATCTGTGCGCTTGTTTTTTCCCTACGGAGGTTGTAAATGATATACTTTGATAATGCTTCTACCAGTTTTCCCAAGCCTGAATGTGTTTATAAAGCGATAAACGGTTGTATGACCCAATACGGAGCCAATCCTGGTCGTTCCTGGCATATGATGGCCCGTCAGATCAATCAAAAACTGTTTGAGACCAGACAAAGCATTGCCAGACTTTTTTCCATCGATGATCCGTACCGGGTAGTATTCAGTTTTAATGCAACCGAAGCAATCAAGATAATATATGGCGGATTGTTGCAGACCGGGGATCATGTGGTCGTAACGTCTATGGAGCATAAGGCGATGCTGCGCCCGCTTCAGGAAATGGAGCGGTCCGGGGTAAGCTATACAACAGTAAAATGTACTCGTACCGGCGAACTGGATATCGATGAACTTCGGGATGCGATCAAACGTAATACAAAATTAATTGGTATGACCGGAATTTCAAACGTAACCGGAACCGTAATGCCTATTAAGGAGGTCGGACGGATTTGCCGGGAAAAGGGGATACAGTTTATGGTTGATGCTTCCCAGGCCGCCGGCGTTCTTGATATCGATGTTCAGGCCATGAATATCGATTTGTTGGTAGCTTCCGGTCACAAAAGCCTTTATGGTATGCAGGGAACAGGAGTGCTGTATGTTTCTCCGCAGGCCAAAATACGCCCATATGTAGGTCGGGTGCCGGAAGAGGAAATTAACAGTTGGTTATTTTACGAACGCTATGAGATCGGAACGCTAAATGCACCGGGTCTTGTCGGATTAAAAGCCGGTGTGGATTTTATCCTATCTGAAACACCCGAAAAAATCAGGATGCATGAGCAAATTCTTACCCGACGTTTGATCGAAGGATTACAAGGCATAGAACGAATAGTCCTTTACGGTCCGCTGTCTGAAAAAAAGCAGGTCGGTATCTTGTCCTTAAACATTAAGGAAAAAACTCCACAGGAAGTTGCGGAGTTACTGGATAAGCGGTATAAGATCGGAGTTCGTCCCGGTCTGCATTGCGCGACTTACGCTCATGAAACCATTGGTACGGGTGATATGGGAAGCGTAAGGTTCAGCATGGGTTATTTTAATACAATAGAAGAAGTGGATTTGGCGATCTTCGCTTTGAGAAATATAGCAAAAAGTTAAAGCTTTAAAAAATATCGTTTTGCAAGTATTGACATGGTGGGATAGATTTAAATTAAGGTATACTTCTTTGTACATTTTAGACCCATATCACCGCACGCATCACTATAAGGTGAAATCACTCTTGTAATAGTCAGGATTGTTTTGGTTGAAGAGCTCAGCCTCATTTGCAGCATACGGCCCCGCTTTGGGCGCCGTATACGCTAAAAAAACTTCTTTGATTCCAGGCATGCCTGGACGTCGTTTAAGCATTCTCCGAACCGCTGGAAGTGGACCACTTCTCTTTCTCTCAAAAAACGAAGCGTGTCTTTTATGCCGGGATCGTCGGTGAGCTGGATCAGGTGCTCGTAGGTGGTCCTGGCTTTTTGCTCTGCCGCCATGTCTTCATGCAGGTCGGTAACCGGGTCGCCGGTAGCCTGGACGTAAGCGGCCGTCCAGGGGACGCCGGCGGCGTCGGCCGGGTAAACGGCACGGTCGTGTTCGGCAAAATGCGCCCCTAAGCCGGCCTCCCTGAGCTGCTTGGCCGGCACGCCCTTGACCAGCTTGTAGATCATGGTGGCTATGATCTCCCAGTGGGCCAGTTCCTCGGTGCCGATATCGGTCAAAAGCCCTTTGGCCATATTGGTGGGCATGGAGTAGCGCTGGGTTAGATACCTGACCCCGGCAGAAAGTTCACTGTCCGGCCCGCCGTACTGGGCCATCAGGAACTTGGCCATCCCGATGTCGTTTTTTAATACGCGGACAGGGTATTCCAGTTTCTTTTCATACATCCACATAGCTCTTTAGTCCTTTCTTTAGGCGTATTCAATTTCCCACGGCCATGGCCCCTCGATCCATTGCCAGGGGCATTTAACCGGACTTGTGCTTAAAAGTGTCAGGGGCCCATAAATTTCTTCATACCGCTTGATAGCCGGCAGGAGTTTATCGCGTACGGCGGCGTAGTCCCTGAGCGCCGCGCGATCCTGGGGGTGCGTGTCCAGGAATAAATTCAGCTCAATTAAAACAAATTCAAGTTCCTGGATTTCCCTAAGTAGGGCCAATCTTTCGTCCATCTTTCTCTCTCCTCGTTAATAAGGATAAGGTCTATAGAGGTCTGGAAAAAGAGTGCCTTTTTCCAATGCCTCGGCCGGAGTAAATGTTCGCCCGTATTTTTGCCAGATCACATAGGCCTGGGCCAGGCGGGCGGTCGGATACAAACCTTCAGCCTGCAGGTCTTCGGCTGTTTGGCTTTTGACTTCAAACGGCGCTTCAGCTTTATCTTTGCCCTTGACAGCGGGAGCCGGGCTGGCGGGCGGCCTCTGCGGGTTCTGCGGCAGCATGAAATGACCTCCTTTATTGGCATGATTTCTCACTTCCAGCTTATGTATGGTATTTGCGGCTTGTGACCGGCAAGGGGAAATTTTGGCTCTTGCGAAAACCGGGATTGGAGACATATTGAGGTTATTGTCCGTTAACCGGCGGGCACGTCAAAAGCCCGGGTTCGTTAAAAACCCGGGCCTAATTAGCATACGGAGCAATTCCCCCAAATGTGGGTCGAATTCATTCGCACAAATGTAACACTAGTACCAACAAGTTCGGCGCTAACACGCCGTGTGCGATTGAAATCACATCCACAGCGCTAAGTTTTCATCCGCCGCCGGCGCCGCGACAGCGGCTTGTTGAACCTTACAGAAAAATAGTCCTTGTTTTGGCTAAAAACGTACATTGCTTAAAGACCCAGATACCAATCGGCAGCAAGGGCATTGTCTTTGACCCTATAAGTAATGCAGTATATTCCGACGTCCGATGTCTGACGACCGACGACTGAATCCTACAGCCTTTTAAGCCATTCTATTAATCTGAACGAAAAGATCACTTTACAATCGTCTTCTTCGTTATCCGCCTTGAAATTTACATCCCCGGCTGCTTGAGTATTGTAATTTTCCATCTTCTGTTCATCCGGTCTATATGCTTCCGGTTTGCCGTTTGTGTCCCCGGCTATTTGAACGTCCAGGGTCTGAGACGTTTGTTTGCTTACGGTAATATCAGGTTTTGAAGGGACGGACGGAAAACTCATTGCTGGTGTGTCGATGGCTGCATTTCTGGTCATATCCACAAAGCAGAGAGGCGGGAAGAGGACGCACCACCAATTTGTTCCCTCTCCGTTCCCGATAACCACCCGCACCGCCTCGTAATCACCTGCGGGGAGAATGAATGCGCCATAATGCTTGGTGGGGAAAGGAAAAGTGTCCAGTTCCGCAGTAACGGGGTAATCCTTGCCCTCCGCCTTTATTACGCGACTGGCGATCAATTCAATCCGGTCAAGGTTAGACCGTGCGGTCAGTCTGGCCGATTCGATATTCCCGGAGGCCAAAAACTCCGGAGCCATAACCTGGATGATTTCATCCCTGACTTTACGCTTGAGCGCCTGGTCAGCCTCGCTGTCGCTGTTAGCTAAAACGTGCAGGCGAATGAAACCGCCGCCTGCTACGGAAGTTTCAGAAACTGCGGCAGGCAGGCTGACGTAAAAGAGCAATCCCGACAGTATTAGCCCGCCTGCCAGTATTCTATAAACCCATTTCATATTGAATGCCCGCATACCACACACCTCATCACTAAAAAAGATTGTTGACTGGTTGTAGTATAACCAGAACCTGTTGGAATCTTACGCAATCCGATAATTTTCTGGTTTAATTTACCAGGATAAATCACGCTGGAGGCTTTAAACAAACCCCTGAATATTTGGAAGGGAGCCGTATTAACATGTAGACACTGGAAAGAAAGGGGGCAACATGTATTTTGCGGTGGTGTAAATAACTTTTTCCTTAAAAAAATTAAGGGGGGCTCTAATAATGTTTAAAAAAGTTTTGATGGTTTTGCTTGCGCTTGTAATGGTACTTGGTTTTGCGACTGCCTCCCAGGCGGCGCCCTGGAAGGACAAAAACAATAAGAAATTTTTTGTAAAGAAAAACTACAAACCTGTCACTGTTACGGATATCGGTTCACACTGGGCCAAACAGCCAATCGAAGTGATGGCTTCCTACGGCATCATCCTGGGTTACCCTGACCAGACTTTCCGGCCGAATTCTTCTGTTTCCGTCAATGAGGCTATCATGATGATTTCCAGGGCCGCCGGCTTCGAAGTTTCCACAGCCACGTCAGGCCAGTCTTCATACGACGGGTTCCCTTTCTGGATGCAAGATTGTATAGATTTTGCCCTTGACGAGGGGATTATAGAAGAGAGCGAGCTTGATGACCTAAACGGCAATCAGGCGGCTAAAAGGTACCAGGTGGCGGTTTGGGCCTCAAGGGCTATGGGACTAGAGGTGGATGACCGGCTAGCGTTTGAGGATACGGACGAGATCCCCTTTTACGCCAGGCCTTATGTCGGGGGGATGTGTGCGAACAGTTACATGATTGGTTATCCCGGCAACATCTTTCAACCAAACAAGGCGGTGACCAGGGCTGAACTGGCCATGGTGCTGTACCGGATTATGCTGGCCGAGGACAACGGCAGCGACAATGATGATAACAGCCTTGACCTGCAGCTTGTGACGCTCAGCCCCAGGAATGGAAGCTATAGCATCGACGCGGACACCTATCAGTTGACTGCTAAATTTAATGAGGATATAAGAGCGGTCGAAGACCTCGATGACGTCATGGATGGTATTGCCGTGCGCAATATAACCGACGGGAAATATGTTGACATCGATACGGTTGCAATTAGCGGCAGTACTTTAACAATCACACTGGAAGATTCGCTGGAGCAAGGCCAAACCTACCGTGTCACCATCAGTTCAGGGATTATTGAGTCGGAGGAATCCGGAGAAAACTTTACAGGTTTAAGCGGCAGCAATTGGCAGTTTGCCACCGGAGACGATGACGTTTCCGACCTGGAAATCGAATCGCTTAACCCCAGGAAGGGGAGCGATAGCGTTGACCCGGATACCAACGAGTTGACTGTTGAGTTTAATGAGGACATATGTGCGGTCGAAGACCTCGATGACGTCATGGATGGTATTTCCGTGCGCAATATCACCGACGGTAGATATATTGACATCGATACGGTTGCGATTAGCGGCAGCACTTTAACAATCACACTGGAAGATTCGCTGGAGCAGGGTAAAACCTACCGCGTTGCCATCAGTTCGGGGATTATCGAGTCGGAGGATTCCGGAGAGAACTTCGTAGGAATAAGCGGCAGCGAATGGCAGTTCACCACGGTAGATTCCTTTTATATCGAGAAACTAACCCCCCGGAACGGCGCGGCTGATGTTGACCTTACCGATGTTCTGAAGGCCAGCTTTAGCGGGGATATCAGTGCCGTATCAGGAAAGAGCCTGCTTGGGGCGGTCAGGGTTTACAACAAAACCGATGGCGTGTACGTTGATATAGACAAGGTGGAAATTGACGGGGACACCCTCACCATTACCCTGGAGGACACCCTGGAGGGAGACAGCACGTTTGAGGTAACAATCAAAGCCGGTTATCTGGAGGATGAAGACACCGGCGCGGACTTTGCAGGGCTGAATGGCAGTGACTGGAGATTTACTACCGAATAACCCTGGGAGCGAAACAAAATATATTTCTTGGTTAAGCCGGGGATACCACCCCGGCTTTACTGTTTTCTGATGAAGTGTGGATAAGTGCCTGAGGGCTTGTGTTGGGAATCTATTTTTCGAAAAGCCCCGGCTTGCGGGCTTGGGGTTAAAAATAGCCGTAGGCCGTAAGGCGTAAAAATAATAGCAGGGCAGCATCCCCCTACCTTTGTTAATAACCTTACACCCTACGCCTGACCGGACAATGCCCCAATCCGGCATTAGTCATTTTGGGATAAAAAATAAAAAAATAAATACACAGGGCAGGAATATTTTTGGCGGCGTAGAAAGTATGTACTAATTTTGTAGTCATTATGTGGATGAGCGTAGGGTGAGGGCAGGGATCAGGGGTTATGCAGATTGAAATAAGAGGGGCGGAAAGGCTCAGTTTCCGGGAGCGGCAGGTTGTAACTTTAAAGGAAATGGGTTATTCCGCAGACCACATTGCCAAACAGCTCCGCTTGAGCCCGAGTACCGTCGCCACCCTGTATAACCGGGCCAGGACCAAAGGCTATGAGGTGGTAATCGTTATCCCTGGCAACAACCTGGGCATCTTCGGGTCAGATGAGGAAGAGGAGGACAAAGCATGAACGCGTCGGCAAGAATATTAGAGGAGACATACCTTCCCCGGCCGGAAAAGATGGCGCCGGATAGCCATACGGTCAGACGGAAATCTAAAAAACTCTCTAAAACGAAGTTCCCCTCCTTGGTTTTTATCCTGGTTCTGGGCTACCTGGCGGTCTCCTTCGGCGCCCAGTTCAGCAAGCTTACCACCATGCAGAAGGATGTGCTCAGCATTCAGCAGGAGGTGGAGGAACTCAAGCAGAGGAACATGGCTCTGCGTCAGGAACTGCAGGCTGTACAGACCGACGCCTATGTTGAAAAAACTGCCAGGGAGAAGCTGGGGCTGGTTAAGCAGGGTGAAACAAGGGTGCTGACGGTAGCTCCTGGGACAGAATTGCAACAGCTTGAGGTCCCATCCGGACCCACTCCCGCCGCAGACTAAATTCATCGTTAAACCTAGATGTTTCTTGACACTCTCCATTAATCTCGCATATAATTACACTAGGTTTTTGTAGGTTTAGAGGAGGAATATTCTCAGTTATGCCGATAGAGTTGGGGAGCATCGTAGAGGGCGTTGTTACCGGTATTACCAATTTCGGTGCTTTTATTGAACTGCCTGGCGGTGCGACCGGACTTGTCCACATTTCGGAGATTGCCGAAGTTTATGTAAAAGATGTGCACGACTTTTTAAAAGCCGGCGACAAGGTAATGGTAAAGGTTATTTCGGTTGATCCAAAGGGTAAAATAGGGCTTTCCATCAAGCAGGCCAATCCTTCGGCACGCGCGCCCAAGAAAAAATTCCAGGCTTCCTTTGAGGATAAGCTGGCCAAGTTTATGAAGGATAGCGAAGAGCGGCTGCAGGTTTTAAAAAGGAGCACGGAAGCTAAAAGGGGAGGGCGCGGCTCAGGCCGGAAAGCAGATTAGAGCCCATCCATATTTACTTAGCTAGGGAGCAATTCTCAACAGGGGAATTGCTTTTGTTGTTGAATAATAAGCTTTTCGAACAACTCTTTTTCCGGAGGTGTGGAAGGTGAAACGGGTTGGAGCTATTGATATTGGAACGAATTCTACCAGACTGCTGGTTGCTGAAGAGTCGGACGGGCATCTGCGGACTGTAGCAACCAATCTGGCCATAACCAGATTGGGGGAAGGCATCGGCAGCGGGGAGCTTCTGCCCCCCGCAATGGCCCGGACGACCGACGCAGTCGCCGGTTTTTTTCATGAGGCGGTACGCCTGGGCGCCGAAACGGTGGTGGCAGTTGCTACCAGCGCGGTACGGGATGCAGCCAACCGGGCGGACTTCCTGGAACTGGTAAAGAAGAAAACTGGTTTGCAAATAAGGGTATTGAGCGGGACAGAGGAAGCCTCCTATAGTTATTTGGGCGTAGTAAGCGGACTGCCCATAGAACAGCGATCAACAGCTGTGCTGGACGTTGGTGGCGGCAGTACGGAATTAAGCTGGATGGAGCCCCAAGGGCTCAACACAGTCAGTGTAAACATGGGGTCCGTGCGGCTGACCTTGAGTGGATTATCCCCGGCAGAGGTTGCCGCCGCTTTCCACCCGCACTTAAACAGGGCGCGCCAGGCCGGAGCTGCCGTTCTCGTGGGTGTGGGAGGTACGGTTACTACTCTGGCGGCGATTCAACAGGAACTTGCCATATACGACCCGGAGCGGGTACACGGTTTTAGTCTGTCAATCCTTGATGTAACGGGAATTCTTGAAAGGCTTGCCGGTATGGAGCTTGCTGAGCGTAAGAAGGTGGCAGGGCTGCAGCCGGGACGGGCGGACGTTATTGTAGCAGGTGTTACTATTGTTAAAGTTGTTATGGAAGGGCTGGGGGTTGACCGGCTGACAGTCAGTGAGTGGGATCTTCTTCATAGCCTGATCCTGGAAGAAGTCGAAAGAAAGTAGTTGAAATATACCATTTACTACAAATATTTCCAACCCTATACGCTATAATTATATTTATGGATTTGGTATTAGGGGTTGGAGCAATTGTTCGAAAACATCGACATTTATCCCTACCGTCGTACGGGTAAAGAACAGAACAAAAAGCGGGCTGAGAGACCGGCCAAAAACCCAAATAAGAGGCCTCACTTTTTTAAGGCCGGGACCGGGGAAGGCTTTACCCCGGTGGCTCTGGCGATTGGCGCCGCCGGTATCCTGCTGGGACGGGCCGTGTTGCTGGGCGATTTAATTCCTTTCGCGGCATCTTTTGTGGCGGCTTCTATCCGTGTTTTCGGCCGCAACGGTATCCTGTCGGTACCGGCGGTGCTCCTGGGTCTGGCCACGATCAGCCAGGGGCCGGCTCTGGCCGGTACGGGCCTGACTGTCCTCGGGACCTGGCTGTTAACCAGCGTCGTACCGGGGGAGGTCAAGCGTCCGTGGCTGGTCCTGCCGGCGCTGGTCTTTGCTGTTACGGTCATTGTCAGGACCACCCTGTTGGCTTTTTTCGCCGCATCTACCTACCTCTATTTCGCAGTTCTTTTTGAAGCCATATTTGCCGCCCTGCTAACCGGGGTTATGAACTACGCTCTGGCTGCTCTGAAAAAAAAGGCCGGCTCCGGGCGACCGCTTACCGGTGAAGAAATATTTTGCGCAGCCCTGCTTTTTGGAGGGCTCGTGTCCGGAACCGGTGACCTCAAGCTCGGTCTGGTGAGTGTCAAGGGGGTATTAAGCGGTCTAACCATCTTGCTGGCTGGCATGGCCGGGGGAGCGGGAGCCGGAGCGGCTGCGGGAGCGGTGGTGGGAATTATCCCCGGCCTGGCCTACGTGGTCGCCCCGGCCGTGGTAGGGGCTTATTCCTTTGCCGGGTTGCTGGCGGGGCTTGGCAAAAGCTTCGGCAAGGCCGGTGTCGCCATCGGGTTTGTTCTGGGTAATATTATCCTTTCAGTTTATTTGACGGATTACACCAGCCTGGTCACGGTCCTCGCCGAAAGCGGGATTGCCGCGCTCCTGTTCCTGCTCTTCCCTGCAACTGCTATTGAGAAGCTACAAACTACCCTCGGGATTTCGGAACAGTCTCGCCCGCACCAGCAGGAGGGCAGCCAGCTCAAAGAAATGTTTAAGGAGCGCATAAAAAACTGGTCGCGTGTGTTCTATGAGCTGTCGCGCTCCTTTGAGCAGGTTTCCTCTACGGTCGGTCATACTCCACAGGAGCAGAGCCTGCAGAAGTTATTGCGCCTGACCGGTGAAAAGGTCTGCAGTGACTGCACTTTTCATCGTACCTGCTGGGAGAGGGATTTCTACAAGACCTACCAGGGCTTGGTGGATCTGATTGCCCATATTGAGATCTATGGCAAAATAAGCCCGGATAACTTCTCCGCCGAGTTGAAGAAGCGCTGCTCCCGTACCAAAGAATTGGCCATAACCCTTAACTGCCTCTATGAATCCTACAATCTCAATCGCTACTGGTCGCAACGCCTGCTGGAGAGCAGGGATATTGTTTCGGAGCAACTGAAGGGTATTGCCGGGGTAATGGCAAGCCTGCCTGGAGAATTGGAATTGGACCTGGATGCCGGGGAGATCGCCCCGCGTATGCGCAGGAGGCTAAAAGAAGCAGGTATTCAACCGGAGCGCCTGTCAGTTGTCACCAGGGAAAGCGGCGCCAGTGAGGTGGTCCTTGCCCATGCCCCCTGCGGCGGGATGATGAAATGCGCCAATGTTATTGGGCCTCTGCTGTCCTCCCTGCTGGAACAGCCCGTCAATAAGGCCACCCCGGCCTGCCTGGCGCAGGAAGGGGATACTGTCTGCACCTTGCGTTTTTACCCGGATTTGAGGTGCCGCCTGGCTCTGGGGGTCGCCCGGAGCGGTAAGAACGGCAGCTTGATTTCCGGGGATAGTTATGCCTTTTTTAACCTCAAAGGGGGTCGATTGGCGCTGGTCTTAAGCGACGGTATGGGGGTGGGTCCGCGCGCGGCCCTGGAAAGCGGTATTACCATCTCCCTGTTGGGTAACCTGCTGGAATCCGGTTTTGGCCAGGATCTGGCCATTAAAACGGTCAATTCAATTTTGGCGCTTCGCTCACCCGGAGAAAGTTTCGCCACGGTGGACCTGGCGGTGGTCAACATCTATACCGGCCAGGCGGATTTTGTGAAAATCGGCGCCGTGCCGACCTTTGTGCTGCGAGGGCGGGAGGTAGGAATGATTAAGGCCAGTTCCTTACCGGTCGGAATTGTTGAGGATATCGAAGTGGCCTCCATGAGCAAGAAATTGCAGCCTGGAGATGTGCTGGTGATGGTCACGGACGGTGTGCTGGACGCCTACCAGGGGCAGGAAGAGCGTGAGGATTGGTTGGCCGGGGTCCTGGAGGATGTGGCTCATATGGCGCCGCAACAGATGGCTGAGCTAATCTTAAAGCTGGCGCATACCAGCGCTGGAGGAACCGCCAGGGCGCCCGACGACATGACCGTCCTGGTGGCCAGGTTGGAAACAGCTCCCAAACGGAATTAGCGTGCATGAACCGGGCATAATGCGCAAGCACAAACTGCTGTGAAAACATCTCGGACAGGCCTTTTGATGCAGGTGCGAATTCATTCGCACTTAACCCCATAGGAATGCAGCAACAGTTTCTATAGAAGTCCATGAAACTACTTCGTAAAAATGCAGCATTAGCTTCCATATGGTTGGGTTTATTAACAATTAGATACTTCAGCTAGGTCAAAATTTAGCCGGGAAAGTTCCCGGCTTTTAGTTTATCTCAGTTTTGGGAACACTTATTTTACCTTGGGGCAGGAAAAGACTTTGCTGCTGTTGAATTACATCTTGTTTTAGCAAGTGGTAAAAATAGGCTCTATGTATTAAAGCTGCTTAACAGCTTTAGAATAGATATAAAAGGAGGGGAGCTGCCTTATTCGGGAACTTCCCGCAGGTGGTGGAGAAGATGGACCTGCTTGACAGGGTTCGTAACGACATGGCCCGCCACCGGATGACAGAACCCGGATCTAAAGTGGTGGTTGCAGTCTCCGGAGGGGCCGATTCGGTTACGCTTCTGCACATGTTATATCTGCTTAAAGATGAACTGGAAATATCGCTGCATATCGCCCACCTGAATCACATGCTGCGTGGGGAGGAATCAGAAGAGGACGCTCGTTTTGTAGCCGGCCTGGCGCAAAGCTATGGTTTGCCGTCAACAGTTCAGTCGATCGATGTGCTGGCTTACCGCGAACAGCGCCGAAATTCAGTAGAGACAGCTGCCAGGGAGGTGCGTTACAGTTTTCTCAGCGATGTCGCCAGTCAATGCGGCGCCAAAAGGGTGGCCCTGGCTCACCAGGCTGACGACCAGGCCGAGACCATTTTAATTAATTTCCTAAGGGGTTCTGGAACAACAGGCCTGAAAGGTATCCCTCCCGTTCGGCAGGGGGGGTATGTAAGGCCTCTGCTATCCCTCAGGCGTTTTGAGATTGAGCGCTACTGCGCCGAGAACGGACTCAAGTTCCGTACCGACTCATCAAATATGAAGGAGGTTCACCTCCGGAACCGGGTACGGCATAGACTGATCCCTTTATTGGAAAAAGAATACAATCCGGCTCTTGTGCCGGCTCTGCTCAGACTGGGCGAGCTCTGCCGGGAGGAAGACGATTATTTTGAAACCCGGGCCAGGCAGGCCTACCTGGGCGCCCTGGCGGGTGAGTCTGAAGGCTGCTTGACCCTCAGGCTGGCTGACCTGGCCGGAGTGGACCTGGCTGTCAGGCGCAGGGTCATCCGCATGGCCTGGGCGGCGCTGGCAGGACATGAAGGGACCCTTTCCTTTCAACACGTTGAGGATGTCATCCGGTTAATCGAAGGGGGCAGAACAGGGTCGAGCGCAATCCTGCCGGGCAGTGTGGAAGCTGTTCGCTCCTACCGGTTTCTCGAATTAATGCGGGAAGAGGAGAGAACGGGGGCGCCTTACTACCAGCATCCACTCGTCATCCCGGGCACAACCCATATTCCGGAACTGGACCGGACTGTGTACGCGGAGCTTGTCCCTTTTGATTTTCGGCCGGATCCCAAGAAGCTGCCGCCGAATGAAGCAGTATTGGATTGGGATAAGTTGCCTAAACAGCTCTACGTTCGCCGCCGTAAGGCGGGAGATGTCTTTCATCCTTTTGGGATGCCTGCGGGAATGAAGCTGAAGGACTTTTTCATAAAACAAAAAATTCCACAAGCACAAAGGGATCGCCTTCCACTGGTCGGGACGCCTGAAGCTATTGTGTGGGTGCCGGGCTTACGGGCCGGTGAAAGGTGGAAAGTTGACCATACGACCAAACGTATTTTACGCCTGAAAATTGAGCCTTGACAAATTCCGTCCAAATTGAAATGACTTATAATATGTGGTAAAATAATCATTATGGTTTGATCTGACCAGTCCCCGGAGAGGAGTGTCGTGCTTGAATAAGGTTGTGAAAAACCTTAGTATTTATCTGCTGATTGTTCTGGCTATCATTGCCTTGATTAAATATACGACGCCCAACAAGGATATCCCCACACCGATAACCTACAACCAATTTTATGATGACGTGGAGCAGGGGCAGGTCAGGAAGGTGGTTATCCAAGCTGAGGGCCTGACCAATATCATCAGCGGGGAGAAAATTGACGGTGGCCGTTTTGAAACAAAGGGGCCTGCCAATGATTCCGCCCTCTATGAACTGTTAAAGGAGAAAAAAGTTGAGTGGAACAGCGAGCTGCCTCCGCAACCGGGGTGGTGGACCGGGCTGCTTACTACGTTGCTGCCGATCATCCTCTTTATCGTCCTGTTCTTCTTCCTGATGCAGCAGACCCAGGGCGGCGGCAACCGGGTTATGTCCTTTGGCAAGAGCCGGGCGAGGCTCCACAACGACGAAAAGAAGAAGGTTACCTTCTCCGACGTGGCCGGCGCCGATGAGGTTAAAGAGGAACTGGAGGAAGTCGTCGAATTTTTAAAGAATCCCAAGAAATTCCAGGAGCTTGGCGCTAAAATTCCTAAAGGGGTGCTGCTGTTCGGCGCTCCGGGGACGGGCAAGACACTTCTGGCAAGAGCCGTCGCGGGTGAGGCGGGTGTGCCTTTCTTCAGCATCAGCGGTTCGGATTTTGTAGAGATGTTTGTAGGTGTCGGCGCTTCAAGGGTGCGCGACCTTTTTGAACAGGCCAAGAAAAATGCTCCCTGCATCGTTTTCGTCGACGAGATTGACGCCGTTGGACGCCAGCGCGGCGCAGGCCTGGGTGGCGGCCACGATGAGCGGGAGCAGACACTAAACCAGCTGCTGGTGGAAATGGACGGCTTTGCGCCCAACGAAGGGATCATCATCCTGGCAGCCACCAACCGTCCGGATATTTTAGACCCGGCGCTTCTCCGGCCGGGACGCTTTGACCGCCAGGTCGTCGTGGACGCCCCCGATGTAAACGGCCGCAAGGAAATACTCAAAGTCCACACCAGGGGCAAGCCTCTGGAGGAGGCGGTAAGCCTTGATGTCCTGGCCCGGCGCACACCGGGCTTTACCGGGGCCGACCTGGCCAACCTGACCAATGAGGCGGCGCTTCTGGCGGCCAGGCAGAACCGCAAAAGGATTACCATGGCCGACATGGAAAACTCCATCGAGCGGGTTATCGCAGGTCCTGAAAAGAAATCAAAGGTAATCAGTGAAAAGGAGAAATGGCTGGTTTGCTACCACGAAGGCGGTCACGCCGTGGTGGGCTACCTCCTGCCGAACACCGACCCCGTCCACAAGGTCTCGATTATTCCCAGAGGCCGCGCCGGCGGGTACACCTTGCTGCTTCCCAAAGAGGATCGTTATTATGCGACCAAGTCGCAGCTTCTGGACCAGGTAACCATGCTTCTTGGCGGACGGGTATCCGAGGCGCTGGTACTTAAAGAGATCAGCACCGGCGCCCAAAACGACCTGGAGCGCGCCACCGACATCGTGCGCAAGATGGTTATGGAATTCGGCATGAGCGGCCTGGGGCCGATGACTTACGGCCACAAAACAGACACGCCTTTCCTCGGCCGCGACCTGTCCAGGGACCGCAACTATAGTGAAGAAGTGGCCAACGCCATCGACATTGAGGTGCGCAATACCATCGACCAGTCTTACAATAAAGCCAAGGATCTTCTTGAACAGCACATGGCGACACTCCACCTGGTGGCCAAGACGTTGTTTGAAAAGGAAACCATAGAAGCTGGGGAATTTGCGGAACTGATGAAGCAGGCCGGCGAGGAAGAAAGAAAGGACCGCATCGAATAGTTTCTTAAACACCCGCAGCTTAAAAAGCCGCGGGTGTTTTCACGAAAAACCGCCGGCAAAGCAATGGGACGCTTCCCGCTGTCTGCTCTACACGTACTGTTGCTTTTGGGTCAGACAGTGAGAACGTTCCTATTATCCTTCATAGAATCTTTGACCCCATAGGAATACAATGCATACCCACGTCCCACGTCTCACGACCCACGACTATAAATATACGCCCTACGCCTTACGCCCTACGACCTTTTGAGATGGTGGTGATACAAAAGGTAATTCTTTTCATAAAAGGTTACAATACAAGAAGGAGAAAAATTTTTGGGGGGGTTCTAAACATGGAACGTACATATCTTATGGTCAAACCTGACGGTGTGCAGCGCAGCCTGGCCGGTGAAATTATTTCCCGCTTCGAGAAAAAGGGTTTTAAGATTATTGGCCTGAAAATGCTGCAAATCAGCCGTGCAATTGCGGAAAAACACTACGGAGAACACGCCGGCAAACCATTTTTTGCGGGATTGGTGGATTTCATCACCTCCGGCCCGGTGGTGGCCATGGTCCTTGAAGGCAGCGGCGTGATTAACGCGGCGAGGGAAATGATGGGCGCGACCAATCCTCTCAAGGCGGCGCCCGGCACGATTAGGGGCAGCTACGGCATAGATACCGGGAGAAACATCATCCACGGTTCCGATTCTCCGGAGAGCGCCGCGCGGGAAATCTCCCTCTTTTTCAGAGAGGATGAGCTATTCTCATACAACCGCGATGTTGACAGGTGGATTTATGAATAGGGGCGGATATTCCGCCCTTTTTCTAATACTCGGATAAAGTAGCAGGGAAAGTTTTTTTAAAATAATTCTTCTTTAAATAGAACATTTTGGTATATAATTATTATTGGGAAGGATTGAGCCGCAACGCTGTAAAAGTATTAGAGAATTAGTAGATTACTTATCACAGCGGGGTGATAGGACTGTATCACAAAATTCTGGTTCCTTATAATAATACCCCACAGTCAAACTCAGCAGTGCAGCATGCCTACAAAATGGCAGTAGCTGCCAAGGCTTCTATGACATTATTTCATGTGGTGCCTGAAGCGCCTTCCGACGATGGTGAAGCGGGGGGAGCGGATGGTTTTAAACGTACCAATTCTATTAAAGAAAATAAGGACAAGGCCAAGTTGATGCTGGACCAAATAAAGAGAAGTTTTTCAAGCCCGGACGTTAAGATTGACATAGCAGTTGCGACCGGAAAACCTTCCCATGAGGTATGTAAGAAAGCAAAGATTGAAGGCTATGATGTAATTGTCATGGGTAGCAGGGGCCTGGGGAAAATACCGGGGCTCCTGAGCGGTAGCGTCAGCAGTAAGGTCAGCCGCAATGCGCCGTGCCCGGTAATTCTGATTCACGCGGCCAACTAGAGAAGGAAACTGAAGGGACTTTCGCTTCAAGAGCGGGTCCTTTTCTTTTAATTTGCTTTTTAGAATTAGCCGTTTTATAATCTTTCCAATTGGAAGCCTTTCACTTTCGGGAGGGAATAAAACTTGACAATCACTGTATACAGCATCATGGTGGACAACAAAGAAGAGGCTTTCAAGGCAATTGCCTCGGTGGGGGCGGACCCCGCCGGGCGCCGGTGGATGGCGCCCAAGGCTGTCCACCGGCTGGTCATGCTGGACGGTGTACAGCCCAGGCAGGCCAACATCATCAAGCAGGAACTGTTGGGAAAAGGCGGTGAAGCGGCCGTTTCCAGGGGTGTGGTGGATTGCTCGGTGTCTGAAACCAAAGTGCTCTTGATGGGTACTTTGCGGCAATACGATGATTTTCTGGCCAAGCTCGAGGCGCAGCCCTTCGGCCTCAAGGCTCTTGCCATCCGTATCCGGGAAGTCCTGGAAGGGCAGGAAGGGTTGCGCCCCCGTGGCCTGGATTGTCGAGGCAAAATACTGCAACTGGGGGTTAAAACCCTGGTGATGGGTATCCTGAACGTAACCCCCGACTCCTTTTCCGATGGGGGCAGCTTCTACGACCCCGGCCTGGCGCTGGAGCGGGCGGCGCAGATGGTGGACGAGGGGGCGGACGTCATTGACCTGGGTGGGGAATCCACCAGGCCGGGTTATGTTAAGGTTGAGGCGGGCGAAGAACTGGCCCGGGTCATCCCTGTGCTGCGGAGGCTTGTAGGCTCGTTGCCGGTACCCGTCTCCATTGATACGACCAAGCCGGCGGTAGCCAGGGAGGCGCTGGAGGCGGGAGCGCATATTATCAACGACCAGTGGGCTTTGCGCTCAGATCCGGCCATGGCCGGACTGGCGGCAGAGTACGGGGTGCCTGTGGTTCTGATGCATAATCAGCAGGGGACCTCTTACCGTGATTTGACCGGGGATTTGGTAAAATATTTCCAGGAGAGCGTCCGCCTGGCTGTGGAAGCGGGTATGGCGCGGGATAGATTAATCATTGACCCGGGCTTTGGCTTCGGCAAGACCCCGGCCCAGAACCTGGAACTGCTGCGGCGCCTGAAGGAACTACGTTGCCTGGGACTGCCTATTCTGGTCGGGACGTCCCGTAAGTCCACTATCGGCAAGGTGCTTGACCTGCCGGTCGACCAGCGCCTGGAAGGAACGGCGGCTACCATTGCCGCAGCTATATTGAACGGGGCCGACCTGGTGCGTGTCCATGACGTCAAGGAAATGGCGCGGGTGGCCAGGATGACGGACGCCATTGTGAGAGGCGAGAGGTAAGAGGCATAAGCTTATGCTGCATTTCTTATTGGTCAGGCGTAAGGCGTATCATTAGACGTGAGACGTGGGTCGTGGGACGTGAGAAGCGCACAGGGTGTGTTAAATAAACTAGTACCATTTAGCAATCATAACATTGTATTTATAACTCCGGTGGAATTCAGAATACACCCACGTCTCACGACCCACGTCCAACGACTAAAATTGTAGGTGCGAATTCATTCGCACAAAAGTTACATTAGCCACCCAAGTTCGGCGCTAGCGCGCCGTATGCGATTGAAATCGCACCTGCATCGCCTGGTGTTTTCATACTGCGTGGTGCCGCGATAGCGGCGGGCGTTCGTGAGACAGGGACGGTTCTGTTTCCTAAATTCAATTATATTGCGTTTTTATTCTTACATAATCATCGACCCAAAAGGAATACAGAATATACTCACGTCCCACGTCCCACGTCTCACGTCCAGTTGCACCTTCCTCCGGTTTTTACGCCTTGCGCCCTACGCCCTTACGGCTTGTTTCTTCAGAAGTACGCACTTTCTAGCGCCACTTTAAGTAGATAGAGGAGCATCATACATGGATAAAATCATCCTGCAGGGTATGGAGTTTTACGGGTACCATGGAGTCATGCCTGAGGAGCGGACTTTAGGGCAGCGCTTTATCGTGGACCTGGAACTTGAACTGGACCTGCGGCCGGCCGGGGAATCGGACGACCTGGAGCTTACCATAAATTACGCCAGGGTATTTGAGTTGGTGGAGTCGGTGGTCAAAGGCGCCCCTCGCCGTCTCATTGAATCGGTCGCGGAAGCCATTGCTTCCGCCGTGCTGGAACAGTTTCCGGTGGCCGCGTCTACGGTCCGGGTCAAAAAACCCCAGGCGCCGGCGCCCGGCCACTTTGCCTGGATGGCAGTGGAAATCAGAAGGACGCGGCGCTGACGCGCCGTTGTGCGATTGAAATGGCGCCTGCATAAATGGTGTTTTCATGATGGGGCTGCTTAAGCGTTATGAATTTATATATTGGACTTTTATGGGGGGGTACGGATGCCGGAGGAGCAAACGGAGCATACGGAGCATACGGCCTATATCGGCCTTGGGAGCAACATGGGAGATAAAAGAGCCAACCTGGAAAAAGCCCTTGAACTGCTTGGCTCTATACCCGGTGTGCAGTTAAAAAGAGTGGCGTCTTATTACCGGACGGCTCCCCTGGGTGGACCTGTCCAGGACTGGTATCTCAACACCGTTGCCGAAGTGATTACCGTTTTGGAGCCTCACCGGCTCCTTGCGGCCCTGTTAAAAACCGAGGAGGAGCTTGGCCGTGTCCGGACCATTCGCTGGGGACCGCGCACGATTGATTTGGACTTGCTGCTCTATGGCCGCAGAGAGATCTGTGACGCCGCATTGACCCTGCCCCACCCCCGCATGACCGGGCGGGCTTTTGTCATGGCGCCCCTGGCGGAGCTGGCTCCGGGATTGATCCTGCAGGGGAAAACAGCGGTGGAACTGGCAGGGGAACTGGCAAGGTCGCAGTCGATAGAGAAACTGGACTCAACTTATTATTGAACATTTTTTTCTGAAGGCTATAATCCCGGGGCATGAAGCAAATATCTCAACAAGTGACGGTTTGATCTCTTTCGCTAACACCGGTTTACCACCTAATTTCATCCAATATTTATTATTATACCAAGATGCTGCTTCCCGGTCCAACTTTACAGGTTTTTTTTGCCCGTCCCGAAAATACTTTCCGGGAGCCAAGGTTGAGTACCTGGTTTGAGGCTTGATATGGTTTGCACATATATAAGAAACGGCTGCGGGCATAATTTCTCAATTAATTAAGGTAAAACAATTGCCTGACAGCAGCTGCTGTGCTAAAATGGAACTGCCAGGGTGGTATCAAAAAGAACCACACCGCGAATGAAGAAGAAAAAGTTGCCTCAATTACAAATTTACAGTACCGCTTGGAGCCGGGAGGACCGAGACGGGAGGATGAAAATTATGCCTTTCGGGTTGGCCGGAGGGTTTTTTTGTTTGTCTTTGTGAAATTATTAATAATGGAAAATGATTCACAATTGAGAAGGGGGGTATGAGTTTGGACAAGCCCAGGATAGCGGTGGTAGGGGCGGGCAAGGTCGGTTCGGCCCTGGCCCTCCTGCTGGGGGCACAGGGTTATCCGGTAGCCGGGATCGCCAGTAGAAGCATCAGTTCGGCCCTGCGGGCAGCGGAGCAACTGGGTGTGCCGGCCACCGACCGGCCGGAAGAGATTACTCCGGGTGCGGACGTGGTGTTTATTACCACGCCGGATCGCGTCATTGCCCAGGTTGCCGCCGAGATTAATGAACGGGGCGGTTTTAAGCCCGGCCAGGTGGTCTTTCACACCAGCGGGGCGCATGCCGCCGGCGAGGTGGGCGCGGCGCGCCGCTCCGGCGCTCTGGCTGCTTCATTGCACCCCCTCCAGTCTTTTGCAGATGTGAAGACGGCTATGGAAAACCTGCCGGGGTCGTATTTTGCCCTGGAGGGTGACGCGGCGGCGTTGCCTTATGCCCAGCTCATAGTCAAGGATCTGGGCGGCAAAAGTTTTTTGATTGAAGCGCGGGACAAGCCTCTTTATCATGCCGCCGCCTGCATCGCCTCGAACTACCTGGTGTCCCTGATGCACCTGGCGACCGGGCTGTACGGCCGTTTCGGCCTGTCCAGGCAGGAGGCCTTTGAAGCCCTTTACCCCCTTGTCAAGGGCACCATAAACAACATTGGACGGGTTGGCCCGGCGCAGGCCCTGACCGGTCCCGTGGCCAGGGGAGATGGATCGACCCTGCAGGGACACCTGGAAGTTTTAAAGCCTATAGACGGATTGGAACTGGAACTTTATCGCAAACTAGGCTTGTACACAGTTGGGGTAGCGCTGGAAAAGGGCAGTATCAACGCGGATCAGGGAGAAATACTGGAACAAATTTTCAAGGAGGCATAATAATGAGCAAGGACAAAGTTACCACGGCAACTGTCAAGCAAATGAAGGCAGAAGGCAAACCCATCACCATGCTTACGGCTTACGATTATTCCATGGCTAAAATCGTCGACGACGCGGGGATCGATATGATCCTGGTGGGCGATTCTCTGGGCAACGTTGTTCTGGGTTATGACTCCAGTCTCCCGGTGACTATGGATGACATGATCCACCATGCCAAAGCAGTCTGCCGCGGGATCAGCCGGACGATGGTGGTGACCGACATGCCGTTTCTCTCCTACCAGGTTTCCAAAGAGGACGCCGTTCGCAACGCCGGCCGCATTATGAAGGAAACAGAGTCGCAAGCGGTCAAGCTGGAAGGCGGCAAGGAAATCGCGGAGGCTGTACGGGCTATTGTCAACGCCGGTATTCCGGTGTGCGGCCACCTGGGACTAACCCCACAGTCCATCAACCAGCTGGGGGGCTTTAAGGTCCAGGGCAAGGACATCGCGGCAGCCAGGAAGATGATTGATGATGCCCTGGCGATAGAAGAAGCCGGCGCTTTCTGTCTGGTCCTGGAATGTGTGCCGACCCCCCTGGCCAAACTTATTACCGAAAAGCTGCAGATTCCCACTATCGGTATCGGAGCCGGCCCCTACTGTGACGGTCAGGTACTGGTGATATATGACGTGCTTGGTCTCTACCCCCGCTTCACACCTAAATTTGTAAAGAAGTACATCAACCTGCAGGAACATGTAGTCGATGCTCTCCAGCAGTACCGGGAGGAAGTGGTTGCACGGAATTTCCCCGGCCCCGAACACAGCTTTACCATGTCGGATGAAGTACTCAAGAAACTTTACTGAGACGAGAAATGGGACGTGGGAAATGGGACGTGATAAGCGCACCGTGTGTATTAAATACAACTAGTACTATTTAGCAATCATAGCATATTTATGACCCTGGTGGAATGCAGAATATACTCACGTCTCACGACCCACGTCCAACGACTAAAATTGTAGTGTGAATTCATTCGCACAAATGTTGCATTAGCCATACAAGTTCGGCGCTGGCGCCCCGTGTGCGATTGAAATGGCGCCTCGGCTGGTATTTTCATGATATGTGGCGCCACGATGGCGGCATATGGAACTGCCCTGAAAAAAAGTTCTTGTTTTGGGTAAAATATGCAGGTATTTTGGAGTCCAGTGTCAAACAGGCATCAAGGGCATTATCTTGACCCAAAAGGAATGCAGCATATACTCACGTCCTACGTCTCACGACCCACGACTAAACTGGAGGTTCATAAAACAATGCAGATATTTCACACCATCTCCGAGACTCGCGCATTTGTCCGGCAGGCCAGGGCCCGGGGCCGGGTGATCGGACTTGTCCCGACCATGGGCTACCTGCACGAGGGACACCTGGAGCTGATGCGCCGGGCCAAGAGTCAATGTGATATGGTTATCGCCAGTATATTTGTCAATCCCACCCAGTTTGGTCCCACTGAGGACTTTGGGAGGTACCCGCGTGACCTGGAGCGCGATGCCGCGATGGCCGAGTCAGTCGGGGTGGCGGCTATCTTCAACCCCCCGGTGGAGGAGATGTACCCGCAGGGCTACTGTACCTACGTCGACGTTGAGCGGATTACGGACAAATTGTGCGGGTTATCCCGTCCCGGCCACTTTCGCGGTGTGGCTACGGTTGTGACCAAGCTCTTCAATATTGTTCAGCCGGACTACGCTTACTTTGGGCAAAAAGACGCCCAGCAGGCGCTGGTTATCAAGAGGATGACCGCTGACCTGAACATGGACCTGGAGGTAGTAATCGTCCCCACGGTCCGGGAGCAGGACGGTCTGGCCATGAGCTCCCGCAACCTGTATTTGGAGCCGGAGCAGCGCCACGCCGCTCTGGTTCTCTCCCGTGGACTGGAGCGAGCCCGTAAGGCGCTCCGGGAAGGGGAGAGGAATCCGGCGGAAATCCGCCAACTGGTTATCGATATGATCCAGGCCGAACCGCTGGCGGAACCCGATTACGTTGAACTGTACTCCTATCCCGGGCTTGAGCCGCTGGAGCGGATTGAGGGCTTGACCCTGCTGGCCCTGGCAGTTAAAATAGGGCGGACGCGGTTGATCGACAACGCTATTTTGGAGGTTTGAAGCATGTTTTTAACAATGTTTAAGTCGAAAATTCACAGGGCCACAGTCACTGAGGCCAACCTCAATTACATGGGGAGTATCACCATAGATGAAGCTCTTTTGGAAGCTTCCGGCATCCTGCCCAATGAAAAGGTCTCGGTGGTCAACAACAACAACGGCGCCCGCTTTGAAACTTATGTGATTAAGGGCCCCCGCAACTCAGGGGTCATCTGCTTAAACGGCGCCGCCGCCCGTCTGGCTCAGCCGGGTGATATCGTGATTATCATTGCCTATGCCCTGTTTGACTATCAAGAAGCGCAGTCCTTCAAACCTGCCGTCGTTATGGTTGACGGTAAAAACAAGGTTATAGCAATCAAAGAAGCTGAAGCTCATGGCGAAATCTCTCCGCCTCAGCCCTAATGCTTGACAAGCGGTGAAAAGGGTGGATACAATGGGAAGAAACACAGAAGCCACCCAATACAGAAAGGATTGAAGCTTAAATGCCGGGGCAAGCCACTGTGCAGGAGCTTTCCAATGAAATCCGGCGTCTCAAGAAAGAACGTGACGCGGTGATTCTGGCGCATGTATACCAGAGACCTGAGGTCCAGGAGGTGGCAGATTTTGTGGGAGATTCCCTGGGACTCTCCCAGCAGGCTGCCGCAACCGACGCGAAGGTCATTATTTTTTGTGGTGTCCACTTCATGGCTGAAAGCGCGTCGATCCTCTCCCCGGATAAAATCGTGGTGCTGCCCGAGGAGCATGCCGGCTGCCCCATGGCTGATATGGTCGACGCAGTTCAGTTGGAACGAAAAAAGCGGGAAATGCCCGGCGCCGTTGTTGTTTGTTACGTGAACACCTCGGCTGAGGTTAAGGCTGAGAGCGATATCGCCTGCACTTCGGCTAACGCGGTTAAGGTTGTGGCGTCCCTGCCGCCGGATCAGCCGGTCCTTTTTGTGCCGGACAAAAATCTTGGAAGGTTCATAGCTTCAAAAACCGGACGGGAAATGACTGTCTGGGAGGGTTGCTGCAACGTCCACGACCGCCTTACCGTCGAGGATATCCAAAAGGCAAAGGCAGAGCACCCGCAGGCGCTGGCGCTGGTCCACCCGGAATGCAGGCCTGAGGTTGTCGCCCTGGCGGACAAGGTTGCCAGCACCACAGGAATGATTAACTTCGCCAGGGAGAACAGCGCCCGGGAGTTTATTGTCGGGACAGAATCAGGTATTCTGCACCAGCTGCACAAAGGATCCCCTGACAAAAAGTTTTACATGGCTTCCACGAAGATGGTCTGTCCCAACATGAAGAAGACAACCCTGGAAAGTGTCCACCGGGCCCTGGTGACCCTTCAGCCCAGGGTTAGCGTTCCGGAAGATATACGCGAGAAGGCGGCGCTATGCCTTGAGCGAATGCTGTCGGTGGTATAAGAGGGGGATATATCGTGCCCGAAAAATACATAATGAATTTTGACACCCGGGAACTGCCTCAAGTGGACGATGAGTACCTTATCTTGGGAAGCGGTATCGCCGGGTTGTATACTGCCCTGGCGGCCTCTGCCGCCGGAGGCTCGGTGACCGTAATTACCAAGCTGGACATGATGGATACCGGCACCGAAAAGGCCCAGGGCGGGATAGCTGCCGCCCTGGGGGATTCGGATTCACCGGCCCTGCACCGGGAGGATACTCTGGTGGCGGGAGCGGGACTTTGTGATACGGAGGCGGTGGCCGCTCTGGTGAGCGAAGGCCCCGACCGGGTCCGTGAACTGATCGAAATGGGCGCGCATTTTGACAGCGACAGCCACGGCCTCTGTCTCACCCGCGAAGGGGCGCACAGCAAACGGCGCATTCTGCATGCCAGCGGGGACGCTACCGGGGCTGAGATCCAGCGGGTGTTGACCCTGCAGGTCCGGGCAAATGATAAGATCAGGGTGCTGGAGAACCACTATGTGGCGGACCTCCTGGTTAACGAAAATACCTGCTACGGTGTTCTCGCCTTAGACCGGACCAGCGGGACCTTCAAGGTCTTTCGGGCCCGGGTGGTAATCCTGGCCACCGGCGGATTGGGCCGCCTTTACGAACACAACACTAACCCCGAGGTTGCCACCGGGGACGGTATCGGAATAGCCTTCCGGGCCGGCGCCGAAGTAATGGACATGGAGTTCATCCAGTTTCACCCGACAGTTTTATACCTACCCGGCGCTCCCCGTTTCTTGATTTCCGAGGCGGTACGCGGTGAGGGCGCATATCTTAGGAATTCTCAGGGGCATCGCTTTATGCCCGACTATCATGATCTGGCCGAGCTCGCTCCACGTGATGTTGTGGTCCGGGCTATTTTAAAGGAAATGGCTGCAACCGGCTTAAACCAGGTTTATTTGGATGTCACTCACCTGGATCCGGAGGTAATTAGAGCGCGTTTCCCGAACATCACCAGGACCTGTGCCCAGTACAACCTTGATATTACCGTGGATCGCATTCCGATTTCCCCGGCGGCCCACTATATGATGGGTGGGGTAAAGACGAACCTGGTGGGTGAAACCAGTATCAGGGGGCTGTACGCCTGCGGTGAGTGCTCCTGCCCCGGCGTGCACGGGGCCAACCGGCTGGCCAGTAATTCCTTGCTGGACGGGTTGGTATTCGGGGGCCGCATAGTGAATGAAACCAGAAAGTTCCTGAAAGACTACCGGCCCAGGCGGCTGGAGTTTGGCTGCGACTGGCTGCTTAAACAGGACAAGATCGATTACGCAGCGCTGCGCCGGGAGCTGCAGGTGCTGATGGGCCAAAAGGTGGGGCCGGTGCGCAGCAACCGCGGCCTCATGGAAGCGTTAGAGTTCTTTGACTACTGGAGCCGCCTGCAGCGTCACAGTGAGGAAACCGCGGAGGGGATGGAAGTGAAAAACATGCTCCAGGTCGGCGAACTGGTGGCGGAAGCCGCCCTGGCACGCCGGGAGAGCCGCGGTGGGCACTACCGGGTTGATTATCCGGAGTGCAATCAGCGCTGGCAGAAGCATATTATTTTCAGAAGGTAGCCGGTGGCGCCAACAAGGTGTAATTTACTTGCAGATGGGATGAATATGAACAGGTTTTATTCATAACCAGTCTACCGCCGCCTTTGCAGCGCCGCTAGTTCGGTCCGAAGCGAGCCGTGGTGATGCCGGCGCGGAGCACTGGAGTGAGCGTTGATAACACCATGCCTCCACCGCCGGGTTCACTGAATAGTTACTTCCAGGTGATACACTTTCATGATACGTGGCGCCGCGATAGCGGCATGGTTGTAAAGAATATTGCTAACCGGAGAAGTTGAATGAGCAAGATAGAGTTAATCGCTACGGCGACTTTCGGGCTGGAGGCGGTGGTGGCCAGGGAAGTAAGAGATCTTGGCTACCAGGACGTCAAAGTGGAAAACGCCCGGGTAACCTTTACCGGGGATGAAGCGGCTATCTGCAGGACCAACCTCTGGCTCAGGGCAGCAGACCGGGTACTGGTTAAGCTGGGTGAATTCCAGGCCCGGAGTTTCGAAGAGCTCTTCCAACAGACCAGAGCGCTGCCGTGGGCGGACTGGCTGCCGGAAAACGCCGCCTTTCCGATTGAGGGGAAATCAATCAAATCACAGCTGCACAGCGTCCCGGACTGTCAGGCCATTGTCAAGAAGGCGGTAGTGGAAAAGCTGAAGCAGAGGTACCGGCGGGAGTGGTTTCCCGAGAACGGCCCCAGGTACACCATTGAGGCAGCCCTGCTGAAAGACGTCGTTACCTTGACTCTTGACACCAGCGGGGCCGGGCTGCACAAACGGGGTTACCGGACGCTCGGCAGCCAGGCTCCCCTCAAGGAAACCCTGGCGGCGGCAATGGTTCTCTTGAGTTACTGGGAACCGGGGAGGACCCTGATCGACCCTTTCTGTGGTTCCGGCACCATACCGATCGAAGCGGCGCTGATCGGCCTGAACGCCGCGCCGGGGCTGGGGAGGCGGTTTGCTGCTGAAAAATGGCCTGTTGTACCAGCCGCCCTTTGGAATAAAGCCAGAGAGGAGGCCCGTGACCTGGCGGCTCCAGATCGCTCCTTACACATACTTGGCTCTGATATCGACAGCAAAGTACTGGGTTTGGCCCGCTTTCACGCCCGGCAGGCGGGCCTGGAGGGCAAGGTCTTCTTTCAAAAACTGGCGGCCGCCGAACTACGTTCCAGCAAGCCTTACGGGTGTGTGATCTGCAATCCCCCCTACGGCGAACGCATGGGGGACAAGGGCGAGATTGAGGGACTCTATCGCGACCTGGGTAACTCCTTCAAAAAGATGGATACCTGGTCTTGCTATGTGCTTACAGCCCACCCCGGCTTTGAACGGTTTTTTGGCAAAAGGGCCGATAAAAAGCGAAAACTGTACAACGGGCGGATTGAATGTCACTACTACCAGTACTACGGACCCCGTCCGCCCAGGTCAAGAAACCCTGAAGAACCGGCGCCGGCTCAGCAGTAGACAGCAGCGCCGGGGCGCAGCACAACACTTATCCTGAAAATCACTGTACAGTGTTCAACCTACACATTAGCCACACAAGTCCGGCGCGAGCGCCGTGTGCGATTGAAATGGCGCCTACATCGGCTGGTGTTTTCATAATACGTGGCGCCGCCGGAGGTGTGGGCAACTACCTGAAAATACATACAGAACGCTTGTGGTTTTTATTGTTGTCTGGTTTTAAGCAATTCCCTCGCCCGTTCCAGATCCGGTTCCCTCACCATCAGCCTCACACCCCCGACCACAATGGGGGTAAAGGCGGCCGCTTGCTCGTCGAACAGAAAAACTTCCAACCCTTCACTCTCAAGCAGCCCTTTCAGTATATGTGCCTCCGCAAGGTCAAAGAGTGCGGCAACCTGTACCAGTTTGTCTATCGCGTCAGCCACTTTGACCACCCTCCAATCGGTTTAGGATTACTATAATATCCCTTGAATGTTAAAATCCCTTGTCGGCGCCTTTCCCGTCCACTGCCGGGGAGGGACTTGTTTTTTAAAAGGATAATTATGCGCTTGCAAAATACATTACGAAAATTAAAGTTAGGGAAGGGAAATTATCTCTTAATGTTGAATTACTAAATGATTCACATAGATAAATATTTTTGAAATTCAGGGATGCAGCTCTGTGAGCCTAAAGCATTTAGCTACGGCAGCTTGATTACCGTAGTTTTTCAATATTTTACCATAGAGTTGTATCAATTTAAAGTGTGGATATGAAAGGGGGGAGGCCATCTGAGCCAAAGTTACCATGACAACCACTCCCAACAGTACGACAATTATAACGTGGTGGTGGTATAGCATCAGGATTTGTTACTTATAGAAGATTGTGGGCTGATAGCTATAAATTTTTCAAAGGAGGTTTGTAAATTGAGAAAAGTTCAGCTCAAGTTCTTATCGTTTGTTTTGGCGAGTATCTTTTTTCTGAGCACGGTGATAACATGCAATGTCCCTGTCGCAAACGCTGCAATTGGCGAAGACGATTTGGGAGACATTGCTGCGCTTATCGCTAAATTTCAGAAATTGAGTACGCAGCAGGTGCAAGATGCGCTGGATATCGGTAAGAGGATCATCGTCGACAGCAGCACGATACCGGATATACTTAATAGCGAACAGAAACAACTGCTCAGAAACCTGGGTCTGACGAACGCACAGATTGTATCCGCCTACACCAGCGTGATGACGCAACTAAATACTCCGGAAAAAATCAAAGAACTGCAAACCGGTGGAATACCCAAGCTGGTGAGTTTTTGCAATACAGTTGAAGCTAGTTTTAGTCAAGAATTAAAGAGCGCTCTTGTGGCTAAAGGACTTACAGTCTTTGAGGTCGTTAAGACCGCATTGGATGTTGCGGAATTGTCGTTTAACCCGTTCGGCGACATTCCCAAAGCAGAGCTCGAGGCAATTTTCACCGAAGATACGGGAATATCTGCTGAAACTGCGGCCAGATACGGGTTGAATTGGGCTAATGTTGAAGCGCTAAGGGATAGCCTGACCCTTCAAGAGAAGGAGCAGCTGATAGATATCCTTGTTACCATCGGAAATGTAAGCGATAACGCCGACTTGAGCGAGCTTACAGTAAGCAGCGGCAAATTAGATCCGGCCTTTGCCCCGGCCGTCACCGCGTATACGGTTGTTGTGGACAGCAGTGTCGATAGGATTAACGTGACCCCAACGGCGGCTGACGCCGCTGCCGTGATTAAGGTCAACGGTACCGTTGTAGCGAGCGGGACTGCCTCAGGGGATGTTTCGCTGAGCGAGGGTTCCAGTACTGTGATCACTGTTGCGGTAACCGCGCAAAGTGAAACTGAAAAAGGTTACACCCTGACAGTAATCAGACCCAAAGGTTTACCCGCACCGGCAACCGGCGGAACAATAACCTTGGAGGACGCCACTACACCTGTATCCATTACTGTTCCCGCAGGAGTCACCGGTGCGAAAATACAGGCGGCCAGTGTTGATCCGGCCACCAATGAAGCTATCTTCCCCTTTGTGCAGGCGCAGGTCATATCAAATATGCAGGGCGCTGTACAAGGCACTATAGCCATGCAGATCCCGCAAGGTACGGTCGTAAAAGGACCTGCCGGCTGGGACGGCAGTATCACCTTGCCTACAGTTAAGCTCAACAGCAGCGAAAGCATCAGCAACGGTACTGTCAATGCGGTGGTGGAAATAGGCCTGCCCGACGGCATATTGACTTTTGATCAGGCGGTAAGGCTCCTTATCCCGGGGCAAGCCGGAAAATCGGTAGCTTATAAACGGGGCAATAATGCTCCCGTACCCATCACCAGAATAATCAGCGCCGACTCACAGGCGGCAGCCAATGCAGAACTGGGCGACGAAGAAGACGGCAAGCTGGACGTCGGAGCCGACCTGGTGATCTGGACCAAGCACTTCACCACATTTATAGTGTACAAACCCACCAGTTCCGGAGGAGGCGGCGGTGGCGGTGGCGGCGGCACTCTCCCCGGCGTTAGTATCGTTCCCTCTAAAGGAGGCACGGTGGAACTGGCCGACGCGGTGAAACTGGAAATTCCTGCCGGCGCCCTGAAGGGCACAGCAACTGTAAAAGTCTTATTGGAAAGAGTAGTCACAACACCACCGGCGGTTCCCTCCGGATTCAGGCTGCTTGGTGATGTATACGCGTTGAGCATAGACGGAAAGTCGAACTACACGTTCAATGAGCCGGGCGTTACACTCACCTTCACATTCGATCCGGCCGCTCTGGACCCGGGCGAAAAACCGATAGCGGCATACTACGATGAAACAGCAGGCAGTTGGGTCGACTTGGGCGGCGACGTTTCCGACAATACCATCTCGGTAACCATAGACCACTTCACCAAGTTCGCGGTGCTGGCTATGCAGGAGGAAGAAGAAGAAGAACCGCCTGTCGTATCCCTGAACGATATTGCCGGCCACTGGGCGGAGGATAACATCAAACAGTTGGTGGCCAGGGACGCCATTACCGGCTATCCCGACGGCAGCTTTAAGCCGGACAATAATATTACCAGGGCTGAGTTTGCAACCGTGCTGGTAAAAGCGTTCGGCCTGGCTCCGCAGAGCGGCAAAGTCTTTACCGATACCGGCAGCCATTGGGCGAAGGACTTCATTGCAACGGCAGCTTCTTACGGGATCATCAAAGGTTATAATGATGTCGCCTTTGGCCCGGACGATTTAATTACCCGTGAGCAGATGGCGGTCATGATCGCCAGAGCGGCGCAACTTGCCGCTGTATCCGACGGAACACCTTTTGGTGACGCCGCAAGCATTTCCGACTGGGCGAAGGATGCGGTCGCCGCGGCAGTGGAAGCAGGCATCATCCAGGGATATCCGGATAACACCTTTAAACCTCAGGCCAATGCCACCAGGGCGGAGGCGGTCACGGTAATCGTCAACGCGCTAAAATAGATGAAACATATTAACATTAGCAAATAGCTTCTTTTTGAGGAAGAAAACCGCACGCCATTAAGGCGGTCGCGGTTTTTTTCCCGGCTTTTGCACGCGGCCCGATAATAGATACCACCAGCATTGCGAATATAAATTAGGAGGTACTGTAATAATGGGCAAAAAGGCTGCAAGTGTGGCAATAGTTACATTATTATTGCTTTTTACCGCCGGCGGTTACGCCTTTGCGGCCGGGTTTTCCGACCTGCAGGGCCACTGGGCCGCAGGGCAAATAAACAAATGGGTTGAGCAGGGCCTGGTCGCAGGCTATGAAGACGGGACATTCAAGCCCGACCGGCAGATTACCCGGGCGGAATTTGTGGCGCTGGTCAACCGCTCTTTCGCCGTGGAGCCGGCGGCCTCCGGCCTGCGGTTTGCGGATGTTCAGCCTGGAACCTGGTATTACGGTGAAGTGGCCGCCGCAGCCGCCGCAGGGTATATCTCCGGTTATCCCGACGGCAGCTTTGGCCCCGGGCTCAGCATCACCCGCCAGGAGGCGGCCGCTATTTTAGTGAGATTATTAAAACTTGCGCCGGCTGCCGGGGAACTTGATCAAATCAAGGACGCCGGCCTGATTGCACAGTGGGCCCACGGCAGCGTAGGCGCGGTTGTCCGGGACGGGTTGATGGTTGGTATGCCGGATCACACTTTCCAGCCGCAAAAAAATATCAGCAGGGCTGAAGCGGTTGTCTCCCTGGAGCGGGCGCTGGAATTTACTCCACCGGTTCAAGAAACCGGTATTGAAGGCCAGGCGGTTTATAAAAATGCGGCCGTGCAAAATGCGGTCGTAAGAGTTTATGCTGCCGGCGGTTATGAAGTATTGGAAATAGCAAAAACTGATACCGGCGGTACTTTTAAATTGGATCTGGAACCGGGCTCCTACGATTTGACTGCAGTTACCGATCAGGAAGTCGCCTACCGGAGTGATGTGCAGGTGTATGAAGATCAAGTTACCGTCGTTAATCTTGAACTGCAGGCCGCTGCCGTGCTGACCGGCGAGTTGAAGGATAAGGACGGTAACCCCGTGAAAAACGCTACTCTGACTTTTACCACCAACCCCACCTTCATTACAAGTACAAATGTTAACGGCCAATACTCGGTAGCGCTGGTACCCGACCGGAACTACCTGGTACGCTTTGTTTCGGGCGAGGAAGGTAGTGAAACGGTCAAAATCGAGGATAATTTATCAGTGGGCCATGCCGGGCCGCATAACGTACCTTTAGCCACCGAAACCAGCGCTGAGCAGCCTGCCGCCGGTGGCGGGGGCGGCGCCGGCGGCGGTGGCGCAGATGAAGCTCCGGTAGTCGAATCGGTAACTTTTGTGGTGGACGGCAGCCCGGTTACCGTAACCGGCGCCAACAACAGCTTCAACATTAACCTGACCGGCGGCAGCTATACCGATGCTTCCAAATTCACCGAAATAACTGTTAACGCTTCCAGTGACGCTGATAAAGCCCGCCTCAGTTTGCTGGGAGTTACCAAAACAATAACTTTCAACCAGGGGGTTGCCTCCGTCTCAGTTGACGAACTGGTTGGAGAACAGGATATTAGCCTTGGCGGGTTAAAAACGATATTGAGCTTGCTTGGAACAAGCCAAATATCAATCACTGTCACCGGCAAAACAGGCCTTACTTCAGAGGTGAATGTTACCATAGACGTTTAATAGACGCTATTGCCGCGATGTTTATCAGCAGGGGATGAAAAATCAAGAAGGCCCTCTTGAGATTCGCTCAAGGGGGCCTTCTTGATTTTTCCCTATTAATTGGCGTTATGCTTGCCTGCGCTTGCCAATACTGCCTTGAATTGTTTCCAGAGTCCATCGTTTAAAGCGATATGCTCCTGGAGTAAGTCGAAGGCCAGGGTCAGGGGGGTTGGGTTGTCATACCTGCCCTTCAGTGTTTTCAGTATATCCGGAGAAGCCAACTTCAGCAGTTTTTCACAATCAAGGCTGCGGCAAAGGAGTAGAAACCGGGGTATGTTCTCTTCGTTGCAGATAGTTTTGGCCAGCCTGATCCGGTTGTCCGCCTCTGCCGGGTCAAAAAGCCCGGGGGGAGTCTCTTGCACGACCCGGGCGTATTGCTGCGCCTGCCGGCGAAACTGCTCGGCCAGCTCTCCCAATTCTCTGGCGGACACGGCCTTTTCCAGACGGATCGCCTTTTGAGCCAGGCGGGCGCGGTTCCTCCCCAGGCTGTGCCGCTCTCGGTAGGTGTAACAAAGGCCGATAATAAAACTTTGCCATATGCGCCTGGAGCCGTTTAGAGCTCTTAACATCTTTTTTGTTCGTCTTTGGTCAATTTCCCCGGTGCTGCAGCCGGTATGTTTCTTCAGGTAGGATATCGTCCCATAAGGATAAATATACGGCCAAAGCGGCTCCAGACAGCGCAATAGGAGCGCTTGATCAGGTTTCTGGTCTCGCAGCCTTTCACTCATAATCCCGGCCAGCATCAATAACTCCCTTAATTTAATCACAGATACGAGCTTCCTTTCAGTTAAACTGTTCTTATTCTGCCGCCGCCAAACAGCAATGGAATGCTAATTCTTTAGATGCAGGTTGATATCCTTTAGGCCTCCGGCGAAAATAATTATTAACGCAAGCGCAGTTAAGTTGATACTATTTATTGCCTGGTAAGTCTGGTAAAATTGTATAGAATCCCCCGCTTAAAAAAAAGCCTTTATTGGGAATATTACCAAACAGTATATGATCGATATCTTTAATGGGTAAAATAACCAAAGAGAGACATGCTGGTACGACTGTGGGGACAACTTTGCACTAGAGCAGGTGATTGTCGTGAAGCTAAGGATTCTAAAGGTCCTGGGAATGCTGATTTTCTACGGTACGGCCTTGTTGCTTATGCCCGGATGTGACCTCTGGGATTCGGATACAGAATCGGTACGCTCCTTGGTGATTAAACCCGAAGATTTCAGTATCTTCATTTTTGAGTCTTCGGAGGAGATTTACCGGGCCAACGTCAAGGACCCCGCCATGTGGGCAGGCCTGAAGGAACAGGCGAACCGCGACTCCGATTACGCGTCGCACTACAACTGGCTTTATAGCACTTACAAAAGCATGGATGAACGCCGCCGTGCCCAACTCAAAGAAATCATGGATGATTACCATCCCCAGCCCATGGCCGACAGGCTGATCCAGAAGGGCAAGCAGGGAGCGGACCTGGAAGAGATCCTTAAATTTATCAAAGAGGACCGCTATTTCAGCAAAAACAGGAATACCCTGGTCGATTTTTATAGCTGGTACGGCGCCAACTATGCCTTGCCTCACTACGAGCAGGTCAAGCCGCTGCTTCAGCGGAAAGCCCAGAAGACGGGCAGCCTGGTGGAAAAGGATTTTGACGTTATCGCCTTTATGGAAAAGGAAACCGGCATTAAGCTCAAGAAAAAGCCTGAAAACATCGAGCTGCTTATGAATATGCGGATTTACGGCGGCGCCGGTTTTTATCGCGATAAAGACTCACTTACCACCATCCAGTGGAACAGCCCGCCCGAGAAAACCTGGTCGGTGCCGTTTCACGAGTTCTCAACTCCCTACTTCCGGACCTTTACCGGGAATATGACCTTCAAATACTTGAATGCAAAACTGAAAAAAGATGAGAAGCTGATGACGAGATTCAAGGAGGATGTCCCTTATACCTGGGACGGTTGGATTGAAGAGAACCTCACGGAAGGTTTTGCCCGGTACCTCAGTGTTCGCAAGGGGATTACCAGGGATGTGGGGGAAGGTGTTTATATTTTCGACCATGAATACGCGCAAGCCCTGGTAGCCGGTTTTGACCCCCAGAAAACATCTCTGGAGGACTTTACGGTTAAATTCTTAAAACAAAGATACCAGATTTAAGGAGAGACGTAAAATTGGAACTTAACCTGTTTGATCTGGAAGAGCTGATTGATCGCGGCCTGCGTGAAGACATTGGCGCCGGCGACCTGACCACCAACAGCATCGTTGCCCCGGACGCCGCGACTTACGGTTACATTATGGCTAAAGAAGGCGGGGTGGTCGCCGGACTGCCGATTGCGGAGCTGGTCTTCCGCCGTTTCGATCCGGCTTTTGAGTTTAAGGCCCTGGCGCGCGACGGGGATAAGGTGAGACCGGGCAGTATACTTGCTGAAATTGCCGGGCAGGCCAGGGCGATACTCACCGGTGAGCGCCTGGCTCTGAATTTTCTGCGGCACATGTCAGGTATAGCGACCAGGACGGCCGGCCTGGTTAGCCTTGTGGAGGGAACCTCCGCCCGTATTGTAGATACCAGAAAGACAACTCCGGGCTTGCGGGCCATTGAGAAGTATGCTGTAAGGGCCGGAGGCGGTTATAACCACCGTGTCGGTCTTTACGACGGCGTCCTGATTAAAGACAATCACCTTAAAGTGGCGGGAGGTATCGGGCCTGCCGTAAAAGCCGCCAGGTTGGGCAGTCCCCATACTGTCAAGATTGAGGTTGAGGTAGAGGACCTGGCCGGTGTGCGCGAAGCCCTGACAGCAGGAGCGGATATAATTTTGCTTGACAATATGGAGCCGGAAAAAATGAAGGAGGCCGTCAGAATCATTGCAGGACGGGCTCTGGTCGAGGCCTCCGGCGGGATCAGCGAGGAAAATGTCAAGGCCGCGGCAGCTGCCGGCGTTGACCTGATTTCAGTGGGGGCGCTGACCCATTCGGTAAAAGCCCTGGACATCAGCCTGGACCTGCACGAGGTAAAAGCTGTTGACAGTTAGATATCCATGCCGCTGACGTGGCGCCGGTAGCGGGTAAAAACTTGGCGACGCGGGCGCCATTAATCGCACACGGCGTGCCACCGTCGAACTTGGGCATCTATAGTAACTTTTGTACGAATGAATTCGCACCTGCATTTTCGGGGTAGAATGGTTAAACGGCAAAGGTAAACCAATATACTCCCCGAGGTTGACGTTTGGCTGTATGTAGGTTAAACTACATACATGGAGAATTAATGTACACAGGTAATACATCCAGTGCAGGAGCGAACTCATTCGCACATTGCCCTCAGGAATGCGGCATAAGCTACGCCCTACGACAGCTTATATTTTAGCTAAAACATACCCACGTCTCACGACCCACGTCCCACGACTATATGGAGGTATACCATTGAAAGAGGCTGTCTTGCGTTTACTTAAAAAAAATCGCGGCGCGTATGTCTCAGGTGAAGAAATATGCAAAAGCCTGCAGGTTACGCGTACGGCTATTTGGAAGCACATCCAGGCCTTGCGGGAAGACGGTTATGAGATTGAGGCACGGCCGCGAGTCGGCTACCAGTTGACCGGTACGCCTGACCGGCTCAATCCGGAGGAAATCAGGGAAGGACTCTCAACCAGGATTATGGGCCAAAACAAAATATTTTACTACTCCACCATTTCCTCCACCAACAAGATTGCCCAGGAAGAAGGTCAAAGAGGCTGTGCGGAAGGAACGTTGGTGGTAGCCGAGGAACAGACCGGCGGCAGGGGCAGGTTGGGCAGGGTCTGGTCTTCGCCCAGGTACAAGGGAATTTTTTTATCGCTGGTCCTGAGGCCTCTGGTCAACCCTGCCCAGGTTGCCCAGGTAACCATGGTGGCCTCTGTCGCGCTGGCTATGGCGATCAGGACGGAAACCGGGGTTGTGGCAGGCATCAAATGGCCCAATGACCTGCTGGCGCACGGCAAAAAAGTTTGCGGGATCTCAGCTGATTTAAACGCGGAGATGGACCGTGTCAACTACCTGGTCCTGGGGGCGGGCATCAACGCCAACCAGCAGCCGGAGGATTTCCCGGTTGAGCTTAGAGATACTGCTACCTCGCTGAAAATTGAGACCGGTCGCCGGGTAGATCGCGCTAAGTTGACACGCGCCTGCCTGGAATCCTTTGAACACTGGTATACTCTATGGTTGGACGGGGGTTTTGGGACGGTATTGTCATCCTGGAAGGAGATGTCGGTTTCCCTGAACTGTCCTGTGCGCATCCATACTTTAAACAAATCATGGGAAGGCTGGGCGGAGGATATCGACGTGGATGGAGCCCTGCTCCTGCGCCTCCCCAACGGAGAAATGCAAAGGCTGGTGTCAGGGGAGGTGTCGTTAAGGCTGACATAAAAATTTTTATCTTTTAGGTAAACCAATAGATTAAGACAGGTTAACAATATGTGGCGGATATGTCGTAGGTCGTAAGGCGTAAATTTGGACGTGGGACGTGGGTTTGCATGATATTCTCTAGCGAGATACTCATGCCGCTATCGCAGCGCCCGCAGTGGCTGAAAATCAGCGATGCAGGCGCCATTTCAATCGCACAACGGCGCATTAGCGCCGATACTTGGGCATCTACTGAAACTTTTGTGCTAATGAATTCGACCCTACATTTAGGGCCAGTTTGCAAGTTGTTTTGAATTTCGTCATACCAGAAGACCCCAAAGGATTACAGTATATCGCTACGCCCTACGCCTTACGCCCTACGACGTTTACAATTATACCAACTAATTAATTTGGGAGATGAGATTAAATGTCTAAACTATCCGCGCGTGACATTACCATGACTGCCGTATTTGCCGCTCTGGCCGTGGTGGCGGCCATGCTGGTACGCTACGCCGGTTCAGTAGTCCCCTTCAGCCTTATGCCTTTGATGGCTATGCTGGCCGGCGGGCTATTGGGTCCCAAGCTGGGAGCGCTGAGTATGGTTGTATATATCCTGTTGGGTTTAACCGGGGCGCCTGTTTTTGCCACCCCCCCTTTTGGCGGGCCGGCCTATGTACTGCAGCCCACCTTCGGCTTCCTGCCGGGATTTGCCGGGTGTGCCTACGTTATCGGGATACTGCTCAGAAACAAGGAGGAGAGTGGTTTTTTACGCTACTTCCTCTCCATGACCGCAGGCATAGTTGTGTATTACCTGGTCGGTTTGCCCTATCTCTACGCAATTTTAACGTTTTATATAGGCAAAACGGTTTCCGTGGCCCAGGTCTTAACCATTGGCTTTACCCCATTTATAGCCCTGGATTTGGTTAAGGCGGCCATGGCCGCGGTCCTGGCCAGGGCCGTTTCCCGCAGGTTAAAAGCTTACGGCATGGCCGGGAATAAATGATAAGAGCCGAAAAATATCCGGATGGCCTGTCCGGATAGCGCACACAGAGCGCTTCCCCCAAAAAAGCGGGCGGGCTTAAAGGCGCGGTTCAATAGGGAAACTTGTTGAACCGTACCCCAAACCGATACGGAAAAAGCAGAAGAGGCATTATCTCAGCAAACTTTTTTAGAACTTTATCGATATAAACACTGATAGGGCCTGTTCTAAAACCATTCCCAGAAGCCTCACAGTCAATTTCAACTTCATAAATTTCATTGACATTAACTTCGTCTTCAATAAACTCTTCAGTATTTGAAAAATTTACGGCATTTATATCAAACGCACCTTTGCTTAATGAAGCAGATTCATTGACCGAATCTGGATTCCAAAAAAAGTCATGCACTGCAACCAGTTCATTATTGATTACCAGATTGCCCTTATTTTCGCCGGTAACAACTATACCGTACTTATATTTCGGTGATGCTGTTGATACATAATGCACTGTCTGTGTTATAGATACCGCAATAACATATTCAAAACATAAACTCTCGTCCTGATTGAATGCCGTAAAATTATACCGAAAATCATGAGAGCGATTCCACATCCCAATAAAACGTAATTCGTATCCGGGCTTTTTATATAGCCGAAAGCAGCGCCAATTTTTGTGTTGATATTCAAGAAAAAGTCAAATTCGAAGCAGCCAAGAATACCGCTGCCCAACAACCCGATTCCCTCATGAATTAAAAGAAGCGGCAGTGCTGACTGCTTCGATTTATTTATGTTTATCACTATAATCCAGATGAGGAAAGCTAAAAAAAGAATTGCTATAGTGATTATAAGCCTTAACATTGAAACACCTCCCTCACCAAAATCTATAGTTCATGCAGTAAATCAACTTAACACCTTATCCAATAACGCCGCATAACTGTCAACCACGTCATATACAACAGAATCTGTACTAATAGCCTTAAAATGTTCACGGGCACAGTGAATTTTCGCTTTTTCAACCTCGCGAAGCTGCATTGTGGACATGGAGCCTTTTGTCTCGGCAACAAAGTAGATATGCTTCACTTTGCCCTCGTGAAAAGCTATCGCCCAGTCGGGGTTATATTTTCCTACAGGTGTGCTAATAAAAAAGCCTTTCGGCAGCTTTACATAGACCGCCACTTCATTGCTGGTATCAACGCTCTCCGCAAAGGTTCTCTCATTTGAGGAATCATAAAGGATATGGTCATATAGATGCTTCTTCGCGGCCATTGCGTTCACGCCAAGCTGTCCCTTTAATGCTGGCTCGGTAAAAATGGTGGTGTCATAAACAGCATCCAGCTTATTATAAGTGATGTGCTGAATGATGGTCGTTGCTTTTTGCTCGTTAATGATCTGCGCCGCCTTGATGATGAATTCCTCCGGATTATTCGCAAACTGGCCAAAGACAGCCTTTTCTATTCCACGCAGGATGCTTACAACAGCTTTTCTGGTAAGCCCTGTTTCGGTTACTACTTTACCTGTGAGGTCATATTTTACCGCGCTGCTTGCGGAAATTTCAGCTTTGTAAACCTCGTTTTTCTCCTTCACAAAGGCTGACCCCTGTTGCAGTTGTTCCCGTGATTGAATATCGGTCATCGACCCGGTTTCTACCTTGAAAAATATTTTAGATACACGCAGTTCCCGGTTCAGCGCCGATATTGCTTTCTGAATCAATTCATCCTGGTCGAACTCCACCACATATACAGACTTGGCGTTTATATTAGCCCATAACTTCTGGAATTCCGGCAAGCCCAACTTGGATTTGTCAAGCTTCAACTCAACATTGTTTTCCCGTGCGTTCTCAGGCTGCATGGACCGGCTGTCGTAAATAGAATCGAGAATCGCTATTACGGACTCTTTGCAATCGGCGGCTTCTTGGGCGATTTCAAGACTGCCGTTTTTCTTATCCTCATAATATTTATCTGTAAGGATACCTTTCTTTACATATCCGCTGGTGATAAGTCCCTCGTAAATACTCTGGGCAAGGTCGATATCAACAACCTGTTCAGCGCCGCCGGCATCTTTTATTACTTTGTTCTTAAAGAGATCTGCCGTTACCATTCGCGGCCTGTCAGCTACAGCCTCGGCAAGCTCAGTTTGAAGGCCTTTGGCGAAGCTGTCATAGCTTTCGTTGGCGATAACGGTAAGGACATTCACGTTATGGACATCCTCGCCCAGCAGGTTCGTATCCATACGTTCTCCGTTTTGATTTACGGAGAGACGTAAGCCCCGCCCGACTTCCTGGCGCTTGCGGACATCGCTGCCGCTCTGCTTGAGGGTGCATATCTGAAACACATTCGGATTGTCCCATCCCTCGCGGAGAGCAGAGTGCGAGAAAATAAACCTCACCGGCTCCCGGAGGTCCAGCAATCGCTCTTTATTTTTCATAATCAGGTCATAAGCGTCCGCATCGTCGGAGGTGCGCTCCCGCCTGTCGCCCAGCTTGCTGTCAACCATACGCTGGCTCTTTTTGTCTATGGAAAAATATCCCGCATGGGTTTCCTCAGCGGTTATACCGTCAAGATATTTAAAATACGCATCGCCATCACCGATTGCAAGCTGAAGATTGCCGATAACTTGCTTGTATTCTTCCTCGAACATATCGGCATAGAGACCATTAAAGGCTTGCCCTGAAGCGTCGTACTGCTTGTACTTTGCAACTTCATCAATGAAGAAAAGCGACAATACCTTGATGCCTTTATAGAACAACTGCCGTTCCCGTTCGATGTGAGAGAGGACGGTCTCGCGGATTTGGATGCGCCTGAGCTGCTCCTCGCTGACCGCCCCGATAACATCACCGGCAAAGAGCTTGATGCCGTTTGTGAACTCGATGGAGCTGTCTCTTCCGTCAATCCGCAGCACGGTATAACCGTTTTTGTATTCTGCAAGCTCACCGGAATTGGGAAACAGGTTGTACCCCTCGCCGACGGTACGCCGGGTCTTGCGGACACCGCTTGAACCTTTTACATCAAACTCAATGGTAGCAGTAGGGTTGCCCTTGGAGAGGTTGATGCTTTCCAGATATACATATCCTTCGGTTGCCGTGCTGCCCGTAACAGAAATGCCCTTAACGGCAATCTTTTTGACCAGCTTTTTGTTGTAGGCTTCCATTGCGTCCAGGCGGTAAATCATATTATAAACGCTGTCCTTCTTGTGTGTTGCGGAATAGCGCAGCGTAAACAGCGGATTGAATTCTTTCAGGCGCTCCTTTGTGGCAGCGCCTTCCACCGACTGAGGCTCGTCGATAATCAGTATAGGATTGGTTTTTGCAAGGATATCAATGGGCTTGCGGCTTCTGAACTCGTCCAGCTTCATGTAAATACGGCGGGCATCTTTGCCGCGGGCGTTAAATGCCTGCGAATTGATAATCATGACATTGATGGCGCTGTCTGAAGCGAAGCGGTCTATCTCCGTCAGCTGTGCGGAATTGTATATAAAATACCGGATTTTCTTTCCGTATTCCTCCGCAAAATGTTCCTCTGTAATCTGAAAAGATTTATATACGCCCTCGCGTATGGCGACGCTGGGAACAACGACAATGAACTTGCTCCAGCCGTATCGCTTGTTCAGCTCGTACATGGTTTTAATATATGTATAGGTCTTGCCCACGCCGGTTTCCATTTCCACGGTCAGGTTATACCGGCCCTCCAATTGCCTGGAAGGCTCAATCTGGTTGCTGCGCTGGATTCTGTTGATGTTTTCGAGGATAACCCCGTCGTTCAATTCCGGCACGAGCCTGGAGTTGCCGAAACCGGTAAAGCGTTCCGCTTCATCGAAAGATATCTGATCATTTTTTACATAACCCCTGTCCATCATATAGCTGGGCGTGAGGTACGGCTGTCCGGCAAACACATCACATACAGCCTTTGCCGCATCTGCCTGGAATTTTTGATGCTTGAATTTCAGCTTCATTTGTCCTTGCCTCCTTCGCCCTTTAAGTATTTTGCCATCTCTCTATCAAATTGCGAAATATAGTCCCTGTCCTGTCGAACGCGGAACTGCTCGTAGATATCTTCCGCTTTTTTTACAGCATCCTCATGGGAAATCGTACCTTTGCCTTCAAGGACTTTCCGGCGGTTGTTCTTAAGAAAGTTATCCGTTTCACGCAGCCAGTCCGCCATGCTCATCGGCACTTCATCCTCTGCCATTAATTCGGCATAGTCGATAAACATGTTTACAATACGGTTCAGTCGTGAAAGCTCCTTTTCGTTGAGGTAGTTCTTTGCAATAACCACATCCCGTTTGAGAATCTTGCCGTCCGGAGCCGCTTTCCATGTGGTCAGCCCCATTGTCGGATGTTCAAGGCTGACCCGCTCGGCAATCAGCTCGGCAGCGGTCTTTCCGGTTATGGCATAATGGAGCTTGTTCTGCACAAAGGAATAAAACTCCCTTGTCAAGCTGCTGTTTTTGTCATAGTCGTAGCTGCATTGCTCGAACACATCGGCAATCTTCTGGTAGGCTCTCCTTTCGCTGGCGCGTATCTCGCGGATGCGCTCCAGCAGCTCGTCAAAGTAATCCTTGCCGAAAGGCTTGCTGTTCTTCAGCAATTCGTCATTCAGGACAAAGCCTTTTTGAATATATTCGTGCAGCGTTTTGGTCGCCCATTGGCGGAAGCGCGTCGCTTTTTTTGAGTTGACGCGGTAACCAACCGCGATAATCATGTCCAGGCTGTAAAACTGCACTTTACGGCTGACCTCACGTTTGCCTTCGGTTTGAACTATTAAAAAATCCTTAATAGTTGAATCCGCATCCAATTCTTCATCATCCAGAATGTTTTTAATATGGATGTTGATATTCGCTGTCGTTGTTTCAAACAGCTCCGCAATGGCTTTTTGCGTCATCCAAAAGTTTTCGTCTTCAAAGCGCACCGAAACGGTCACGTTGCCGCTTTCCGTCGTATACAAAATGATTTTATCTTCCCGCTTCATATCAGATCACCCTCACACTTGTGTTCGGAGCCAATAATTTAAAAATCTCCTCCACATTGATTTTTTCGGGCGAGCCGGCAAAACTGCTGTCGCGGAACACTGCACGAAGAGGCTGGCGCCTGGCGATTTCCTTGACTACTGCGTCGCTGATTTGCTTATCAAAGCAGGCGATGAGGTCGCCGTCATTGTAGGTATGCACGGTGAAGCCGCCTATTTTCTCCTGCGTGTGAGGCATGGAGAGGGGCAATCCCCAATCCAAAAGGCAGGCATAGAGCAGGTCCATATCGGTGCGGTCGTCTTTGATGTTGTCTTCCATCATTGAAAGCAAGTCCTGGGTATATTCGCTTGCCGCATAGTACACATCTTTCATATTCGTATCGTCCAATTTGAGCACGCGGAAGCCGATGTCAAGGTTTTGAGCTGTCAGCCCGGCTTCATCTTTTATTTTCTCTCCGGCACGCCGGATTCGCTCTTTGCCGATTTCGCAGATGTTTTTATAGCCGGCCTTGGCAGCCTCGCTGCCTTCGGGGCAGGGTTCAGGCAACTGCACCATGATGAATTTGCGCTTGCCGCCGTCCTCGGCGTTGAGTTGCATGACAGCGTGGGCGGTGGTAGCGGAGCCGGAGAAGAAGTCGAGAATAATTGAACTTTCTTCTGGCGCAACAGCGTACTCAATTAAATCACGCAAAAGTAAAACTGGTTTAGGATTACTGAAATCAATCCCTTGCATAATTGCACGGTATTCTTTTGTAGCGACATCAGTAGAATAGCCTGCTCCTGCAAGAACAGATTTGGGACGAATTCGCCGCGCTCCTTCGTCACTCTCATAGTAGTCTTTTTCGTAGATGTTATATTTATTGCCCACCTGTCTGCCATAAAGAAATCCAATGTTCTTTTGTGCTGTTTCTTTTCCCCAACGCCACCGGCCATCAACACCGTTTGATTTAACAGGGAGGGCTTCAACCGAAAAAGAACCTGTTTGTTCGAGTGAAACCTCACCCGTATCAGGATTGACGTAAAAAGGATAGTACATATTAGGCCGCTCACTACGCGTATCCGGACCACCACGTTTTCGCAATTCAAGCAAACGATATTTTCCGTTTGAATCAGTCATATTGTATTCGGCCAATACATTATCGGATAAAGATAATCCGTATTCGTCAAACTCTTGGGATTTGACATACATCAGCATACGTTCGTTTGCTCTGGCAATGTACTTTTTATCATTGCGGCCTTTTAGGTTGTTGACAACACACAAATCTGCGACGAAATTTGATTCCCCGAATACTTCATCGCAGATCTTTCGAAGCTGTGCTATTTCATTATCATCTATACTGATAAAAATAACCCCATCATTCCGCAGCAAATTCCTCGCAAGCAACAGCCTCGGATACATCATGCTGCACCAGTCGGAGTGAAATCGCCCATTGCTTTCAGTATTGCGAAACAGGCGGTCACCATCCTCGTCATATACGCCCGCTTCCTCTTCATACTCGTCTTTATCCCGCGTGAAGTTATCACGGTAAACAAAATCATTGCCCGTATTGTACGGCGGATCTATATAAATAATCTTCACCTTGCCAAGATAGCTCTCCTGCAAGAGCTTGAGCACATCAAGATTGTCACCCTCTATGTAAAGGTTTTCGGTGGTGTCCCAGTTTTTGCTTTCCTCCGGGCATGGGCGCAGCGTCTTGCGAATAGGCCTGCCGGCCTCGGCAATGGCAGCCCTTTTGCCTACCCAGGTAAACTCATATGCTTCATCGCCATATACTTCATCGCCCAGCAGGGAGCGCAGCAGGTCGAAATTTACTTTTCCTTCAGTGACAACACCGGGAAAAAGTTCCGCTATCTTATCAATATTCGCGGCGGTCAGGTTCGCCGATTCAAAACGCATTTTATCCATAATAATTCATCCCCCTATTATTTCATAACACTTCACTTCAAATTCTGTTCCATAAAGGCTGCGCTCACGGTTGAGGCGGGGGATATAAAATTCGCGTTTTTCTTTAGGTGCTTTTTCAGTGACAAAGGCAGGCGATGTGAATATGAAACGAAGCTCGTCAATATTGTCAAATTGTTTTTTCAAAACCTGGTATGCGTATATGGAAAAACAAGCGGCAGCAATTGAAAGGCGGCTGCCCTTTTCGATTGTAACCGCTAAATCATTCTTCACAGTTTTTGTTATATTATCGAAAATTTCCATAGTAGGCTCCTTTATTGGCTATATGTTAATTTATTTTGTGTTGTCCTGCAGGTCCGGAACTAATTCCATAATGTCTCCGAAATCAACGCCGAGAGTGGCACATACTTTAATCAGGACTTCCATGCTGACATTCTCATGATTTGAGAGTTTGGCAATGGTGGTTGAACTTAATCCCGATGCCAATTGCAGATCCTTCTTTTTCATATCTCTATCAATAAGGAGCTTCCATAATTTTTTATAACTTACTCGCATATTCGCCACCCATTTCCTAAGTTTCAACTTATTATACCAAAATTTGCATGCGCTTTACAATATATTTTACGCATTTGTAAAGATTCCGTTTATGTTTATTCGACATTTAAGCAGTTTTATAGAAATATGTGTAGCGATCCCGGCGAAGCAAGACATCTTTTGTTCTGGCGATGATTGCTCTGCTGACAACAGGCAAGCCGCTGCCGGAGGAAAAAGCAGCAGCGAAACCTATCAGAGTAATATACCAGTCGGCAGAGGACGGTCTGGCAGATACCATTAAGCCGAGGCTGGAAGCGTCCGGCGCAGACTGTTCCCGTGTGATGGTCATCGATGAATCGGACAAGGAACTCACTCTGTGCGATGAACGTCTGGAGCAGGCTGTGCAGGAAACCGGCGCAAAGCTGATTGTGCTTGATCCATTACAGGCATATATCGGCGATAACGGAGACATGCACCGAGCTAATAAAGTGCGTCCGGTGTTCAAGCGTCTTACATAGAATCCAATGCAAACGAGCTGTTTGGAAGGCTGAAAAAGGAGATGTATCTAAGCGGCACTCCGGAAAATGAGATGCCCTTCCGCTTATCCTTTTATCTCAGTGAGATCAATGTGATCCACCCGTTTCGGGAAGGCAACGGGCGGGTACAACGGCTTTTTATGCAGTACCTTGCCGAAAACGCGGGATACCAGGTAGACTTTTCGCAGGTTACCGGCAGAGAAATGATCGAGGCCAGCGCGGAAGCGCTTTTTTTACCTCCTTGGTTGACAATACCCTAGTAATGTGATACGGTTTCAGGTGATTGAAATATAAAAAATCTGATATTATTGGGCTAATTCTGCCTTAAAGACTTTAGTCTTAGTATCGGAGGGGGTCGTCCATTGCCCAGGATCTATCTTGACCACAGCGGTACCACACCTGTTGACCGGCGTGTCGCCGATGAGATATACCGCTTCTTAACTGGTGACAACTTCGGCAATCCATCCAGCCACCATTTTTTCGGCTACGCCGCCAAAAAAGCGGTTGAAGAGGCCAGGGAAAAGGTAGCGCATGCCCTCGGCGCCGACCGTGAGGAAATCGTCTTTACCAGCGGGGGGACCGAAGCCGACAACCTGGCCATACACGGGGCAGCTGCTACCAACTTCAAAAAAGGCAACCATATTATTACCAGCGCCGTTGAACATCACGCCGTGCTCAACACCGTAAAGGCGCTGGGCAAGCAGGGCTTTGAGACAACGATTCTGCCCGTTGACCGCTACGGTATGGTCAGTGTGGAAGCAGTAAAGGACGCCATTACCGACAAGACCACCCTGATTACTATCATGCACGCCAACAACGAAGTAGGCTCCATTATGCCTGCGGCTGAAATCGGTAAAATTGCCAGGGAGCGGGGTGTTCTCTTTCACATTGACGCCGTGCAGAGCTTCGGTAAAATACCGGTCGATGTCAACGACCTGAACTGCGACCTGCTGACCATATCCGCTCACAAGATATACGGCCCCAAGGGCATTGGAGCGCTGTATATCCGCAAGGGGACCCGCTGGAAGCAAACGCTGCTGCACGGCGGAGCGCAGGAGCGGCTGCGGCGGGCCGGCACCGAAAACATCCCCGGCATCATCGGCCTGGGCAAGGCGGTTGAACTGGCCGCAGCGGACCAGGCAATAGAAGGCAACCGTCTAAAAGCCCTACGGGACAGGTTGATCAGCGGTGTAACCGGTAGTGTTGAGGAAGTTCAACTTACCGGACACCCTGTGCTGCGACTGCCCAACCATGCCAGCTTTTGTTTTGAACATATTGAGGCCGAGTCCATGCTGCACAACCTGGACCTGAAAGGGATCGCGGCCTCCAGCGGGTCGGCGTGCACTTCGGGTTCCCTGGAGCCGTCACATGTGCTGCTGGCCATGGGTATTCCGCCCCATCTGGCATATGGTTCCCTGCGTTTGACACTGGGACGGGATAATACGGAGGAGGACGTTGAATATTTTCTGGCGACCATTGGCCCGGTCATAGAAGAGTTGCGTTCCGCTTCACCTTTTTAGGCATTACTTGCATGAAGCGGCGCCGGCGGGAGCAATAGCTGCCGCAGGCCGTTGTAAAGGCCTCACGACAAGCTATATATTAAATATATTTTACGCCTTACGACTTACGCCTTACGCCTGTACCTGCAAATTACTACTAAATCCGAACAAAGATGAAACATTTTAAATTGATATACAGCAAGGTCGGGAATGATGACGGAGGGGTGCGACATGAGATTTTCAACCCGGGCCCGTTACGGCCTGAGGGCCATGGTGGAATTTGCCCGGCATTACGAGAGGGGAGAGCCGGTTCCGCTCATTAAGGTGGCCGAAAATCAGGGTATATCGGAAGGATACCTGGAGCAGTTGATGACTTCCCTGAGGAAAGGCGGACTGGTGCGCAGCGTCCGCGGCGCTCAGGGCGGTTACCTGCTGAGTCAAGGACCTGACAAGATAACGGCTTGGGACATCATCCGGCTCGTAGAGGGGCCGCTGGACCTAACCGAATGCGTTAACGAGGATGAGCAGGTATTATGCGACTGGTCGAATACCTGCGTAACACGTGTTTTGTGGCAAAGGGTGCGGGACTCTTTGAGAGACGTGCTTACTCAGATCAACCTGGCTGATTTGTGCGACGATGCGGAGCGCATACGCCGTTCTAAAGAGGCGGATATGTATTATATTTGATATTTGCGCCTGGAGCTTCTTGCGCCGCAGCCGGGCTCTCTGCTAAAATTGGTTAAGATGTACCGGGGAGGGGGACAGGTATGGTCCTGGTTTTTGATGTGGGTAATACCAATATTGTTTTGGGTGTCTATAAGGATCGTGAACTCGTAGCAAACTGGCGGCTGTCCACTAACCGCCATCGCACCTCGGACGAGTACGGGGTTATGCTCAAAGAGCTGTTTGACATCGCAGGGCTGGAAATGAAATCGATCCACGCCATGGTTATTTCCACCGTGGTGCCTCCTCTGACCTATACCCTGGAAAAAATGTGCCGGAAATTTTTCAACATAAGCCCCCTGGTGGTAGGGCCGGGCATTAAGACCGGCCTTCCGGTGAAATACGAAAACCCCAGGGAAGTGGGCGCCGACCGCATTGTCAATGCCGTGGCGGGGATTGAAAAATACGGATGCCCTTTGATTATCGTCGACTTCGGGACGGCCACGACCTTCTGCGCCATTAACGCCAGGGGGGAATACCTGGGTGGAGCTATAGCGCCAGGTATCGGCATTTCAACGGAAGCCCTCTTTGCCAGAGCCGCCAAACTACCCCGGGTAGAAATAGCAAAGCCGTCGGCTTTAATTGGCAGAAACACCGTCAGCAGCATGCAGGCCGGCATATATTACGGTTTTGTCGGCCAGGTCGACGAGATTACCAGACGGATGAAAAAGGAACTTGGTGAAAATAGTATGGTTATTGCTACCGGGGGGTTGGCTCCACTCATTGCCGAGTCCAGCGCAACCATTGAAAAAGTAGATGCTTTCCTGACCCTGACCGGCTTGCTCTTAATTTATGAGAGGAATTTGACAACGCGGTGAAAATCGGTTCCGTTCAACTGGAGAACCCGGTTATATCGGCGCCAATGGCAGGTATTACCGACAAAGCTTATCGCACCTTAGCTAAAGAGGCTGGTTGCGGCCTGGTCTGCACCGAAATGGTGAGTGACCAGGCGCTTTTGTATGGAAACGTTAAAACCGGCGCCATCCTTAATATTGACGGGGAGTCCAGGCCGGTAAGCATTCAGATATTCGGCTCCGAGCCCGCCTATATGGCCGGCGCCGCGGAAATCGTTGAGAGTTGCGGGGCCTCTTTGATAGATATCAACATGGGTTGCCCGACACCCAAAATCGTCCGGAACGGAGAAGGCTCCGCCCTGATGAAGGACGTAGAAAAGGCTGCGAAAATTGTCAAGTCGGTGGTAGATAGAGTGCAAGTCCCTGTTACCGTTAAAATGCGCAAGGGCTGGGACGAAAAGTCCGTTAACGCGGTGGAACTGGCGCGGGCGGTGGTTGACGCGGGGGCCGCGGCAGTAACCGTACACGGGCGGACCCGTTCCCAGTTCTACAGCGGAAAGGCCGACTGGGGAGCAATTGCCGCGGTTAAAAAGGCAGTCAAGGTCCCGGTTATCGGCAACGGGGACATTTGGTCCCCGCTAGATGCCCTGGCCATGATGGAAGAGACAGGGTGCGACGCGGTTATGATCGGCCGGGCCGCCCTCGGCAATCCCTGGATGTTCTCGCGCACTGTGCACTTTTTAAAATACGGCGAGCTGCTGCCCGAGCCAAAACCTGAAGAGAAGGTCGCCATGGCGCAGAGGCACTTGGACCTTCTCGTCCAGTCCAAGGGGGAGAGGGTGGCGGTCTGGGAGATGCGCAAGCACGCTGCCTGGTATACACGAGGAATGCGCGGTTCAGCCAGGTTGAGAGATTTGATAAATAAGGCCGGGTCCCGGGAGGAAATCAGCAGTATTCTTGGCTTGTTCGAGGAAAATGTCGATAATTAAAGAATTATTTTCAAAATAAGAGATAAAATTTTCGTCAGCCCTTGCGAGAGGGCTTATTTTTCTGTTAAAATCTAGTATGTACACAATTTTGTGCACATGAATATACCCGGGACGAATATATTATTATTAGTCCTAACCTTAAATATGCTCCCACGTACGGAGCAATACTACGCACATGACCCCATAATAGTACGTATAAACAAGCCTCTGTTGCGCCATGCAAGTGCGATTGAAATCGCACCTACATTACTAGGTACTTATGCCCTGCTGGTGACGCGATAGCGGTATGTGGAATACCCCTAAAGCAAAGTATGCCTGACAAATCCTCTTACCCAAGAGAAATGCAGCATATACCGACGTCCGACATCGGACGACTGACGACCGAAATAGGTGATAAGCTTTGGATTTAATCCGTTTGGGAGAGAAAATACTCAGCCGGCGCAAGATTGACCAGGCTGTGAGTGAAATCCTCATCATGAGGGCAAAGGGTCTATCACAGACTGAGGTGGCAACCCGCCTGGGGGTGGACCGGACCCTTGTATCCCGTCTTGAGAGTCTGGGCGAAATCAGGAAGGGCCGCAGCCTGGCCGTGGTTGGCTTTCCAATTTTAAACAAAGAGGAAGTCCGTGAGGCGCTGGAAGGGGAAGGTGTAGATCTTATCTTTCTCATGTCGGAAAAGGAGCGCTGGGAGTATCTAAGAGATAAGAGCGGGTTAACCCTTTTTGACTCAATCATGGAAACAATAGCTATGCTCCATTCCTTTGACCAGGTTGTGATGATCGGCTCCAACAAAAGGATCAAGATTATCGAAGCGGTACTGGACAAGGAAGTGGTGGGCTTTGAGATTGGCGAGTCGCCCATCCAGGAAGATAAGTATGTTGAAACAGAAAAAATAATTGAACTGGTTCGGGCAATTAAAGGATAGGAGGGGACCCACCTGCAGAACTTCGCTTTTATGATTCACCCTATGCACGCGGGAGATGTCAGCAGAAAATTTAAATTTGCCAGGTTTGTTCCCGACCGGGTTATTGAACGGGCATTTGCCATGCTCCCGTCGATGAATGTAGCCCATATCACAGGTGTACGCTCTTCTTTGGCTGAAACGGAAGGCTGGTTCATCGCCTGTCCCCTCACAGCAGACCTGATGATGAGACTTCCCCAGGCATATGTGTTAAAAAAGATTATCCAGGGGGGGCGCGTAGCGGAAAAACTGGGCGCCAAGATCCTGGGTCTGGGCGCTTTCACCAAGGTGGTGGGAGACGCCGGCGTGACAGTGGCCAAAGAGCTGAAGATACCGGTTACTACCGGGAACAGCTACACCGTAGCTACGGCCATTGAGTCCACCAGGTCGGCGGCTCAAGCCATGGGCCATGATTTAAAAAGCTCTAACGTGGTAATTCTGGGGGCCACCGGCGCTATCGGCCGGATTTGCGCCCTGATCCTGGCCAGGGATGCCAAAAGCATGACCCTGGTGGCCAGGAATGAGCGCAAGCTGGAGGAACTGGCCGGTAAAATCCTTTACGACACGGGCCTGGCGGTGAAGGTGACCTCGGATACCGGGAAAGCTCTCCGCTCCGCCGATGTTATCATTACGGTAACCAGCTCTATTGACACGGTAATCGAGCCGGAGGACCTCAAGCCCGGAGCGGTGGTCTGCGACGTGGCCAGACCGCGTGATGTCTCGGCGCGGGTGGCCGAACTCAGGGATGATGTCCTGGTCATAGAGGGTGGTGTAGTTGAGATTCCCGGAGATGTGGAGTTCAACCTCAACTTTGGTTTTCCACCCCGCACGGCCTACGCCTGTATGGCCGAGACCATGATTTTGTCTCTTGAAAAGCGTTATGAGAGCTATACCCTGGGCCGTGAACTTACGATCGAGCAGGTTGAAGAAATTGATGTCTTAGCCAGGAAACACGGGTTTAAACTGGGCGGCTTTCGCAGCTTTGGCCGGGCCATGACCAACCAGGAAATAGAACAAATTAAACAGCGTGCCGGGCAAAATAAATTCATATAGAGCGAGATGGCCTTGACAAAGCAGGTCTGTCTTTTTATAATGTTTAGGAAAAGGCTCCAGGGGGGTCCCCAATATAAACTGTTTTTTCTAGCAATGGTTTTTCATTGTTTTTATTTTTATATCGATGCCGGAATAGGTCGGACAAAATTAACACAGAACCCGGACACACTTGGGCCACGGGGATTGGGGTAGTGGGTATTTGTCCCGGTACATAGCAAGCACTGCAGGATATTTTCTTTTGCAGTGCTTTGAGTGTAGTATAGGCCTTTTTGTATGGTATCGCATAAATAAAGGGTTTAAACATATATTTGTTTTATCATGCCTTAATACATGAATAAGGAGATAATGTTTATGAAGGAAAAGGAAGTTATCCTCACGGTGGAAGGTCTTAAAAAACTGGAGGATGAACTGGAACAGCTCAAATCAGTAAAGAGGAGAGAGGTTGCCGAGAGGATTAAACAGGCCATTGGCTTCGGGGACATCAGCGAGAATTCAGAGTACGAGGACGCCAAAAATGAGCAGGCGTTCATCGAAGGCAGCATACTGACCCTGGAGAAAATGCTGCGCAACGCGAAAATTATCGATGATGAAAACCTGGATACCCGAGTGGTATCGATCGGGTCCACTGTGCTTTTAAAAGACCTTGAGAGTGGGGACGAATTTACCTATACCATCGTCGGTTCAGTTGAGGCCAATCCCGGCGCCAATAAAATATCAAACGAGTCTCCGGTCGGCAAGGCCATCCTGGGACAACCCAAAGACCATATCGTAGAGGTTAGCGTACCGGCAGGTCAGTTGAAATACCAAATTGTGGACATTTTGCGTTAGGAACCGGGGGATTTTTAGATATGTCGGAACAAAAAAAGGATATGTGTGAGGCGCTTGAGAAACCGGAAGAGGATTTGAATGAATTAATGCAGGTACGCCGTGAGAAACTTGCCGAGATCCGCGCCAAAGGCATAGAACCTTATGGCGGCCGTTTCATACGCACGCACCAGGCAGGCGAGATCCTCGACCATTTTGCTGAGTTTGAAGACCAGAGTGTAGTTTTGGCGGGACGTATTATGTCCCGGCGGGGTATGGGCAAGGCCACGTTTGCCCACATCCAGGACGGCTCCAGAAAAATACAGGTATATCTGCGATTAAATGATATCGGGCCGGAAGCTTACGAGCTTTTCGGCAAGCTGGACATTGGCGATATTATCGGAGTGAGCGGCAAGGTCTTCAAGACGCGTATGGGCGAGATTACTATAGCAGTGGCGCAATTTACGCTATTGTCCAAGTCATTAAGGCCGTTGCCGGAGAAATGGCACGGCTTAAAGGATGTCGACCTGCGCTACCGGCAGCGTTACGTTGACCTGATTGTAAATCCAGACGTAAAAGAAGTTTTCGAAGCCAGGAGTAAAATCATCCGGGCTATACGCGTTTTTATGGACCGCAAGGGTTTCCTGGAAGTTGAGACCCCGATGATGCAGACGATCGCCGGGGGAGCGGAGGCGCGGCCTTTTATAACGCACCACAACGCGCTGGACATCAACCTGTACTTGCGGATCGCTCCCGAATTATACTTAAAGCGCCTGCTGGTGGGGGGATTTGAAAAAGTCTACGAAATAAACCGCAACTTCCGCAACGAGGGCATTTCGACCAAGCATAATCCCGAGTTTACCATGCTCGAACTCTACCAGGCCTACGCCGATTACCACGTCATGATGGACCTTGCCGAAGAGCTGGTCTCAACTGTTGCCGCAGAGGTTATGGGAACAACAAAGGTTGAGTACGAGGGCACGGCCATCGACCTGTCTCCGGGGTGGACAAGGATGCCCATGCTTGAAGCAGTTAAGCTGCACTCCGGGCTGGATTTCCATATGATTAAGGATGACGCGGAGGCGCGCAGCGCGGCGAAACAGGCCCGGTTGGGAATAGAACTGGACGGGACGGACACCTGGGGTTCGGTACTGAACAAGGTCTTCGATGAGGTCGTTGAGCCCAAGCTGATCCAGCCCACCTTTATTATGGACTATCCTGTCGAGATATCTCCACTGGCCAAACGCAAGGCGGAAAACCCGGATTTGACCGATCGCTTTGAGCTGTTTATCTATGGCCGCGAGATGGCCAACGCTTTTTCCGAGCTAAACGACCCCATTGACCAAAAAGGCAGGTTTTTAAAACAGGTTGAGAAGCGCAAAGCCGGTGATGATGAGGCGCATATGATGGACGAAGACTACATAAATGCTCTGGAATACGGGATGCCCCCGGCAGGCGGCATGGGCATAGGGATCGACAGGTTGGTGATGCTGTTGACCAATTCATCCTCCATACGCGACGTTTTGCTGTTCCCGCTGATGAAACCACGCGAGCAAGCATAGTTGAAAATTTTTGTATCATTCCCGGACGTACTTGCTTCCGGGAATGTTTTATTTGCGGCTACAATTTAAGCTCAATCAACTTGACAAAAGACACATAAACATGATAATATTAGAATCCGGGACAGCAAATATCCGTCGTTTTTAAGACACAAGGGTACGAACCCGGCCAGAAAATACCAGTTGACACGGGGCCGGCAGAAATGATAGGATAACACTTGCGTCGCGCTAAAGGGCGACACGGTCTTTGAAAACTAAACAGTGCATGGATGGAAATGAGACGTGGGATGTGAGACGTGAGACGTGGGAATGAATGACAGACTCAAGGGTCCAGGACCCAAGAGGAAGCCGGGAGTTCACACGACAAGCGAACTACAAACCATGACTCAAACACATGACTCTCGTCAAGTGAAAACTAACGAGCAGTATTCCAAAACAACGACGTGTAGAGTGAGAAATGAAACGTGAGAAAGGGACCCGGAAGGAATGCCTGAATCCCACGTTCCACGACTCACGACACACGACTAAATTAACGAGCGAGATCAAATTTTTCAGATATAGATGGAGAGTTTGATCCTGGCTCAGGACGAACGCTGGCGGCGTGCTTAACACATGCAAGTCGAACGGAGGTTTGAGAGGAAGCTTGCGAATCTCAAACTTTAGTGGCGGACGGGTGAGTAACGCGTGGATAACCTGCCTTAACGACCGGGATAACGCCGGGAAACTGGCGCTAATACCGGATACGCTCAAGGGAACACATGTTTTTTTGAGGAAAGGAGCAATCCGCATTAAGATGGGTCCGCGTCCCATTAGCTGGTTGGAGGTGTAAGAGACCCCCAAGGCGACGATGGGTAGCCGGCCTGAGAGGGTGGACGGCCACACTGGAACTGAGACACGGTCCAGACTCCTACGGGAGGCAGCAGTGGGGAATCTTCCGCAATGGGCGAAAGCCTGACGGAGCAACGCCGCGTGGATGAAGAAGGCCTTCGGGTTGTAAAATTCTGTCTTCAGGGAAGAAAAAAATGACGGTACCTGAGGAGGAAGCCCCGGCTAACTACGTGCCAGCAGCCGCGGTAAAACGTAGGGGGCGAGCGTTGTCCGGAATTACTGGGCGTAAAGGGCGCGTAGGCGGTTTACTAAGTCTTATGGTGAAAACTATCGGCTCAACCGGTAGCGTGCCTGAGAAACTGGTAGACTTGAGGGCAGGAGAGGGGAGTGGAATTCCCAGTGTAGCGGTGAAATGCGTAGATATTGGGAGGAACACCAGTGGCGAAGGCGGCTCTCTGGCCTGTTACTGACGCTGAGGCGCGAAAGCGTGGGGAGCGAACGGGATTAGATACCCCGGTAGTCCACGCCGTAAACGATGGGTGCTAGGTGTAGGAGGTATCGACCCCTTCTGTGCCGTAGTTAACACAATAAGCACCCCGCCTGGGGAGTACGGCCGCAAGGTTGAAACTCAAAGGAATTGACGGGGGCCCGCACAAGCGGTGGAGCATGTGGTTTAATTCGACGCAACGCGAAGAACCTTACCAGGGTTTGACATCCCCTGATGACTGTGGAAACACAGAGTTTTGCCTTCGGGTAAACAGGGAGACAGGTGGTGCATGGTTGTCGTCAGCTCGTGTCGTGAGATGTTGGGTTAAGTCCCGCAACGAGCGCAACCCCTACGTTTAGTTGCTAACGCGTGAAGGCGAGCACTCTAGAGGAACTGCCGTTGACAAAACGGAGGAAGGTGGGGATGACGTCAAATCATCATGCCCCTTATGTCCTGGGCTACACACGTGCTACAATGGCCGGTACAAAGGGAAGCGAAGCCGCGAGGCGGAGCAAATCCCAAAAAGCCGGTCTCAGTTCGGATTGCAGGCTGCAATTCGCCTGCATGAAGTCGGAATCGCTAGTAATCGCAGGTCAGCATACTGCGGTGAATACGTTCCCGGGCCTTGTACACACCGCCCGTCACACCACGAAAGCTGACAACACCCGAAGCCGGTGAGCTAACCTTAACAGGAGGCAGCCGTCGAAGGTGGGGTTGGTGATTGGGGTGAAGTCGTAACAAGGTAGCCGTATCGGAAGGTGCGGCTGGATCACCTCCTTTCTAAGGAGAAGATATCAGTAGCGGGTAGTGAGTAGTCAGTAGTTAGATTTTAAGAATTTGCGAAAGCAAATTCCGACGAATAATCCGACAACTGATAACAGACAACCTACAACTGAATAATACTCCAGGTCGACCATCCATCAATTCAGTAGTTCGTAGTGAGTAGTCAGTAGTGGGAGATGAGAAGGAATTTGCCTGCGGCAAATTCCAACGGACAATCCGACAACCGACAACAGACAACAGACTACCGAATGCACTGTTTAGTTTTGAGAGACCGTGGGACTATAGCTCAGCCGGCTAGAGCGCACGCCTGATAAGCGTGAGGTCGGTGGTTCGAGTCCACCTAGTCCCACCAATTTCAGTAGTGGGTAGTAGGTAGTCAGTAGTTAGATTTTAAGAAGGAATTTGCCTGCGGCAAATTCCAACGAATAAACCGACTACCGACAACAGACAACAGACTACCGACATTGGGGGTGTAGCTCAGCTGGGAGAGCACCTGCCTTGCAAGCAGGGGGTCAGCGGTTCGAATCCGCTCATCTCCACCAATTTAGTAGTTAGTGGCGGGTGGTTAGCGGTTGGGTAGGCCAACCGAAGCCGAAGCCATTAATATTAAATTCTCTCAATAGGGAAGGTAGGTAGTTAGAAGGAGTCCAACGACAAACCACTAACCACCAACCACCCAATCGTTCTTTGAAAACTGCACAGCATAGGAGAACAAGAGTAACTAGAGCATAGAAGATGTTCTAAGTAGCGCGCGAAATTAGGTCAAGCTGCAAAGGGCATACGGTGGATGCCTAGGCGCACAGGGCCGAAGAAGGACGTGGCAAGCTGCGAAAAGCTACGGGGAGCCGCAAACAGGCATAGATCCGTAGATATCCGAATGGGGCAACCCGGCGGGGGCAAACCCCCGTCACCGTTAGCTGAATCCATAGGTTAACGGAGGGCACCCGGCGAACTGAAACATCTTAGTAGCCGGAGGAAAAGAAAGAAAGATCGAACCCCCTAGTAGCGGCGAGCGAAGCGGGGCGAGCCTAAACCAGTAGTGCATGCACGACTGGGGTTGCGGGACTCTCATCAGATAGTGTAGTAGATTTAGCCGAAGCGGCCTGGAAAGGCCCGGCATAGGAGGTAAAACCCCTGTAGGCGAAAAGTCGAGGTACTACGAGAGTATCCCAAGTACCACGGGACACGGGGAACCCTGTGGGAATCCGGGAGGACCACCTCCCAAGGCTAAATACCCGGTGCGACCGATAGTGAACAAGTACCGTGAGGGAAAGGTGAAAAGCACCCCGGGAGGGGAGTGAAACAGCACCTGAAACCGTATGCTTACAAACAGTCAGAGCACTATTCGGTAGTCGGTAGTGAGTAGTCAGTAGTCAGATTAGGAAGGAATTCGCCTAAAGGCGAATTCCAACAAGCAATCCGACAACAGACTACCGACTACTGACTACCGAAGTGTGATGGCGTACTTTTTGTAGAACGGACCGGCGAGTTACGTCCAGCGGGCAAGGTTAAGCGAAAGAGACGCGGAGCCGCAGCGAAAGCAAGTCTTAATAGGGCGAAGGAAGTCCGTTGGAGTAGACCCGAAACCGGGTGATCTACCCATGTCCAGAGTGAAGCTTTAGTAAAATAAAGTGGAGGCTCGAACCGACCGTCGTTGAAAAGGCGGCGGATGAGGTGTGGGTAGGGGTGAAATGCCAATCGAACCCGGAAATAGCTGGTTCTCCCCGAAATAGCTTTAGGGCTAGCCTTAGGGATGAATACCGGAGGTAGAGCACTGACTGGGCTAGGGGTCTTCACCGATTACCGAACCCAATCAAACTCCGAATGCCGGATATTTTGACCCTAGGAGTCAGACTGCGGGTGCTAAGGTTCGTAGTCAAGAGGGAAACAGCCCAGACCGCCGGCTAAGGTCCCAAAGACAGGCTAAGTGGAAAAGGATGTGGAGTTGCCCGGACAACCAGGATGTTGGCTTAGAAGCAGCCACCATTTAAAGAGTGCGTAATAGCTCACTGGTCAAGTGGCTCTGCGCCGAAAATGTAACGGGGCTAAGCCTGTCACCGAAGCCGCGGATTTCGGTAGTCAGTAGTGAGTAGTCAGTAGTTGGAGGAAAAAATGGGATATAGAAAGCTTGAAGTATACAACAAGTCATATCAACTGGCTTTAAAAGTACACAAGTTAACCCAGGAATTTCCGACACAGGAAAGGCGTGAAATAGGAAGTCAGATAAGGCGTTCTGCCGTATCAATAGCACTAAACATTGCAGAAGGATATGGTAGAGTAAAATCTGACAAGGAATTCATGCACTTTCTAAGGACTGCATTAGGTTCATGCAATGAAACGAGAGTATTGGTTGAGTTGGTAAAAGACTTGGGATATATAGACAACAAAACCTACTCGGAGTTGAGCCAAGAATATGAGGTAGTTGGGAAACAAATCTACCGGCTCAGAGAAGCATGGACTAGAAGCAAAACCGACAACTGACAACCGACTACTGACTACCGAAATGGTAGGGGAGCGTTCTCATCTGGTTGAAGCAGTACCGAAAGGAGCTGTGGACGGGTGAGAAGTGAGAATGCCGGTATAAGTAAACGAAAAGGCAGGTGAGAATCCTGCCCGCCGAAAGCCTAAGGTTTTCTGGGGAAGGCTCGTCCGCCCAGAGTAAGCCGGGGCCTAAGCCGAGGCTAAATAGCGTAGGCGATGGAAAATCGGTTGAGAATCCGATGCCACTTAATGCCGTTTGAAGGATGGGGTGACACAGGAGGGTAAGCTGAGCGCACGATTGGAAAAGTGCGTCCAAGGAGGTAGGGTAAGAGACAGGAAAAACCGTCTCTTAAAAAAGCCCGAGAACTGATGGGGAGCGAAATTTAGTAGCGAAGCAGCCGGCGCCCAAACTGTCAAGAAAAACCTCTAACGAGGCATTTAAGTGCCCGTACCGCAAACCGACACAGGTAGGTGGGGTGAGAATCCTAAGGCGCGCGAGAAAACCCTCGTTAAGGAACTCGGCAAAATGACCCCGTAACTTCGGGAGAAGGGGTACCCCGTTAGCGTGAAGAACAAACGTTTGGAGCGTGAGGGGGTCGCAGAGAAAAGGCCCAAGCGACTGTTTACCAAAAACACAGGTCCCTGCAAAATCGCGAGATGAAGTATAGGGGCTGACGCCTGCCCGGTGCTGGAAGGTTAAGGGGAGAGGTCAGACTTAAAGTCGAAGCTTTGAACCGAAGCCCCAGTAAACGGCGGCCGTAACTATAACGGTCCTAAGGTAGCGAAATTCCTTGTCGGGTAAGTTCCGACCCGCACGAAAGGCGTAACGATTTGGGCGCTGTCTCAACGAGGGACTCGGTGAAATTGTAATGCCGGTGAAGATGCCGGCTACCTGCGACAGGACAGAAAGACCCCGTGGAGCTTTACTGCAACCTGACATTGGGTTTTGGTATTGGATGTACAGGATAGGTGGGAGGCGGGGAAGTCAGTACGCTAGTATTGGCGGAGCCAACGTTGGGATACCACCCTTTGAGTATTGAAGTTCTAACACAGTCCCGTGAAACCGGGACGTGGACAGTATCAGGCGGGCAGTTTGACTGGGGCGGTCGCCTCCCAAAGAGTAACGGAGGCGCCCAAAGGTTCCCTCAGCGCGGTTGGAAATCGCGCGCACAGAGTGTAAAGGCAGAAGGGAGCTTGACAGCGAGACGGACAGGTCGAGCTGGGACGAAAGTCGGGCTTAGTGATCCGGCGGTATCGAGTGGAAGAGCCGTCGCTCAACGGATAAAAGCTACCCCGGGGATAACAGGCTTATCTCCCCCAAGAGTCCACATCGACGGGGAGGTTTGGCACCTCGATGTCGGCTCATCGCATCCTGGGGCTGTAGTAGGTCCCAAGGGTTGGGCTGTTCGCCCATTAAAGCGGTACGTGAGCTGGGTTCAGAACGTCGTGAGACAGTTCGGTCCCTATCCGTCGCAGGCGCAGGAAACTTGAGAGGAGCTGTCCCTAGTACGAGAGGACCGGGATGGACAGACCACTGGTGTACCAGTTATTCCGCCAGGAGTAGCGCTGGGTAATTATGTCTGGCCGGGATAAGCGCTGAAAGCATCTAAGCGCGAAGCCCCCCTCGAGATGAGGTTTCCCATAGCACAAGCTAGTAAGACCCCTGGGAGACTACCAGGTAGATAGGCCGGGTGTGTAAGCTGGGTAACCAGTTCAGCTGACCGGTACTAATAGGTCGAGGGCTTGACCTAATCAGTAGTCGGTAGTCGGTAGTCAGTAGTCGGTAAAAGACGAAGACAAAAGGCGAAAGACGACAACTTGTTCAAGTATGCTGTACAGTTTTGAGAGAACATCCCGATTAAAACGATAAATATTTCTGGTGACAATGTCGGAGGGGGTACACCCGTTCCCATCCCGAACACGGCAGTTAAGCCCTCCTGAGCCGATGGTACTTGGGGCGTCGGCCCCTGGGAGAGTAGGTCGTCGCCAGAATAATTTTAAAACCTCACGGTTGATACCGTGGGGTTTTGTTTTTTTGGATTCATTCACAGGGATAATTCTATTCCATATGGTATTAATAACTAGTTTGCGCTCTATAAAAATCCTGGGAAATGGAGTGGTAGATTTGGAGCCATGGGCTGGTAAGCAGATGTGGATATGGGAATTGGAGCTTGCAGAAAAGGGTGTAATAAATAATATTATTAACAAAGCAGTAAGCTTGGGCTTAACAGGGTTGCTTGTCAAAGCGTGGGACGGCAAAAATTATTGGAATCAATTAGACAAGATTGCCGGTCCTGCAAAAAATGCCGGATTGATAGTCGGCGCGTGGGGTTACAGTTATGGCAACAATATTTCCGGTGAAATAACATGCATGGAAAAGGCAGTCAAGGGTGGAGCTGACTGGCTGGTTATCGACGCGGAAATAGAATATGAGAACCAGAATGGTGAGAAAAAAGCAGCTGCTTTATCCGGCGGGATTTCTTCATCATCAATAATGAAAAATGTGAAGCTTGGTTACAGCACGTTTGCCCTCCCGGTATACCATGCTCAATTTCCATATAAGAAATTTTCAGCTTTTTGTGACGTGGCATTGCCGCAGGTATATTGGGGCGATTTTAGGATGGCGCCGGAAGACGCTTTAAAGGATTGCGTTCAGCAGTACAGTCAATTTGGACTCCAAATGGCGCCTGTTGGCCAGAGCTATGGGGATATAAAGTTTGGGGAAATTACGCGTTTCATAAAAACCGCAGGTGAACTTGGAATGCCGGGAATCAGCTTCTGGAGTTGGCAGCATGCAAGTGATGTCATGTTAAATGAAATCAAAAGCTTAGAGTATGCTTCAGCCAGCCCCTGGGCCGGCGCTTCGTGGAATAAGGCAAAGCTAAAAGGCATTATGGACGGCACGGAGCCGCAAGGAAATGTCACTAGAGAGATGTTGGCCGTAGTATTGGATAGGCTCGGTCTGCTTGAGTAAAGCTAGACTTCACAACTTAAGAATAGCAGCCATTAAATGTATAAATAGCATGTCATAATATTTATTGGATAAGGACAGCAGATAGAAAATAAAATTGATGCAGGATATTGTAAAACATTTCTATAAAATGTATAATACTATAAAATTAAATAACAGTTCCCACGAAAGAGCAAACCTGGCGAAAGCCAGGGACGCAAAGCCACGGGTCTACGGTTGAGGTTTTATGCCGACTATTGACAGCCGGGTTGCCGAAGTTAATTCACAAGAAGTCCGCGGCATTCGGTCAAATGGGATGCAAGACGGGCTTTTTCTTTTGGTTGTGTTTTTGTGTTCGGGGGCTCCAGAGGAGTGTTTTTCCGAGTATAAAAAGCGGGAAATTCTCTATAAATTATTATTTTGAGAGGTGAAACTAAAATGATAATGCAGTATATTCCAAAGGTTATGTGACGGCGACCGGTCCTAATGCCGGCGGCTTGATAGGAGATTTGGATTTCATTAACCAAGGCGGTATTGTTGCATCATGCTACTACGACACGCAGACATCGGGACAGTCTGATACGGGCAAAGGAACACCGCAAACAACCTCCGCTATGCAGCGTCAGGTCACATTTACAGGCTGGGATTTCACCGATGTATGGAAAATTCACGAAGGGACCAGCTATCCATATTTTGTAGAAGTCAATACTATCTCCAAAGAAACCTTTGGCGTACGTCCCTACTGCCTGTATGGAAAAGGATCCGTTAACCTTTCCACTGGCAACTTCATCCTGGCCCAGACAGACCTTTGCATTCCTTCCGTAGGCCCGTCCCTTGAGTTTACCAGATTCTACAATTCTCAGGATGATTATACAGGCACCCAGGGCAAGGGCTGGACCAATAATTTTAATGTTCACCTTACCATCAACCAGGACGGCAGCGTCAGCGTCGCTTATGACGACGGGCATGTTTACACCTTTACATACGATGGAACCAGTTACGTTCGACCCGCCGGATGCTTTGAAACACTAACTGCCGGGCCGGGCAGCGGCTATACCCTCACCTTCAAGGACCAGACCGGTTATATCTTTAACGACATTGGTCAACTAACCAGCATAACGGACCAAAACAACAATACGCTTACCCTGACCTATACCGGTGGACTGCTGACCTTAGCCAGTGAACCCACCGGCCGCACCCTGAGCTTCAATTATGACACGAACAACCGTCTCACCGGCGTAACCGACACTGCCGGCCGGACCGTGACCTATACCTATGACAACGAAGGCAACCTGGCCACAGTACAGGATGTGCTGGGGAATGTCACCAGCTACCACTATAACACACAGGGCCTCACCGAAATCATTGCTTCCGGCGGTAATACCTTGTTAAGCAACATTTATGATAGTGGCAAAGTTACCCATCAGACCGACGGGAGCGGCAACACCACCCAGTTCAGCTATGACCCGGACAACCACCGGACAACCATGCTCAGCGCCCTTGGCAACACCATTACAACCACCTTCGACGAAAAGTACCGTAGCACTAATATAACCTATCCCGGCAATATCACCGGTACCTACACCTACGACATCAATAACTGCCTCACCAGCATAACCGACCCTCTTAACCATACAACCAGCTATACTTATGACGGTAACGGCAATCTGCTTACCGTTACTGATCCAGCGAGTCATACAACCACCATGGAATATGATGATAATAATAACCTTCTTTTGGTGGAAAACGCTCTGGAAAAACAAAGTACATTCACTTATGACTCGAATGGCAATTTAATAAAAACAACCGATTCATTAGGAAATGAAACTCTCTACAACTATGATGAAAGCGGGTTATTGCTCAGCACAACCACCCCCGACACAGGCTTAGGCTCCGGCACGACTATATATACTTACCAGAATGGCTTGATGCAAACTGTAACCGACCCGGCGGAAAACACCACTACTTACAGCTATAATGCGGCCGGGCAACCGATTACCATAACCGATAACGCCGGCAAAACAAGCGCTATGACTTATGACGATGCTGGCAACTTACTGACTGTCGCCGATCCCCTGGGCAACACCACCAGCTATACTTACGACTGGCGCGGCAACATTCTAACCAAAACTGACGCCAGGGGCAATACCAGCAGTTACACCTATAACAACAATGGGTTGCTTGTCAGCAAAATTGATGCTTTGAACAATGAGACCGGTTATGAATATGACGCGGAAAACCGCCTGGTGAAAGTTACCGACCCGCGTGGTAACATCACCCAGTTAAGCTATGATGACTTGGGCCGGCTCACCGGTGTCACAAATCCCCTGGGCGACACTATCACCAATCAATACGACGCAGCGGGCAACCTCATCGGAAGAATAGACGCGTTGGGCAATCAGGTCCTAACAGTCACTTATGATGAGCTCTATAACCCTAAAAACATGACAGACGCCCTGGGGAACAACGTTAGTTTCGACGAGTATGACGAATTAAACCGCCTGACCAGATTTACCGACCCGGGTGGCAACATCACCCAGTTTGAATATGACGACCTGAATAGACTGAAATCAACCATCGACGCCTTAACTGGACAGGGCAGACAGGAATTTGATGCCCACGGCAACCGGACAGCCATGGTCGACCCCAACAACAACCAGACCAGCTTCAGCTATGACAACGCCGACCGGCTGACCGGCAGAACCACCGCCGCTTCCGGCAACATCACCCTGACCTACAATAACAGGGACCTGATAGCACAAAAAATCAACGCCAGAGGCCAGAGCACCACCTATGAATATGACGACGCCGGACGACTCATCAGTGCCACCTACCCTGACGGGACGGTATCCTATACTTACGACCAGAACAGTAACCTGCTTAGCGCCACCGACAGTACTGGTACAATCGAATACCAGTACGACGCCTTAAACCGCCTTGTGGAATACGGGGATACCTGGGGCAACACCATTGAATACGCTTACGACGCCATCGGCAACCTGCGCATTCTCACTTACCCCGGCGGCCGGCAGGTACAATATCAATACGACGAAACCAACCGGTTAATTCAAGTAACCGATTGGGCGGACCGGGTCACTACCTACGAATACGATTCCAACGGCAGGCTGGTTAAAACCGTTCACCCCAACGGTACCCAAACAACCCGGACCTACGATGAAGCTGGCCGGTTGTTGCAATTGAAGGATGTGGATGCCGGCGGAAGCGTCATCAGCCAGTACGATTATACCTACGATGCGGCAGGAAACCTCATCCAGGAAGAGAATTTCAACGAAAATGTGTCTCTTACAATGGATGATGCGGCTCTGACCTATGCCACAGACAACCGCCTGGCCACTTATAACGGCCAAACCGTCCTCTACGACGCTGACGGCAACATGACTGCAGGCCCACTGGCCGGGGAAATGGCTGGCTTGACCTACGACGCTCGCGGCCGGCTGACCGGGGCGGGAAATACCACCTACACTTACGATGCCGGAAACAACCGCATCAGCGTTGCCGGCGCCGTTTATCAAAGCTTCGTCGTCAACCCCAACGCATCTTTAAGCCAGGTGCTGATCCAGACTGACGAACAAAACCATCAGACCTTCTACATCTACGGCCTGGGCCTGATCGGCCAAGAAGACGAAGGAGGAGTATACCGCAGTTATCACTTCGACCACCGGGGTAGCACCATCGCTTTGACCGACGAAAGCGGCAATATAACCGACCGCTTCCAGTACGCCCCATACGGAGAGCTTGTCTACCGCAGCGGAAACACTGCCACACCGTTCCTGTATGTGGGCCGCTATGGTGTCATGACCGATGAAAGCGACCTTTACTACATGCGGGCACGGTACTACAATCCAGTGGCTAAAAGGTTCCTGAGTCCGGATACGCTAACTGGTCAAGTAACTAACCCGCAGTCGCAGAATCGGTATATATATTGCGAAGGGAATCCTGTGAACTTTATTGATCCATCAGGGCATGATTGGATACGAGCACAATATTTCATGAGTGAATTAGCAGGATTGCATTATGATGACTTATATGATGTGTATAAAAATTTAGAGGAAGATATCAGCTATGATGGGTGGTCTCAATCTGACTTAGAAGATTTAACATTGCAATTTAGAATTGCAAATGAGCTATTAATTATAAGAGGAGACCCAGTCTATTATGACCAAGATGAAAAGGACGAGGCTAAAATAACATTAGCTGGTATTATGGATGAAGAGAATGAAAAAGAAGAACAAAAATTATTATTAGCTTCAATTTTAGTTATGGGAAGGACTATAGGTTATGATGGATCGGGTAAAGCTGGCAGCAAAGTGCCATCACAATTGCTAAGAGGTATGGATTTTGAGGAAATTGTTTTGCAAGAACAAGCGATAACTAAAAACCTTACCAAGATTGGGAATAGTATTCCTGATAGTTTGATTAATGGTAGAATTATTGAAGTTAAAGATGTGAATTATATTTATAAGAATAAACAGTTTCGTGATTACATCAATAGTGGAATGCCCATTGACTTGATTGTGTCACCGCGAACTAAAATATCAAAACCATTACAAGATGCAATAAGGAATAGCGGAGGGTCTATTAGAGTTAGACAAGCTGATGGGACATATTCAATTTATTAATAGGGGATGACTGATAATGCCAAATATTATAACAAAAATTTACACGCAAAAAAATATTAATGATATAGAAATAGCGAAAGAATTTTTTAAGAAACTTGATAAAGCTGGATTAAAACCTGAAAAAATAGGACTTTTTGAGCCATTAAAAGAAATTTACTCTTTCGATAGAGCGGTCGAAATGTGGAACATAGAAGAACCAGGATGCTATGAAGATGATGTGGGTATGGTTGGAAAAGCTGGTGGTATGATAGGCAAAGTCAAAGAACCAAATTTCAGGTTTGATATGCAATGGTGGAGACATCCTAGTAAGAAGAGTATAAACAATATCTGTTTTTATATGTCTCAAAAGTATTATGCTAAAAAACAAGGTGTTTTGATCGATCTTTTCAAATACTCAATTGTATTATTTGATGCTTTTTACGGTTATATGTCACATGAGTTACCTCAGGAAAGACAGCACATCACTGGAAGTATTGAAACGAGAATGCCAGGCGTTTTTTGGTGCAATTTCTTTGGGAACAAATATGTAGATTTCTTTGGAAAAAAAAGATTACTCTCCTTTCCCTGGTATAAGACTGATGCTATAGATAATTTAGGAATTATATGCTTCCTATCTGAGAGTCCTCATAAAGAATTGTTGGTATCAGATGAGATTGAGAGAAGAGCTCAAATTCATCTGGGGATTGACTCTTTTGGTGATTTAGAAGAGTATGTTAACAATCCTACTAAAATTCAGTATAGAAATGTTCCTAGTTTAAAATAAAATACTAAAAATAATTTTTATATCAAGAACACAAGAAGCAAAAAATAGACCCCTTAAATGGATTGGGCAGGCAGACCTTCGACGCCCACGGCAACCTAAAGACTATGGTGGACCCCAACAATAACCAAAGCACCAATCAATATGAAACCTCCGACAGATTGACCGGGAGTACCGACACTAGTGGAATTACCAACCTGAATATTGATTACAACACCAGGAACCTAATTTATCATAAAAACAATGCCAGAGCAGACAGCCACCTACCATTAATACGACAACGGCATGCTTCAAAGCTATACCAACCCGGATGGAACAGCAGACTTTACCTGTGACCAAAATGGCAATCTCCTTACCACCCACGATAGAGCTGGTACGATCGTATGCCAGTATGACGAATTGAACTGTATTAAAACGTAATGAAAATTCATTATAACTAATTAACGAGGTGATGAAAATGTTTAAACCCATTTCTTACATTGGGATGATATTTGTGCTGCTTGTATTGCTTTTTATATCTCGTCCTGCAAGTGCGGCAGTGTATACTTATGACGCGCTTAACCGACTGACCTCGGTTACTTACCAAAATGGCCAAAAAATAGTTTATACGTATGATCCAGGAGGCAATATGCTCAGCGTCAGTCACCATTCTTCGCCGGATACTACCCCGCCAACTGTTAAGAATACCGACCCTGTCGATGGCGCCACCAATGTTTCAGTAAGCGCATCGGTTTATGTTGCCTTTTCCGAAACCGTTGTTGAAGATGTATATTTTGAAGACATCAATATCAGAAATACCAATGACAATTCTGTAGTCAACTATATATACAGTATCAACGGTGATACGCTCATACTTGATCCTGTTAATGATTTCAGCAGCAGTGTAACCTATGCGGTATATGTCCCTGCTGGTGCTGTTAAAGACAGTGCTGGTAACTCTCTGGAAAATGACTACATCTTTAGCTTCACTACAGGTGAGCTTGCAAGCGGGTTTACCGTCACTACCCCCAACGGAGGAGAGGACTGGACTGCTGGGGCCACTAAAGAGATCACCTGGACTTATGCCGGAGCGGGCTGTGATTCGGATGTCAGGATCTCACTCTACAAGGGCGGTGTGTTCCAGTATGTCATCGTCAGCAGCGTTCTTCCTGAATCCGGCTCATACAGCTGGACGATCCCGGCCTCGCAGGCTGCCGGAGATGACTACCAGATCAGGATCACCCGCAATGCAGACACAGGTGTCTACGACTATAGCGACGCAAGCTTTACCATTAATGCATTACAGTAATTTGCTTTAAAGAGCGGAATAATAACCCAACTTGTTTTTGAAAAACTCCCTGCAAATATAAAAACCGGCCGGCATATTTGCCATCCGGTCTGTTAATGCTAAGATTGTTATGCAGATGTATGGTACTGGTACGGAACAATAATTAATTACAAGAGCTGGGTGGGGGACATGCTAAATCATGGATTTTTCAAGGTTTTATCATGCTCTCCACAATTGCGTAAAACAATTAAATCGTTTTCCCAGTTAAATGTGATGCGTAAGCCCATAGTGGCGCTTGCCTCCCATATTGCTTTTGTGCCCTGAATGCGCTTGACCCTTAAAGAGGGGTGATTAATGTTATCTGACATCAAACTTAGAGCTCTTTTTATGGCATTCTGTTGTTCAGAATCCAATTTCTTGTACATTCGCTTGAATCGCTCAGACCTTTGGAAATTCATTTATCCAAATCCTCCAGAAGGTCATCCATGTTTTCAAACGATTTAACCCTCCCGGCAGCTATATCTTCGTCAGCTTCTTTCTCACCCTCCTGCCATTCCTTTGTCCAAAACCATGCTTGTTCTGCCGGAACAAGTTTCATGGGTAATAGAATGACTTTTCCGTTTTCTATCTGTACCTGAAATATGTCCCCATCATTTAATGGCATATGTCCTTTTAATATTCCCAGACTTACAACGCCGCGCTTTTGCACCATAATATTACCAATTACTTGACCCATGGTTACTCACTCCTATTTTATGAATTACCGTTTGGCTGTTAAATGCATTACAGTGATACTGTTCTACGGTTATCGTAAAACAGTAGTTAAAAAATGTCAATGCTTATATGGAATAATTATTACCGTGTATTTCAATCGTATTACGATCAAAAATCAGGGTAAGCTAATAGCGTTTGGCCGGACATCTTTTAGCTGTTGCTGCGGCATGGCGCTTGACTTGAAACTAAGATCGTAGTATATTTATGTGCGTGGAAGCAATGGATCCTACCGTTTCGTTCCTCGATAGCTCAACGGTAGAGCAACCGGCTGTTAACCGGTAGGTTGTAGGTTCGAATCCTACTCGGGGAGCCATATGAAAATTATGACCGTGCTGTGCGCACGGTTTTTCTTTTTATTCGGCAAAGTTACCCTCTTTTTCACGTTTAGGGTACAGATAAGCGGTAAAAATAGATAAAAGGTATTCCAAATAGAGAAAATTTTTATTATAATAAGGTTAAGGTCAGTTAAGGTCAATGCAGTAGCTTATTTTGGGGGGTGGTTGCAGGGTATGTCCAATATTTCCGACCTGATCGAGCAGTATCTCAAGAGCCTGATTTCAAATAGCCCTAAAGATTTTGTAGAGGTCCAGAGGAGCCAACTGGCCATGCGTTTCAGTTGTGTTCCCTCCCAGATTAATTATGTTTTAACCACCCGGTTTTCAGCCGGTCACGGTTACCTCGTAGAAAGCCGGCGGGGCGGCGGCGGGTATATCCGGATTGTGAAAATACCTCTGGATCAAAAAGTGGATTTAATCCTGGATATATGTGATTTAATCGGCGACGCCATTTCCCAGCATGAAGCTGAGGGACTGCTTGGTCGTCTTGTCGAAGAAGAACTGATCTCGCTGCGGGAGGCCAGGATCATGCAGGCGGCAGTTGGTCGCTACCCGCAGCTCCTGGAGGCGCAAACCCAGGAACAACTACGTGCGGCAGTACTTAAAGCGATGGTAACAGCGGTTCTAAGAGATTAGCGCCTGTATTGAAGGAGGTTTTGAACTATGTTGTGCGAGCGCTGCGGACAGCGGCCGGCAACGGTACACATCACCGAGATTATCAACGGGAATAAGAAAGAGACCCATGTCTGCCAGGCCTGCGCCGGAGAGGTCCAGCCCCAGGGTTTTGGCTTTGCTCCTCAACTGAACCTGAATAATTTTTTAGCCGGTTTTTTGCATGAACTTGGCGGGGCCGGCAGCAATCAGGTGATGGACACCGGCCAAAAGTGCGGTCAATGCGGCATGGCTGAAGGACAGTTTGTTCAGCAGGGCCTCTTGGGTTGCGGCAGTTGTTATTCCCATTTCGAGGACAGGCTCCTGCCGCTCTTACGAAGGATTCACGGCAATATCCGGCATACCGGCAAGGTGCCGGAACGTACCGGGGGACGCGCCAAAGTATTAAAAGCTATTGAAAGTCTCAAAGGGCAGTTGCGGGAGGTTATCAGCCGTGAAGAATTTGAACAGGCTGCCGATCTCCGCGACGCCATCCGCCAGCTGGAAAAGAAACTCGAAGAAGGAGGTGAGGCTTGATGCCGATCAAGCAAACAGTAAACACCGCCCATAGCGCCTGGATGGACGCCGAGGGGCAGGGGTCAAACATCGTTATCAGCAGCCGGGTCAGAGTAGCCCGTAATCTTGCCGGCATACCTTTTCCTCATCTCCTCGACCAGGCCCGGGCGGAAGAGGTTATTCACGCGGTCAGGCTGGCTATTGCCAACAACGAGGCCAAGCATCTGCTCGGCTCCCTCGAATTAAGCATGTTGGGCGAATTATCCCCGGTTGAAAGGCAAATACTAGTAGATAAGCATTTAATCAGCCCGGAATTCACGAACAATTATCAATCCAAAGCGATTGTCCTGCGTGATGATGAAGTGGTCAGCATCATGCTCAATGAAGAAGACCACCTGCGGCTGCAGTGCCTCTTGCCCGGCCTGCAGCTGAAAGAGGCCTGGGAAATTATAGACAAAGTCGACGACGGTTTGGAGAAAACGCTTGACTATGCTTTTTCAGAAAAATTGGGCTATCTGACCACCTGCCCTACCAATGTAGGTACCGGGATGAGAGCTTCAATTATGCTGCACCTGCCGGGTCTCACACTTACCAAACAGCTGGGTGTGGTGCTTAGCGCCATCAGCAAACTGGGACTTACCGTACGGGGACTTTATGGCGAGGGAACAGAGGCCCAGGGGAACCTGTTTCAGGTTTCCAACCAGATTACTTTGGGTCAGTCGGAAGAAGAAATCTGCAATAACCTCCTGGTCAGCACCCGGCACATCCTGTCCCAGGAGCAGGCCGCCCGCCTCGCCCTGTACCAGCAGCGTCGGGAGGCAGTCGAGGATCGCGTTTACCGCGCCTACGGGACATTGAGATACGCCAGGGTCCTTACCTCGGAAGAAGCCATGCGGCTGATTTCCGACCTGCGCCTGGGCGTTGACTTAAATATTATTACAGGAATCAATCCCAGCAAATTAAACGAGCTCATGATCAAAATTAGACCGGCTTTTTTATACAAGGTTAACGGGAGAGAGCTGCCGGCGCAGCAAAGATATGCTTTCAGGGCGGCGCTGGTGCGCAAAGAATTCGAAAATTTACCCCAGTGATGTGATTTAGGAGGTGCAATATGAAAGAGAGATTCACGGAGCGGGCAAACAAAGTATTGTTGCTGGCCAAGGAAGAAGCTATAAAAACCACTTGCCCCTATGTTGGGACGGAACATCTGCTGCTCGGACTGATCCTGGAGGGCGAGAGCCTCGCTGCCAGGGTCCTGGGAGCGGTAGGTCTCGATCCGGAAAGGATACGGCTTGCGGCAAGCCAGATGGTTGATACTCCCCCGGAAGCGACCACGCCTGATCCTTTTCTGACGTCCAAGGCTAAAAAGGTGTTGGAGCTTTCTGTTGATGAGGCGCACCGGATGGGCCACAGCTATGTTGGACCGGAACACCTGCTGCTCGGGCTGATTCGGGAAGGAGAGGGCGTGGCCGCCCAAATTTTAGGCGCCTACGGAGTCGATTACCGTAAGGGCAGGGCTGCTCTGGTCCACCTCCAGGGCGGTCAGAGTCCTGTTGAGGGGCCGGCTCCAGGTGACGGCAAAAGCAGCGCTACACCCACCCTGGACCAGTACAGCAGGGACCTGACCGTTATGGCCAGGGAAGATAAACTTGACCCGGTCGTAGGCCGGGAAAAGGAAATCGAGAGGGTCATTCAGGTTTTAAGCAGGCGTACCAAAAACAATCCGGTCCTGATCGGTGAGCCGGGGGTCGGCAAGACCGCCATTGCAGAGGGGCTGGCCCAGAGCATTAAGGCGGGCAGTGTCCCGGAGACACTGGCCAACAAGAGAGTGGTTACCCTGGATATGGGCACACTGGTGGCAGGCACCAAGTACCGCGGAGAGTTTGAAGAACGGCTGAAAAAAATAATCGAGGAAATTCGCACACACGGCAATATTATCATGTTTATCGATGAGCTCCACACTCTGGTCGGGGCGGGCGCGGCAGAAGGGGCCATAGACGCCGCCAATATTTTAAAGCCGGCTTTGGCCAGGGGCGAGCTGCAGTGCATCGGCGCTACCACTTTGGACGAGTACCGCAAGCATATAGAGAAAGATGCGGCTCTCGAGCGCCGCTTCCAGCCCATTACCGTGGCAGAGCCCTCGGTGGATGAGACCATCCAGATCTTAAGAGGCTTAAGAGACAGGTACGAGGCGCACCACCGGGTTAGATTTACGGATGCGGCTTTGGAGGCTGCCGCGAAGCTATCCAGCCGTTATATCACCGACCGCTTCCTCCCCGATAAGGCCATCGACCTTTTGGACGAAGCCGGCTCGCGGGTCAGGCTTAAGGCTTTTGTCGCCCCGCCTGAGTTAAAGGAGATGGAAAAGAAGTTAGAGATATTGCAGAAGGAAAAAGAAGCCGCTGTTAACAGTCAGGAATTTGAGAAAGCCGCCGAATTCCGTGATCAGGAGCAAAAGCTTCGGGCCTCACTGAAAAGCCTCAGGGAATCCTGGAAGCAACAAAAGGTCGGGGTTGACCTCGTTGTGGACGAGGACGACATTGCCCATATTACCTCCAGTTGGACCGGCGTCCCGGTGAAAAAGCTCGGGGAGGCCGAGTCCGAGAGGTTGATGAAAATGGAAGAAGTCCTGCACCAGCGGGTGGTGGGTCAGGACGAGGCGATCCGCGCCATATCACGGGCCGTAAGGCGTGCCCGGGCCGGCTTGAAAGATCCCAAACGGCCTATCGGTTCCTTCATTTTCCTCGGGCCGACCGGTGTCGGCAAGACCGAGTTGGCCAAGGCCGTGGCCGAAGTGCTGTTTGGCAGCGAGGACGCCATGGTCAGGCTTGATATGTCCGAGTATATGGAAAAATTCTCTGTATCCCGCCTGGTTGGGGCGCCTCCCGGCTACGTGGGTTACGATGAGGCCGGCCAGCTTACCGAGGCAGTCAGGCGGCGCCCCTACACGGTGGTGCTGCTGGATGAAATTGAAAAGGCCCACCCCGATGTGTTTAACATCCTGCTGCAGGTAATGGAGGACGGCAGGCTCACCGACGCCAAGGGACGTACTATCGATTTTCGCAACACGGTGATTATCATGACCTCCAACGTGGGTGTGCATACCATTAAACGGGAAGCTACGCTGGGCTTTAAGACCGGTAAGGAAGCCGAAGACAAATACGAGGACATGAAAAGCAAAGTGAACGAGGAACTGCGGCGGACCTTCAGACCTGAATTCTTAAACAGGATTGATGAAATCATTGTGTTCCATGCTCTATCAAAGGAACATATCCGTGAGATCGTCAGCCTGATGCTGAAAGAAGTCGCAGCCAGAATGAAGGAAAATGATGTTGAAATCGAAGTCACCGAACCCGTCAAGGACCTGCTGGCCAAAGAAGGATTCGATGAGAATTACGGGGCCAGGCCGCTCAGGCGCGCCATCCTGCGCCTGGTTGAGGACCGGCTCTCCGAAGAACTGCTGAAGGGTACCTTCAAACGCGGAGATCGTGTGCTGCTTGATATGGAAGGAGAAACCGTGACGATCAAGAAGGTTGCCAGAAGCCTTGTGTAGCAAGATAAAGTCTCTTCCCGGCATGGACAGCTGCCCTGAAAATGCAGGTGCGAATTCATTCGCACAAATGCAACATTAATTTCAACAAGTCCGGCGCTGGCGCGCGTGTGCGATTGAAATCGCGCCTGCAACCCTTGGTCTTCATTCTATGGGGTGGCATGTCAGCTGCGTGAGGAGATATCTGAAAATTCAAGGAGGAGAACAAGTGAAAAAACCCGCCCTGGGTATCCCAATCATTATTATAACCATCTTCCTGTTTATGACCGGCTACGTCAGCTTTGTTATTAACGGAACAAAGCAGCCGGAAGCGCCGCCGGAGCCCCCCGTTATCAGCATGCAGACTCCTGCCGCGACAGCCCCGGTTCAAGAACAATCCCCAAAAGACTCATCCGGCATAGCGCAGTCCGCTATGCCTGCGGATAAAGAAATTAAGAGTTGGACAGGACGGTTTGCCGGATACGTTGACAACAACTTGATGGTTATTTATGTCGGGGACCAGGCTAAGACTTTCCTTACCCCGCCGGGATTTGCCGGGGCGGGCCTGACCAGGGGAGACAATGTTTCCTTTGACTTTTTCCATGACAAAAACGGACAGCCGGTGCTGTCTGCGATCACGAAGCTTGTACCGTCGGAGTAAGTCTATATGAACAGCGGAATGGTTCTCTCGATCAAAACAGGCGTAAGGCGTAGCTAATACTGTATTTCTTTTAGGTCGGGCGTAGGGCGTAATCTATACTGCATTCCTCTGTGGTCAGGGCTTAGGGCGTAAACTTATACTGCGTTTCTTATTGGTCGCGCTTTTGGTTCAAAAGAGGATGTTTTGTATGAGGCAATTATGATCCTTGGTTATAGCTAAAATGCAGGTGCGATTTTAATAGCACTTGCACTGCGAAGCAGTTTAAAGCTTTTTAATGCATTCCCTTGGGATCGTGTGCGAATGAATTCGCACCTACATCAATTTGTATTACGCCATATGCCTGACCAAAGAGGAATGCCCCTAAGCCTACGCCCTAAGCTTACGCCTGACCTACAAGGAATGCGTATAAGCTTGCGTATAAGCTATTGTAGGTTATTCTTGGGAATGTTATAATTTAGAAACAATTACTACATGGGGATTTCTGTCAATGCGTGTAAAGTCTAAATTTCGCTGCCAGGAATGCGGGCAGCAGTCGACTCGCTGGCTGGGCCGCTGCCCGGGGTGTGGCGCCTGGAACAGTTTGGTGGAAGAGCTGGATCAGCCCAAGACTGTCAGCCCTGCAGCAATAAATGGATTGCTTGAACCATGTCCCGTAACCGAGGTGCCCGCTCAGGAAGAGGAACGCTTCCCCACCCGGATGGCCGAAATGGACAGGGTTTTGGGCGGAGGTCTGGTGCCGGGTTCCCTGATTTTAGTGGGGGGCGATCCCGGCATAGGCAAGTCTACCCTGATGCTGCAGGTTGCCCACCTGCTCAGCTGCAGAATGCCGGTACTGTACATATCAGGAGAAGAGTCGGCCCGCCAGGTGCGTCTCAGAGCCGAACGCCTGGGGGCGCTGTCGCCGGGTCTGCTCTTGGCCTGTGAAACGGATATTGATCAAGTAGAGAGACACCTCCGGCAAATCTCTCCTCCCGTGGCGGTGGTTGATTCCATTCAAACCATGTTCAAGTCCGACCTTGCTTCCGCTCCCGGCAGTGTCGGCCAGGTGCGCGAGTGCGCCGCCCAATTGATGAGGCTTGCTAAGACGACCGGAATATCGATATTTTTAGTCGGCCACGTTACCAAAGAAGGGATGCTGGCCGGCCCCAGGGTGCTGGAGCATATGGTGGACACGGTGCTTTATCTGGAAGGGGACCGGCACCAGTTTTTCCGTATCCTGCGTGGTGTTAAAAACCGGTTTGGCTCAACTAATGAAATCGGTATATTTGAAATGAGCGGCGCCGGCCTGGTCGAGGTAGCCAGCCCGTCCGCCATATTTCTTACCAAACGCCCCAAGGGGGACGTACCCGGGACCGCCGTGGCGGCCGCTCTTGAAGGGAGCAGGCCGCTCCTGGTGGAAATACAGGCGCTGGTCTGTCCGACGGGCTATGGTACTCCCCGCCGCATGACAGCCGGTGTGGACTACAACCGGGTGGCTCTGATAACCGCCGTGCTTGAAAAAAGGATGGGTTTCAACCTGGGTAACCAGGATATCTATGTCAATGCCGTAGGGGGCGTAAGGTTGGACGAACCTGCGGCAGATTTAGCCGTGGCCTGCGCGCTGGCCTCGAGTTTTAAGGATATTCCGGTGGATCCGGGTCTGGCATGTGCCGGGGAAACCGGCTTGACCGGCGAATTGCGCCCGGTTACGGGTGTAGAAAAAAGGATTAGAGAGTCGTTTAAAATGGGTTTTAGCCGCTTTCTGATGTCGAGCCGCAGCGCCGCCCTGTCCGGGGACGATTACGGCTTACTCAGAGCGGACACTCTGGCCGGGGCGTTGGAAATGGCTTTATTGGCGTGAGGTGAACCATGAAGGAAGAAAAAGCGGAAGACAGGCTATTACGGGTGCTTCGTTCGGTAGCTCCGGGCAGGCCTTTGCGGGAGGGACTGGAGAATGTCCTGCGGGCCAAAAATGGAGGGCTAATCGTCCTGGGCGAAAACCCGGAGGTTATGGAAATCACTGAGGGCGGCTTTGTGATTAACGCCGATTTCAGTCCTTCCAATCTCTATGAACTGGCTAAAATGGACGGCGCCATAATCCTCAGCAAGGACGCCAAAAAGATTCTGGCAGCCAACACCCAGATGATCCCCAGTCAAAACGTTCCATCCAGCGAGACGGGTATTCGCCACCGTACCGCAGAGCGGGTGGCCAGACAGACCGGAGCCCTGGTTATCGCCATCTCACAGCGCCGGGGAATCATTACTATCTATAAAGGTACCCTTAAATACGTCCTGAGGGATCTTGGGGTAATCTTGACCAAGGCCAATCAGGCTATCCAAACCCTTGAAAAATACCGCTCGGTATTGGATAAGTTCCTGGTGGGCTTAAGCGTTATGGAATTTCAGGAGACGGTCACCCTTTTTGACGTTGCCAAGGCCATTCAGCGGGTGGAAATGGTCTTAAGGGTGGTAAAGGAAATTGAAAGATATACCACCGAACTGGGGGTGGAAGGCCGGCTGATCACCATGCAAATGGAGGAACTGGTATCCAATGTCGAGGAAGAGGGCCTCTTGATTATCCAGGACTACGCGACCACCCTGGCCGACAAGACGCCTGCCGCCATCCTGGGCGTAATCGGCAGCTGGCCCGCCGAGGACTTCCTGGACCTCTCCTTGCTCGCCCGCGCCCTGGGTTACCCGGGCAGCGCCAGTATCCTGGACCAGCACGTCGTGCCGCGGGGCTATCGCATTTTGCAGAAGGTGCCACGGCTGCCCCTGCCTGTGATTGATAACCTTGTTAAGACCTTTGGGGCATTGAATAAAATATTGTTAGCCACTATTGAGGAACTGGACGAGGTAGAGGGCATAGGGGAGGTCCGTGCCCGCTCCATCAAGGAAGGTTTAAGCCGCTATCGCGACCTGTTGCTGCAGGATAGACACAGTTAAAAAAGGAAGCAGAAGAACCGTCCCCCTGCTTCCCTTTTTTGGGCTAATGTTTCCTGGGAGAAAATGATAAAAATATTCCCAAAATGATGTTGACACTATGTTAAGGCTATGCTAAAATTATAGTTTATTTGACAAGGGATACCTTTTATGCTATACTTTAAACGTGGTAAACTTCTAAGGAGGGTACGGCCTTGTTCAAAATAGGAGATAAAGTGGTGTACCCGATGCACGGTGCTGGAGTCATCGAGGCCATCGAGGAGAAGGAAGTCCTCGGGGAAAAGCGTCAGTATTATATACTGCGGCTCCCTGTCGGCGATATGAAGGTGATGATTCCAATCAACAATGGTGAAGGTGTTGGACTCAGGGAGGTCATTGATTCGGAAGGCGTCAAAGAAGTTTTGCAGATTCTGCGCCAGCAGTCTTCGGCCATGTCTCCCAATTGGAACCGGCGGTACCGCGCCAATCTGGAAAAAATAAAAAGCGGCAATGTCTTTGAGGTTGCCGAGGTGGTGCGTAATTTAATTAAAAGGGACCGTGAAAAAGGCCTTTCCTCGGGTGAGCGAAAAATGCTGGAGAACGCCAGGCAGATTTTAATCAGCGAACTGGTTCTGGCTACAGAACTTGAAGAGGATAAAGCGCAATCGATGCTCGACGGTGCCTTCGCCTAATGGCGCCAGGTTAAACTGGCGCTTTATTTTTATATGTCGCTAAAACTCCATTATTTTTGCTTGATGTGCGATTCCTTAAACAAATATAATAGAGCTATATAAAATTGTTCAGAGTATCGTTAAATTTAGAAAGGGGGTGAAAAAAAGACAGTGAAAAAAGCAGTTTATTTTATTTTATTGGCTGCTTTTACCGGTTCCGGTGTGGCTTTTGGTTTTTTTCTGGTTAACAGTGGCCTGGTGACCTTTTTAACCGACCTGCCTCAACATTTCAGGCTTGGGGTGGTGGGCTTATCCACCCTGATCGGCCTGCTTGCCGGAATTCTGCTGGCCCGGCCGCTCATGAGCGGAGCAGTGCGATTGACTGTAATTGCCGAGCAGTACCTGCAGAGGACCCCGACTCAGGATCTGGTCATGGGCTCGGTCGGCTTGATTATTGGACTTATAATTGCAAATTTAATAGGCAATCTCCTGTCCTTTTTAGGTCCTGTCGGTAAGCTGGTATGGATTCTGATTACACTATTTTTGTCTTACCTTGGCTTAAGCATCGGCATCAAAAAGCGTGAAGAACTACTGGCGCTGTTCGCCAGTTTCCCCAAGTTTGGCAAGGACCGGGCTTTGAAATCCGAGCTCAAAGCGGGGCATTTTAAGATTCTGGATACCAGTGTGATTATTGATGGACGGATCGCCGAACTGTGCGAAAGCGGCTTTATTGAGGGAGTTATGCTTATTCCCGCCTTTGTGCTGGAAGAGCTGCGCCATATAGCTGACTCTCCCGACCTTTTGAAAAGGAACCGGGGCAGGCGGGGCCTGGATATACTTAATAAGATGAGGAAAGATGTTGACATAAAAGTCCAAATATACGACAACAACCGGGGACTGGAAGATGTTGCGGAAGTGGATACCAAGCTGGTCAAGCTGGCTCAGAAACTGGGCGGCAAAATCATTACCAACGACTATAACCTGAACAAAGTTGCAGAACTGCACGGTGTTAAGGTTCTAAATATCAACGAGCTGGCCAACGCCGTGAAGCCGGTAGTTCTGCCGGGTGAGGAAATGGTGGTGCAGTTGGTCAAGGACGGAAAAGAGATGGGCCAGGGAGTTGCCTACCTGGATGATGGTACCATGATCGTGGTGGACAACGGCAAGCGTTATATGAACCAGACTATCCCGGTGCTGGTCACCAGTGTTCTCCAGACTGCCGCCGGGCGGATGATTTTTGCCAAGCCCAAGTATGAAAAACGCGGCGAAGGACAAGCTCATCTGGGTGAGGTGAACGCCATTGGTTAAGGTTGCCGCTGTGGTGCCTGCCGCCGGTTGCGGGAGCCGGATGGGGTCGGATGTGAAGAAGCAGTTTATTGCTCTGGCCGGGGCGCCCATACTGGGGTACGTATTAAGAATTCTTGAAGCCAGCAAGCTGGTGCAGACCATAGTGGTAGCCGTAGGCGAAGGTGAAGAGGAATATTGCCGCCGGGCTGTGGTCGACAAGCTGGGGCTAAAGAAAATAACAGCCGTCGTACAAGGTGGTAAAGAGCGCCAGGATTCCGTTTACAGCGGCCTCCTGGCGCTTGCGCCTGATACGGATATTGTGGTCATACATGACGGGGTCCGCCCCCTGTTGAGCGATGAAAACCTGGAGATGGTCGTCGGGGCCGCCCTTGCGTTTGACGCCGCAACCTGCGCCGTGCCTGTAAAAGACACGGTTAAACTAGCCCGGGAGGACGGTTTTGTGGCCGAAACCCTGCCCAGAAACAGGCTGTGGTTGACCCAGACACCTCAGGCTTTCCGTTACGGGGTTATTCTGGACGCGCACCGCCGTGCTCATGAGGAAAACTTCAGGGCCACGGACGACGCGGCGCTGGTTGAAAGGCTGGGGATGGCGGTGAAATTGGTGGATGGCAGTTACCGGAATATCAAAATTACAACTCCCGAAGACCTCATCGTGGCTTCGGCCCTGCTCGAGGCCTCTCAGGCCGGGGGTGGTCAAAAATGAGGGTGGGGTTTGGCTATGACGTCCACAGGCTGGTCGAAGGAAGGCCGTTGGTCCTGGGTGGTGTCGAGATCCCATATGACAAGGGGCTTTTGGGGCACTCCGACGCGGATGTGCTGGTGCATGCCGTTATGGACGCCCTGCTGGGCGCCGCCGGGGCTGGTGATATCGGCCGGCATTTCCCCGATACCGATGAACGCTATAAAGGAATTAGCAGCCTGATCCTCTTGTCAAAAGTCGGTGAAGCGCTGAACGAAAAGGGTTTCACGGTGGGGAACATAGACGCGGTGGTTGTGGCCCAGAGACCGAAACTGGCTCCCTATATGGAAGAAATGAAGCTAAAGATGGCGGAAGCGCTGGGGATTAGCTCTTCCAAGGTCAACGTTAAGGCAACGACGACCGAGGGACTTGGCTTTACCGGTACCGGCGAGGGTATTGCCGCTTATGGCGCGGCGCTTCTCGAAGGCGGTCCGGGGACTTAGGGCAGTTGCCCGGCCGTTATCGCGGCGCCGTTCCCACTACCCCAGAGGCTTTTCGAGAGCCAGTTAACAATTACCTTTACCCATTAGATAAACTCGCATTTAGATTGAAATACATAACTATGTTTTATATTAATTAACACTCACATTTTTTTATGAATTGCTATTGACCATTTGCCTGCCGGATAAAACAGGTGTTATAATAAGCTACGATAAAAAAGGGTCATTTAACCAGCCGTTAGATATGACTTCCGGCTGATTTGCGCCTTAAGGAGGAACCATTTTGTTGCCGGTACGAGTCCGTTTTGCGCCGAGTCCCACCGGTCCTTTTCATATCGGGGGGGCCAGATCGGCGTTGTTTAACTGGCTTTTTGCCCGCCATTACGGGGGCGCTTTAATAGTCCGGATCGAGGATACCGATCTGGAGCGTTCTACCAGGGAATCTGAGGAAAACATCCTCAATGCCCTGCGCTGGCTCGGCCTGGACTGGGATGAGGGGATCCAGGTTGGGGGCCCCAACGAGCCCTACCGCCAGACGGAAAGGCTGGACCTTTACCGCCGGTATGCGGACACCTTACTGGAAAGCGGCCAGGCTTACCGTTGCTATTGTACGGAGGAGGAACTGGCGGCCGAGCGGGAAGAGCTTTTGGAAAAAGGCGAGATGGTCCGCTATATGGGCCGCTGCCGCAACCTCACGCCGCAAGCGCGCGCCGCCCTGGAAGCGGCAGGCCGCAAGCCGGTGATACGCTTTAGGGTGCCGGAAAACCATGTCATCCAGGTCAACGACCTCGTCCGGGGCGAGGTTTCATTTGATTGCAGCGGCATTGGCGACTTCATTATTGTAAAATCCGACGGTATTCCCACCTACAATTTCGCTGTGGTCATAGATGATCACACCATGGGAATCAGCCACGTAATCAGGGCCGAGGAACACCTGTCGAACACACCGCGCCAGATTTTAATTTTCGAAGCGCTGGGCTGGCAGATCCCGGAGTTTGCCCATGTGTCGCTGATCCTGGGCCAGGACCGCAGCAAGATGAGCAAGCGCCACGGCGCCACCGCTATTGAGCAGTACCAGGCAAAAGGCTACCTGCCCGAGGCCCTGGTTAACTTTCTGGCGCTGCTGGGCTGGTCCCCCGGAGGAGAAGAAGAGGTTTTTTCCCTGGAACAGCTGGTGGAGCATTTTTCTCTGGAGCGGGTGTCCAAAAGTCCCGCCGTTTTTGACCTCGATAAGCTAAACTGGCTCAACGGCCACTATATCCGTACCGCCTCCCTGGAACGGATTACCGAACTGGCCATACCATATTTAGAAGAGGGGGGCTATATAAGTCAACCGCTTACTGCTAAGAAGTATGAGTGGGTTAAAATGGTGGTTGCCTTAGTACGGGATTATTTGAACTGTCTGGAGGAAATCACGGACCACGCCGCTATTTTCTTTAGCGACAAGGTCGACATAGAAGAAGACGAAGCCAGGGAGATCATGGCCGGCAACCAGGTCCCGGCTGTTTTGGAAGCCCTCAAAGCCAAGGTTACTACAGGTCCCGCCCTCACCGAAGCAGGCGCCAGACTTCTGCTCAAGGAAGTCGGCAAAGAGCTGGGCGTCAAAGGCAAAGAAATTTTTATGCCGGTCCGGGTAGCGCTGACCGGAAAAACCCACGGACCCGATTTAAACCGGATCATGGCCATCCTCGGCCAAACCGGTGTCGCCACACGACTTGAACAGGCGAGGTCTTATACTGCAGTTCTTAAGGGTCAGGCGTAAGCTAATACTGCATTCCTAATGGTCAGGCGTAAGGCGTAGAATGCCGACAGGCTCTAAGCTCTGGTTTATGTAGGTGCGAATTCATTCGCCCATTGACCCCGGAGAAATGCAGTTTATACCTACGCCCTATGCCTTACGCCCTACGACCTGCATAGGGGGTATTGGAATGTTCGACCGGCTGCGCAAGGATATCCGGGCTGTGATGGAGCGGGATCCCGCCGCCAAATCCGTATTGGAAGTGGTCCTGTGCTATCCCGGTCTTCACGCTGTTCTTATGCACAGGCTCGCGCACGGTTTTTATCGCCGGGGCTGGTTTGTTATCGCCCGGCTCATTTCCCAGTTCGCCCGTTTTATAACCGGTATCGAAATTCACCCCGGCGCCAGGATCGGAGAAGGTTTTTTTATCGACCACGGCTCCGGCGTCGTTATCGGTGAGACTGCTGAAATCGGGGACAATGTTACCGTCTACCAGGGGGTTACCCTGGGGGGGACAGGCAAGGAAAAAGGCAAAAGGCATCCCACGATCGGCAACAACGTAATGATCAGCGCCGGCGCCAAGGTCCTTGGATCCTTTACGGTTGGTGACAACGTCAGGATTGGCGCCGGTTCTGTGGTTTTAAAGGCCGTGCCCTCCGACTGCACTGTGGTCGGAGTTCCCGGCAAGATCGTTGTTATGGACGGCCATAAAGTAGATCCCCGGCAGGCGCCCGGCGAGGTAAACCTGCGCCACGATCAGCTTCCCGACCCGGTTACAGACGTGCTTGTATGTATGCATAAAAGTATAGAAAGGTTGCAAAAGCGGGTCAGAGAACTGGAGGACCAGAATCTTCAACTGGCAGGCCTGCGCCGGGAGGAACTGACGGGCTGCCGAGAGAGGTGTTTCTTAAAAGATGGAGATTTATAACACCCTGACCAGGCGGAAGGAGACCTTCCAGCCGAGAGACCCGGGCCGGGTCGGCATCTATGTCTGCGGCCCGACGACCTATAACTATGTGCACCTCGGCAATGCCAGGCCGCTGGTCTTTTTTGACACGGTACGGCGGTATTTTGACTACAAAGGCTACGAGGTAGTTTACGTCCAGAACTTCACCGACGTCGACGACAAGATTATCAACCGCGCCAGGGAACAGGGGGAGGACCCTCTCGCTTTCTCCCATATGTATATTAATGAATATTTTAAAGACGCCGACGCCCTTAACGTCCGCCGGGCTGATCAACACCCCAAGGTATCGGAGCATATTCCCGATATCATCGGGACTGTTGAAGCGCTGATCAAAAACGGCTTTGCTTATGAGGTAGACGGGGACGTCTATTTTGCAGTGCGCAAGTTTGAGCCTTACGGCAGGCTTTCCGGCCGTACCTTCGACGACATGCAGGCAGGCGCCCGCGTGGATGTGGATACCCGCAAGCAAGACCCCATGGATTTTGCCCTTTGGAAGGCCGCCAAGCCGGGCGAGCCGTCCTGGGACAGCCCCTGGGGGCCGGGCAGGCCGGGCTGGCACATCGAGTGCTCGGTCATGTCGCAAAAATACCTCGGGACCAACTTCGACATCCATGGCGGAGGCAGTGACCTGATCTTTCCCCACCATGAAAATGAAATCGCTCAGGCTGAAGCGGCAACCGGAGAACCTTTTGTCCGCTACTGGCTGCATAACGGCTTTATTACCGTAAACGACGAGAAAATGTCCAAGTCGCTGGGCAACTTCTTCCTGGTCAGGGACATCCTGTCCAAATTTTCGCCGGAAGTAGTCCGCTTTTTCCTCCTCTCCACCCATTACCGCAGCCCCCTCGACTTTGCCGATGAAAACCTGGTTTCTGCCGGGAAAGGACTGGAAAGGATCAAGACCAGCATCCGGCTGTTGACCGAAGCCCTGGAGAGGAAGGGAGAGGTTTCCACCGCCCGCTCTGGTTCCGGTTGGGCGGCGGACTTAACAGCCTCCCTTGAAAACTTAAAAGCCGCCTTTGATTCCGCCATGGACGATGACTTCAACACTGCTCTGGCCATGGGAGTCATCTTTGACCTGGCCAGAGAGGTCAACAGCGCCGTCCAGAAGGCGGGAAACGAGGTCTCCGGCCCGGACCGGGAGGCTCTCCGGCGCGCTTATGACCTGTTTCAGAATTTCAACGGGGTCATGGGGCTTTTTAAGGTTGAACCGCAAAGCGGCAGGATCCTTTTAGATAGTGACGCAGGTGATGGTTCCAGCCTGGCGGAAGGGTTAATCAACCTGATTATTGAGATCCGGCAAGAAGCCCGCAAGAAGAAAGACTGGGTAGTCGCCGACCGGATCAGGGACGGTTTGAAAGAACTTGGCGTGGTCCTTGAGGATACTCCTCAGGGCGTTCGCTGGAAGAAGCAGTGATGGGGGTTGAAAAATATTCAACCAGGTGAACTGCCGGCGCTGGCGCTGGCTTACATCGGGGACGCCGTCTATGAACTGGCCGTGCGCTCGCATCTTGTCGAAAGCGGGATATCAAGGGTAAAACGGCTGCATGACGAAGCTGTAAAATATGTACATGCGAAAGCACAGGCCAGGCTGCTCAGAGAGCTGGAAGGGATCCTCACAGAGGAAGAAACAGCTGTAATCCGCCGCGGCCGCAACGCCAAGTCTCCCCATACCCCCCGCAGCGCCGGTGTGATCGATTACCGGCAAAGCACAGCTTTCGAATGCCTGATCGGCTATCTCTATCTCAAAGGCGACAAGGACCGCCTCGAGGAGATCCTGGCCCTGGCGCTGGAGATGGGACGTGAATAAGAAGGGGCGGATCTTTGTCTTATGAAGCTAAGTAAGTATGGACTAATTTGAATTACATGCAGATAGTTAAGCTATAATTTAGGTTTTGATTTGTATTATTTATATTTCTTGAAGTTGCATGAAATCTCCTTGAAAGCGAAAAGCTAACCCTATATTTGATTGGAGTTAACGAAATATGCCTCATCATTCAAGAGCTTTAATTATAGCTCATACACCTGAACCAGAAAAGATATGCACTGCTGCCGCAAGGATTTCAACTAAATTAGGTTCTTCTATTGATATTTTTGAAGAAGTAGTGAAAAGCAATAATTATAGCCTAATATCAAAAGTATTAGATTCTGGGCATAAATCCTTTATTGAGCATGTCAACTTCACAATAGCTTTTGAAAATGTTTCAGCTTTTGTTGAGCAATTTATCATTGAATTTAGACTAGCTTCGTTTACTGTTAAATCTCGGAGATATGTTGACTTTGGAAATATGGGCTATTATATTCCCAAATTTAGGCTAAAATCTGAATCTACTGCAACGGAAGAATATATATTTAAGAAGTACACAGAGCAAATGAATTATTTATTCATGGAGTATAAATATTTTGTTAATAACGGTATAATAAAAGAAGATGCAAGGTTTCTTCTGCCATATTGTTATTTTAGTAACTTTTATTGTACTGTTAATGCACGTGAGTTGATGCACATTATATATTCTGCAAAATATGGTAGGGGGAGTGGATTTCCCGAAATAAATAAATTAGGAGAATCCTTACTTTTACAGGCATCAAAGATATGTCCAAGCATCTTTAATAAAACTGAGCAACTTGAAGCGGGTAATGAGGATAAAGAATTTAAGCTAAGAGATTTTCTTGATGCTAAAATTATTGAGAAAAGTAATTCCAATGAAACTACCGAAATAATTAGTTATACAAATGACCCGGAAAAAATTGTTGCACTTACGGCAATCATTAATCATAAACTATGTTCGACGAACAAAGCATCGGAATTAATTGAATCAGATGCAAGTTTGCATAATCAATTGTTGGAAATAGTATGTAATGATAAGAGGAAGCGTGAACTAGAGCAAATTAATTTTACATTTCGGATTAATAATATTTCCCTAGCTGGTCTAACTCACCTTGTTCGGCACAGGATGCAATCCCTTAATGTACCATCATTTACGGAATTCGGGATTAGCGATCGGTATATTATACCGAATACTATAGCCTCCAATCCAACTTTATTGTCAAGGTATCATGCAATTTGGAAAAATCATATTGCTTTTTTTAATGAATTTCATTCCTTAGGTATTGTTGATGAGGATTTGGTTTATTTGTATTTGAGTGGAAATGTTTTAGATGTGGTTACAACTATGAATGCGAGAGAGTTGTTTCATTTTATACAACTAAGATCATGTAATAGGGCTCAATGGGAAATTCGCTTAATTGCTATAGATATGTTGAGAAAATTAAGAAGAATTGCACCTAACATATTTGGTAGAGTTGGCCCAGCATGTTTTATGACAAGGAATTGCCCTGAAGGAAGATTGTCATGTGGAAAAATGCAAGATGTATACGATAGTTTTTCGGTTATATGAGGTGATCAAATGTGGAACACATGACAGAATATTATAAATGTTTTCAAGATTTCATCGGGTATTTAATTTTATGTTTCTTAGCAGTAGTTACTTTTTTCGATATATTGGATCACAAGGGAATTAATATTCCTTGGTTTTCTGCAATACAAAGGAAAAGAGAGAAAGATAATATTAATTATATTAAAGCGAATACATATCAGTGTATTTCTCAAATATTTACCGAAGATCACAATTTATTAATGCAGTATAAGGATGAGCGAATTAGACAATTCTTGGCTCAATTGGGCTTAAATAGTGAGCAGTTTGAACAAGTTAAATATGAAATTATCAAGTTGCGTAAGTCCCCTCCAATGGATACGTGGGAAAATATTAGAAAGAGGTTAGAGCATATATGCATTAGTGATTTCGCCTTAATAAATCAAAAAGGAATCCCAAGTGTTTTATATAATGCAGTAAATTATTATGTTAATTTAACGGATATTATGTTCGATAATTTTTTTGCTTATGATTTAGTTTCAATGATGGTGAATCTCATAGAATCAAGTATGGATGAAAGAGAGTTGAGTAAAATTGATAAGATTGTTGTCACAACTGAAGGCAACTTCCTTTTAGGTTTAAAAGTCGCTGAGAGAATGAAAAAGCCATTTGTTAAAATGAGGGAAAATCCCAAGATTAGACAGGATCAGTATTGGGACGGAAAACTTAACTCAAATGAGAATATAATTTTTGTTCATGACGTATTAGTGAAAGCTGAGCAAGTTATAAAAAGTATTAATAAATTTCCGAGTGGTATAAATATATTGGCATTCTTCTGTTTAGTACATAGATCGGAATGGAGAGGTTTGGAAAAGCTAAAAGCTCTTAATATTAATGTTTATTCAATATTAACACTATCAGACGAATATATTGAAAATTTATTAATGAGTCGTGGTGAGGAGTAAAGATTATGAATAAATGTAGCTTTTGCTCCGAAATAACTATGGATGAAGAGAATAACCTTTTTAATACAATGGTCTCCCAATATATTAATATGAGTCATAGGTTTTTATATAAAACTAAGAATTGGTTGCTAATACCAGCACTTGGTTCATTTGTTGCCGGTTATTTGTTAATCATTACTGAGAAGCACTTTCTTTCAATTGGTTCTGTTCCAACTTATCTTCTGCTTGAATTGGAGTGTTTGCTTCAAACCGTTGATAGTTTATTAAAAAACATATACAAATTAAGCACAATAGCCTTTGAACATGGTGCTGTGACAGATGAAAATCTGGGTGGTTGTTGTGTTAATCACACGCATCTACATATATTACCTTATAATGGGGATATATTACCTGATATAATTGATGACGGGTTCGAGGTTAGAAAGATTGATTCTTTCTATGATTTAAAGATGCAATATCTTTCTCATAAGCCCTATATTTTTTATCAGAACAATCATGGGATAAAGTATATTATTGAAGGTAAAAATATCCCTTCTCAATATATTCGACAGATATTAGCTGATAAGTTAGGTGTTTTAGAAAATTGGAACTGGAAGGAGTACATTGGAATTGATTATATTGTAGATACCTTTAATAGGTTAAATAGTGTTGATATTAATAGTATTTATATGGAAATATTGAATAAATATAAGGGTAGGCTTAAGGCATGGTGAATTCGATGGTTATATACAACAAATTAGTAAGGGATAAGGTGCCTAGCTGCATAGAGGCTGAGGGCAAGATCTGTTATACTAAAAATCTGGACGGTCAGGAATATATTATGGCTTTAGAAGAAAAGCTGATTGAAGAAGTTAATGAGTATCTTCAGTCACATAATATTATGGAATTAGTAGATGTTGTGGAGGTTATATATGGAATCGTTGCTTCGATGGGTGTTGATAAAAAAGAATTTGAATTGTATAGGCTCAAGAAACTATCTGATAGAGGTGGATTTAACGATAAAATAATGCTACTTGAGGTTGTTAGTAGTTAGTGATTATGATAGAAGAGGAGAGACTTCGCCTGGAAGACGTCATTGCAGGACGCAACCCGGTCCGGGAAGCGTTGCGGTCCGGCCGCCCCATCAATAAAATACTAATAGCCGAAGGCCCTTTGTCCGGGCCCCTGTTGGAAATCTACGGCGCGGCCAGGGAGAAAAACATCCCCGTGCAGAAGGTGGACAGGCAGCGGCTGGGCAAATTCGCCCCCGATGGCGCCCACCAGGGTGTGATAGCCCTGGCAGCCGCCAAAGAGTATGTGGAAGTGGAAGACATCCTGGCTGGAGCCGGTCCCGGCGTATCGCCGTTTCTGATCCTTTTAGATGAGATCAACGACCCGCATAACCTTGGCGCCATCCTCCGTACCGCTGACGCCGCCGGCGCGCACGGAGTTGTCATTCCGCGCCGCCGCTCCGCCCCGCTGACGCCAACTGTAGCCAAGGCATCGGCCGGGGCCATTGAATATGTGCCGGTGGCCAGGGTCGCCAATATGCCTCAGACTATCGAAACATTGAAAAAGCAAGGCCTCTGGATGGTAGGCGCCGATCCGGAGGGACAGGAACTTTATTGGGACGCCCGCCTGGAGGGACCGCTTGGCCTGGTCATAGGCGGTGAGGGCAAGGGCTTGGGCCGTCTGGTCAAAGAGCGGTGTGACCTCCTGGTGCGCCTGCCCATGTCCGGTCGTGTAAACTCATTAAATGCTTCAGTTGCAGCCGCCCTGCTGGCCTATGAAGTAGTGCGCCAGAGGAGAATCGCTTTAAATGAAGGGTCATCTCATCGTTGACGGTTATAATATTATTTATGCCTGGCCCGAATTTAATAAGAACAGGGAAACCGGGTTGGATTACGCCAGGTCAAAGCTGGTGTCCATACTTGCCGACCACGCGGCTCTAACCGGGTTGAAAGTGGTGGTCGTCTTTGACGCCCACCAAATTAAAGGCGGCGCTGAAAGAACGGAAGTTGTAGACGGGGTGGAGGTAATTTACACCCAGCAGGGGGAAACAGCCGACTCACTGATCGAGCGCATGGCCGGCTCCTTTCCAGAGGACGGGGGGACGGTATATGTAGCCACCTCGGACTGGGCCGAACAGGTGATCATTTTTGGCAGGGGAGCGTTTCGCCTGACTCCAGGTGAACTGCGCGAGCAAGTGCGGCGGACCAAAGAGGAAAGCAAGGTCCACTACCAGCAAAGCAAGCCGGTGGACGGTTACCTGGAAAACCGTTTGCTGGAAAAGGTGCGCTCCAAATTTGAACAATGGAGGCGGGGAAAGGGCTAGCCCGTCCAATTTTACCTTGACGAGCTTCCACCGCTTCGTTATAATAAGTTAGGAACCTGACCGAAACTATAATCAACATATGCCTAGCCCCGTGAAAAGAAAAAGTGCATTCCGGGCTGAAGGCCTGGGCATTGTCAATTAGCGAGGGTGGGGTTTTTTATTTTTTTTCTCGTTGGTTGATGGGAAAAAGAGGGGGAGAATAGTGATTTTTCAAGCCCAGACGGAAGTTTACAACGGATTTCAGCTGCTGGTTGACGAAGAAGTTGTGGAATTTGCCCGGGAGGGTGACGAAATAGCCCTGGAATACCTGATTAATAAGTACAAAAATTTTGTCCGCGCCAAAGCCCGGTCATATTTTCTGATCGGGGCCGATCGCGAAGACATCATCCAAGAAGGTATGATCGGGTTATATAAGGCAATCCGGGACTTCCGGATGGACAAGCTATCCTCATTCAGGGCTTTTGCCGAGCTCTGCATTACCAGGCAGATTATCACTGCCATCAAGACTGCCACCAGGCAAAAGCATATACCGCTGAACTCCTACGTCTCCCTTAACAAGCCCATATACGATGAGGATTCGGACCGCACCCTGCTGGATGTGCTATCGGGTTCGAAAATCACGGATCCCGAGGAGTTAATAATCTCCAGGGAAGAGTTTGACGATATCGAAGAGAAGATGGGCGAGATCTTAAGTTCGCTGGAGTGGAAAGTCTTGATGTCCTACCTGGAAGGCAAGTCCTACCAGGAAATCGCCGAAGACTTAAAGCGCCACGTCAAGTCAATCGACAACGCGTTGCAGCGCGTGAAGCGGAAACTCGAACGCTACCTAGAAAAGCGCGAAGCATAACCAGTTAACTGACAGGTTGCCTTTAACCGGCGGTTAAAGGTTTTTCTATGCTGGCCCGATATGGGTGCTGTCCGGGACACACTTGGAGACGGAGCCAATTTAGTAGCTGTAAAATAACTGTGGGTGATCACCAGTAATCTCCAGGCGAAAAGACAAGGAGTTTTTCCACGGAGAAAAGAAGAAAACCTCCAATGCAAGTAAGCCAAACCGACAAAGGAGGTTTCTTCTAGTGAATACATCACCCCAAATCCAAGCAGCCCAAGACTATCTGAAAGAAAGTTCCTGGCTGCAAGAGAAAAGAGTGAGTACTTTACTTAACAGTGTACTTGCCGGAAAGACAAATTTCAATACTTTAGAAAAAGAACTATTTACCATTGCCAGAGACTACTTGATTCAGATGCTGACTGCATTTTTAGAACACCTTGATCGGCTCATACTTTACTCGGCCGAACGGGAGGGTTGGGAAGTAGTTGAAATAAGGGAGCGAAGCCTCGAAACCACCCTGGGGGTGCTCAGCTACCCAAGACGCTACTACAAAAAGCGCACTTTAAGCGGAGCTTACGCTTACACCTTTTTGCTGGACGAACTGCTGGGTATACCAGCAAGAGCGCATGTCTCTGCCCGGTTGAGCGAAATAGCCGTAATGCTTGCCGCCGAACAAACCTACAGGAAGGCAAAAGAAACCTTAAAGACCACTTTGGGGGTGAGCATCAGCCACGAGACCATCCATCGGGATGTCCAAGTAGCCGGTGAACACCTCAAGAAATGGGATGGGGAAACTGGCTTAGACGGTACCGGTATCCGTGTTGTCCCTTTATTGGTTGTCGAAGTAGACGGAGCGATGATCAAACAACAGCGCCGGCACAAAAGAAGTGAGCAGAGACGCTTTGAGTTAAAAACAGCGGTAGTTTATGAAGGGTGGGAAGAAGGTCCGAATGGCAGAGCAAAACTGATCAACCCCACTTACTTCATTTACCACGGAAAAGGAGAAGAATTTTGGGGCGCCTTAGAACGGCGTTTAAGCCGGCTCTACGATCTTGACGGCTGCCCAAGAAAAATTATTGCCGGGGACGGAGCCGACTGGATCCGGGAAGGAGCCGATCTTTTAGGGGCCGAATATCAATACTGCCGGTTCCACTTAAAAAGGGATCTTATTAGCCTGTTTAACCCCCAGCACAGAAAAAAACTCGAGAAAATCCTCTATACGAACGACACGAACAGCCGGGCCGCTTTCAATATGTTTTTAAGGACGTTGATCATTGAAGAACCAAACGAAACCAGAAAAGAAAAACTAAGAGCTTTCCAAAGCCTAATCAATAGCGTTTGGGAAGGGATTACCGACTGGCGGGAAAGAAACCGTCCCTGCCCTTCCCCGGCCCGGGGATTGGGAGTTATCGAACCCAATGTGGGGCATACCATTGCCCGTCGGTTTAAACATCAGGGGGCTTCCTGGTCGGTAAACGGATCTGACAATCTCGCCCATGTTCGTTGTGCAAAAAGAAACGGTAATCTTATAGATATTCTTCGCCTGCCAGGGCCGCCTACTCCAGAGAGTGAGCCGGTACGAGTTCAGGACGGCTATTGGGCCAGAAGACAAACAGATGGCCTGGCTGCAAAAGATCCTGGGGATTGGGTACGGGCATCCTTGCCGGCAGCTTATGGACCCAATCAGAAAAGCCGGGAACTGGCATTACTAATTAGCCGTCTCACTTTAGATTGGATTTTTTAGACATGTTTTTGGTGAATCCCTGAGGCTTTTTTTGGGCGGCGCCGTCAGGGTAGCCTTGACTGCCGGGGGCCACACGCATGGTATAATGGGAGAAACGACGGGTTCGCTATCTTTGTAGACATGTTCCCGGAGCCACCCCGTCGGCATGTTTTATCAGACCATGCGTGGGGGTGGCAGTCAAGGCCGCCGCCACCGTGTTTTAAATTTTTTGCAATCTATATCGTGTCAAATTTATAACCTGGTTGAGTTGCATTGGAAATTATCGGATACGACCCACTTTAACTTGACAGCATCGCCAATTTATTTCAGGTTGACAGCACCGCCATAATAGCTTATAATAGCTACTGTGTCAGCGCCGGCGTAGCTCAATTGGCAGAGCAGCTGACTTGTAATCAGCAGGTTGCGGGTTCGAGTCCCATCGCCGGCTCCAAACTGAGAAGCGATACCCACATCTAAATATGGAGGGGTTCCCGAGTGGCTAAAGGGAGCAGACTGTAAATCTGCCGTCGACGACTTCGCTGGTTCGAATCCAGCCCCCTCCACCATCGCTTTTAAGCGGGGGCCCTGGTCGTTTGACAAAGGGCTCCTGATATGATATAATAAGTTTTGTCGATATCGCGGGGTAGAGCAGCTGGTAGCTCGTCGGGCTCATAACCCGAAGGTCAGGGGTTCAAATCCCCTCCCCGCAACCAAAGAAATCAATCCTCGCAAGCAATTGCGGGGTTTTTTAATTTAGGAGCCGGAGGACCATGCAATAATCTTAGAGCGGATATTTAACCTGCCGGCTCAGCCGGTTCTTTTATTTGATTTAATGTGACATTCCTTGCCGTCAATGTATATTATAGGAAAAAAGGAATGCTTAAAATGCGCTTGCCGAATGATACAGGAAAGCCAATGTTAAGACAGCGGTTTTATTTTGAAAACAATTGGTATTACGTTACGGATCCTTGGGCGCTGGTGGATCTGCAGGTTCACGGTAAAGATATTACTTATTTTGTCCCCTACTGGTTTGGGGCAACCGAGCAGGGGACCCTGAGTGACCAGTCCGACCCCGATACTCTGGCGACGCTGCAGCAATTAGGCCTGCCTGTGGTGGCTTTAGTCTATAATTTGGCCGGAGCCATTCACAAGATTTTGACCATCCCCAGCCTGCGCCAGACTCTTATAATAAACATTTTAAATATGCTCCTTAGTAAAAGGTTTATTGGCGTGAATGTGGACTTTGAATTTGTGCCGCCGGAAGACAGACAGTATTTGACTATGTTTATGGCAGAGCTTTATACGGCATTAAAACCGTATGGGCTTTTGGTTACCATATCCGTTCCTCCTGAACTTAAAGACGATCCGGCCCACCCATTTTCGGGGGCGTTCAGCTACTCCGACCTGGCCAGGTACAGCGACCAGCTGTATCTCCTGGCTTACGATGAACATGTCGCAATTCCCGGTCCCATCGCCTCTTACGGCTTTGTCCGTCAAGTGCTGACCTATGCCTTGTCAGTGATACCGCGGGAAAAGATCCGTCTGGGAATGGCCGTGTACGGGCGTGATTGGTCCCCCGGGACAGAACTTCCCAGGGAACTGTCCTTCGAAGAAGCTATAACCACCGCCTCCCGCCATGGAGTTGCCATCCGCTATGATGAAGAGGCGCAGGAATCAACCTACACCTACACGGCAAATGGAGTAAACCATATTGTCTGGTTTGAAGATGTGCGGAGCTTTGCAGTAAAACTAAACCTGGCTTTTCAAGAAGGGATAATGGGTATCGCTGTGTGGAGGCTGGGTCTGGAGGATCCGCGAATTTGGGAATTGCTGAGGATGCGCTGAAAGCTGATTGTTACTAAGAAGGAGCTATCCCCACAGCAGACCGCTATAGTACCGTCATTGAAACTAACACCAAGCTTCCCAAAGGATTGGGGCGCTTGGTGTTGAGCTTTTATTGCAATATTTCACATGATCGTTCCCAAAATACCGATTAACGCTACGACAAGGATAATCAAAATAAGCGCATTAATCAAACTAATCCCTCCAGAAGCCTTTTAAAACAGCCTACCAGCAATTTATTAAAAATCCATTAAAGAAAATTTAAATTTCTCTCAATTATTGTAAGCGATTACAGCGCTTTGTTGTATTATTGACATATGCTCAATATTATTTATATAATTATTCATGTGGAACTGCCCCGGCAAGTATTCTGTTGACCCGCACCCTTTCAGCGCTGTATGATGGGGGAAAATTGAGAATTATAATATAGAGTCTTTTAAGTAAAGAGGTGATCGCATGCCTAGACCGCCAAAATGCAGGAGAGTGGAGCAGTTTCCCATGGTTACCTGCTTTAAGCCTGCGGGAATACCGGGTACAGAACTTGATGAGGTTGTTATTTCTGTGGAAGAAATTGAGGCTATCCGGCTTAGAGATTTACTGGAGCTGGAGCATGAAGAATGCGCTGAAAAGATGTTGGTCTCGCGGCCTACCTTTCACCGCATCCTGGCCTCGGCCAGAAAAAAAATTGCATTTGCTCTGATTAATGGGGCAGCCTTGAAAGTAACCGGAGGCAGCTTTAAATTGGCCCAACACAAACTGGAGTGTCGCCGTTGCGGTCATCAATGGGTGGGAACAGTCTGCTGCAGGCGCACTGTTTGCCCGGCCTGCGCCCAAAAAGACTGGCAGATAACTGAGTAAAGCAAAAGTCAATTAACAAGGGAGTCACAGAAGATGAAAATTGCGATGCCTTACCTGAATGGCACGGTGGATGAATATTTTGGCAGGAATGGTGAATTCATCATCGTTGAAGCGGATGACGGTATGATCACCGGCAAAAAAATTCTCACCAGCGAAACTGCTCTGGGAGACCTGGTCGGTATGTTTCAGAACGAAGGGGTGGAGGTCGTTATCGCCAATGTGATCAGCCGCCCGGTGGTGGAAATGTTTTTTTACAACGGCATACGGGTTATCACCAGAGCCTCCGGTGAGGTAGAACAGGTTGCCAAGGATTTCCTCAGCGGCGAACTGCTAACTGGGGCCGCTTGTCGAGGTAGTGGAAACCACGCCCGCTAGGAAGCAGGGGAAGCAGGGGGACGGTTCTTTTGCTTCCGAAAAAAGGAAGCAAAAGAACCGTCCCCCTGCTTCCTTGACTTCCTTTATTTATGAAATTTTACACAAAAACAAAGGAGTTTCCGGTTTTTTGCTGAATTTACCTGGATAAGGAAATATTTTGCCAAAATATCGGAGGACGCCTTGAGCAACCAAAGTTTGTACAGCTTTATCTTGGAGCAGTCATTTGACGGAATTGCTTTTGCCGACGAGCAGGGAGGATTTATCGAATGGAACAGCAGTTTGGAACATATTACAGGGCTAAAGCGCAGCGAGGTAGTGGGACGCCCTTGCTGGGATGTGTATTTCCAATTATTGTCAAGTAAGACTAAAACAAAGGCCTTATACGAAAGGCTCAAAACAAACATCTTGCATATGCTGGAAACCGGGCGATCCCCGGCCATGGGCGAAGCAGCTATTCAGTGGCCCGATGGAATACGCAAAATTATTCAGATGACGGCTTTTTCCATCATGACCGCCAAAGGCTACATGCTGGGAATAATTGTACGAGACATTACCAGGCTCAAGCTGTTGGATAATGAACTACAACAAGGCCGGGCCTGGCTTGAGCAAATGGCGCTCGATCGTACAGCCGGGTATAAAAAGCTCAACCGGCAGCTTTCGCTGGAAATAGTAAAGCGCAGGCAGGTGGAGGAAGCCCTTTCGCGGCAGTTGGAGATAAGCCTGGCTATCACCGAACTCTCACGCAAGCTTCTATCACCTGCCGCGATTGAGGATATTTCCATCCTGGTGCTGGATCATGCCAAGCGCCTTACCGGCAGCAAATACGGTTATGTCGGCTATATCGAGCCTGAGACGGGTTATCTCATTTGTTGTACCATGACCAAGGATATCTGGGATAACTGTAAGGTTAAAGACAAGGACATTGTCTACAAGCGCTTTGGTGATTTGGGCGGGTGGGTCATCCGGAACAAAAAATCACTGCTGACCAACACCCCTGCTCAAGACCCGCGTTCAGCAGGAACGCCTCCCGGCCATATCCCCATCGACCGTGTAATCGCCGCTCCGGCTATTTTTAACGAAACGCTGGTTGGACTCGTCACTCTGGCCAATTCACCCCGCGATTACAGGGAGCAGGATCTGTCGCTGATCGAGCGCCTGGCGGATCTCTACGCCATTGCCGTTCACCGCAAGCGCTCCGAAGATGCCCTCCGCATCTCGGAGGCCAACTACCGGGCAATATTCGACGGGGCCGATGACGCCATTTTGGTGCATGATCTGCACACCGGCGTCGTTACCGATGTCAACCAAAAAGCTTGTCAATTGTTCGGCTGCAAGCCGCTGGAGAGCAGCCCGGATCTGGACGGACGGCTCATCAACCTGCCGCAGTACACACGGGATAGTACGGCAAAGTGGATGGCGGAGGCCGCCAAAGGGGAACCGCTGCTTTTTGAGAGTGTGCTGAAGGATAGTGATGGGTCGTCCTTGTCAATTGAAGTAAGCTTAAAACGGGCCGTCATCGGGGGAAAGGAAAGCGCGGTGGCTATCGTCAGGGACATTACCAGGCGAAGGCAGGTGGAAGGGGAAATGGTCCGCCTGGACCGGCTCCACCTTGTCGGCGAAATGGCCGCCAGCTTCGGCCACGAAATCAGAAACCCGATGACGTCGGTGCGCGGTCTTTTACAGGTTTTGAGGGGTAAGCCCGAGTGTCTCAAATATAAAGAGTACCTTGATTTGATGATTGAGGAACTGGACCGGGCCAATTCAATTATTCAGGAATTTCTCTCTCTGGCCAAGGACAGGGCGGTACTCTTTAAGGTCCAGAGCCTGAACGCAATTATAGAAGCTGTTTTCCCGTTAATTCTTGCAAGCGCGCTGATCCAGGACAAGTATGCCGAAGTTGATCTTGGAGATATTCCGGATTTGCCCTTCGATGAAAAAGAAATACGCCAGGTTATTTTAAACCTGGTGCGCAACGGGCTGGAGGCAATGCCCCCCGGGGGCTGCCTGACTATAAGGACTTTTACCGAGGGCAATGAGGTGGTCCTGTCGGTCCAGGATCAGGGCACGGGAATAGGACCTGACATCATTGAGAAAATCGGCAACCCGTTTTTCACTACCAAGGAGCAGGGCACCGGGCTGGGGTTGGCGGTTTGTTACAGTATTGCCGCGCGCCACGGGGCGACAATAAAGATTGAGACCGGCTCCGACGGCTCCACCTTTTTCTTCAGGTTCCTTCGTCCGGACAACGCGGGGCAGTAACTGCCCTGAAAACATTTCGGCCGCTGCAATGCCGCTCAAATGTAGGTGCGAATTCATTCGCAATGCTCTTAAGATATGCGGTGTGAAAAGGCCTCACCCACATAGCTGAGTTTTAATTCTCTAAAGATACCGTGTCTTACCAACTCCTTGATAATGTCGCGGGTTAGCTGCATTATTGTTAAGTTTTCTTCTTCTACGGGCGACTCGTCAGATGTGAAACTGCTGCCAAACTCGAGGCAAAATAACCAGAGAAGTAGCTGTAAAATAACTGTGGGTGATCACCAGTAATCTCCAGGCGAAAAGACAAGGAGTTTTTCCACGGAGAAAAGAAGAAAACCTCCAATGCAAGTAAGCCAAACCGACAAAGGAGGTTTCTTCTAGTGAATACATCACCCCAAATCCAAGCAGCCCAAGACTATCTGAAAGAAAGTTCCTGGCTGCAAGAGAAAAGAGTGAGTACTTTACTTAACAGTGTACTTGCCGGAAAGACAAATTTCAATACTTTAGAAAAAGAACTATTTACCATTGCCAGAGACTACTTGATTCAGATGCTGACTGCATTTTTAGAACACCTTGATCGGCTCATACTTTACTCGGCCGAACGGGAGGGTTGGGAAGTAGTTGAAATAAGGGAGCGAAGCCTCGAAACCACCCTGGGGGTGCTCAGCTACCCAAGACGCTACTACAAAAAGCGCACTTTAAGCGGAGCTTACGCTTACACCTTTTTGCTGGACGAACTGCTGGGTATACCAGCAAGAGCGCATGTCTCTGCCCGGTTGAGCGAAATAGCCGTAATGCTTGCCGCCGAACAAACCTACAGGAAGGCAAAAGAAACCTTAAAGACCACTTTGGGGGTGAGCATCAGCCACGAGACCATCCATCGGGATGTCCAAGTAGCCGGTGAACACCTCAAGAAATGGGATGGGGAAACTGGCTTAGACGGTACCGGTATCCGTGTTGTCCCTTTATTGGTTGTCGAAGTAGACGGAGCGATGATCAAACAACAGCGCCGGCACAAAAGAAGTGAGCAGAGACGCTTTGAGTTAAAAACAGCGGTAGTTTATGAAGGGTGGGAAGAAGGTCCGAATGGCAGAGCAAAACTGATCAACCCCACTTACTTCATTTACCACGGAAAAGGAGAAGAATTTTGGGGCGCCTTAGAACGGCGTTTAAGCCGGCTCTACGATCTTGACGGCTGCCCAAGAAAAATTATTGCCGGGGACGGAGCCGACTGGATCCGGGAAGGAGCCGATCTTTTAGGGGCCGAATATCAATACTGCCGGTTCCACTTAAAAAGGGATCTTATTAGCCTGTTTAACCCCCAGCACAGAAAAAAACTCGAGAAAATCCTCTATACGAACGACACGAACAGCCGGGCCGCTTTCAATATGTTTTTAAGGACGTTGATCATTGAAGAACCAAACGAAACCAGAAAAGAAAAACTAAGAGCTTTCCAAAGCCTAATCAATAGCGTTTGGGAAGGGATTACCGACTGGCGGGAAAGAAACCGTCCCTGCCCTTCCCCGGCCCGGGGATTGGGAGTTATCGAACCCAATGTGGGGCATACCATTGCCCGTCGGTTTAAACATCAGGGGGCTTCCTGGTCGGTAAACGGATCTGACAATCTCGCCCATGTTCGTTGTGCAAAAAGAAACGGTAATCTTATAGATATTCTTCGCCTGCCAGGGCCGCCTACTCCAGAGAGTGAGCCGGTACGAGTTCAGGACGGCTATTGGGCCAGAAGACAAACAGATGGCCTGGCTGCAAAAGATCCTGGGGATTGGGTACGGGCATCCTTGCCGGCAGCTTATGGACCCAATCAGAAAAGCCGGGAACTGGCATTACTAATTAGCCGTCTCACTTTAGATTGGATTTTTTAGACATGTTTTTGGTGAATCCCTGAGGCTTTTTTTGGGCGGCGCCGTCAGGGTAGCCTTGACTGCCGGGGGCCACACGCATGGTATAATGGGAGAAACGACGGGTTCGCTATCTTTGTAGACATGTTCCCGGAGCCACCCCGTCGGCATGTTTTATCAGACCATGCGTGGGGGTGGCAGTCAAGGCCGCCGCCACCGTGTTTTAAATTTTTTGCAATCTATATCGTGTCAAATTTATAACCTGGTTGAGTTGCATTGGAAATTATCGGATACGACCCACTTTAACTTGACAGCATCACCAGAGAAACCTTGCTTGACAAATGTCGCGATGATATGCTACTCTATATTCTGCGGGGCCGGTAAGTTACCGTGTTCAAGGCCCCTTTTATAATGCCGCTATAGCTCAGTAGGTAGAGCGCATCCTTGGTAAGGATGAGGTCACCGGTTCAATCCCGGTTAGCGGCTCCAAATTCAGAGGTCAGACGTCAGAAATCAGACATCCGGCCTCCGACGACTGGCAACCGAATATGGCGGCGTAGCTCAGCTGGTTAGAGCACACGGTTCATACCCGTGGTGTCCGGGGTTCAAGTCCCTGCGCCGCTACCATGCAGATAACAGGCGGGTGATGATAATAATCACCTGTCTTTATTTTTCTGTGCGGGGAGGATTTTTGCCCATAACGCAGAATTAATTATCGTTTTCCACAGTATGGTATAAGTTTAAACAGGTGTGGGAATAATTTAAAATCATGTAAATTACTGGTTGTGAATGTGTAAGGAGGTTTAAAAGACCAATGGCAAAGCAAAAGTACGAACGCACCAAACCCCACGTTAATATCGGAACCATCGGCCACGTAGACCACGGCAAGACCACACTTACCGCCGCCATCACCATGGTGCTGTCAACCGTAGGCGGCGCGTCAGTCAAGAAGTACGATGAAATCGACAACGCTCCTGAAGAGCGCGCCCGTGGCATCACGATCAACACCGCCCACGTAGAATACGAAACAGAAAAACGGCACTATGCCCACGTTGACTGCCCGGGCCACGCCGACTACATCAAGAACATGATCACCGGCGCCGCCCAGATGGACGGATCGATCCTGGTCGTATCCGCCGCCGACGGCCCCATGCCCCAGACCCGCGAGCACATTCTGCTGTCCCGCCAGGTCGGCGTTCCCTACATCGTTGTCTATCTGAACAAAGCCGACCAGGTTGACGACCCCGAGCTGTTGGAACTGGTAGACATGGAAGTGCGCGAACTGCTTTCTTCCTACGAATTTCCCGGCGACGATACCCCGATTATCAGCGGCTCCGCATTAAAAGCCATGGAATGCGCCTGCGGCAAGAGAGACTGCCAGTGGTGCAAATCGATCTGGGAACTGATGGACGCGGTGGACTCCTATATACCGACGCCGCAGCGGGCCATTGACAAGCCCTTCCTGATGCCGGTGGAAGACGTGTTCACGATTACCGGGCGCGGCACCGTGGCCACCGGGCGTGTAGAGCGCGGCCAGATTAAGGTGCAGGAAGAAGTGGAGATCGTAGGTTTCACCGAGAAGCCGCGCAAGACCGTCGTAACCGGGGTTGAGATGTTCAGGAAGCTTTTGGACAGCGGCCAGGCCGGCGACAACATCGGCTGCCTGTTGCGGGGCGTGGACCGCAAAGAGATCGAGCGGGGCCAGGTGCTGGCCAAGCCCGGCAGCATCAAGCCGCACACGAAATTCAACGCTGAAGTATACGTCCTGACCAAAGAAGAAGGCGGGCGGCACACCCCGTTTTTTAACGGCTACCGTCCCCAGTTCTACTTCCGTACCACCGACGTGACCGGCGTGGCGCACCTGCCCGAAGGTGTCGAGATGGTAATGCCCGGGGACAACGTCAAGATCTCCATTGACCTGATCACCCCGATCGCCATCGAAGAAGGACTGCGCTTCGCCATCCGTGAAGGCGGCCGCACCGTGGGCGCCGGCGTTGTAACAGGCGTCAGAGAGTAACCGATACGGTAAGTGAACGTGTGACAGACGTGAATGCATTGTCCTATATATCTTTGACCCCAAAGGAATGCAGCATATACCCAAGTCTCACGTCCCACGACCCACGACCATTAGATGTCCAAGTGCGGCGCTGACGCGCCGTTGTGCGATTGAAATGGCGCCTACATTTTGGGAAGTGTCAAATCTTAAACTAAAAGGAATGCAAAATATACTCACGTCCCACGTCCCACGACTCACGACCAAAAATGTAGGTGCGAATTCATTCGCCCAATTCTTAGACCCAAGAGAAATGCAGTATACAATACGCCCTACGCCGTATGGCCTACGCCCGACCTTCGGGAATACAGCATACAGCACGGTTTACGTCCGACCCAAAAGGAATGCAGTATATACTCACGTCCCACGTCTCACGACTCAACTCACGTCCCATTGGGTGGTATAAAAAGGCAGGAAGTTTGTTAAAATAAAACTATACCTGCAATACCTACCCTACTATTCAATTCCCGTACAGGGAAACTATTGACATCCATATTTAATTGTGTTAAATTTGATAAGGTATTCACAAAAAAGGCATATAAATTTTTTTTTTGGTTTTGGGGGAGGTGGCATCGTTGAGAGTAGGTGTTGCATTGGCCTGCAGCGAGTGCAAACGTCGCAATTACACAACCGCGAAAAATAAGAAAAATGACCCTAACCGTATCGAAATGAAAAAATACTGCAAGTTCTGCCAAACCCATACCCTGCACAAGGAGACCAGGTAACAACATGACAAGCCGCTTTCCACGGGGATGAACAACGCAGGTATAGCTCGTGTTGGGACATTTTTTAAAAAAAATAAGGACGTGGCAAAAATGGCTGTTACGAAGAAGCAGGACAGCAGCAATAAAAAGGATCAGGCAAAAAAAGACACAGTTAAGCGGGATGGTCTGGACAGAAAGGATACATCCGGGAAGGATATAGCCAAAAGAGATATCGTCTTGAACAAAGAAAAAAAAGAGATCGCCAAAAAAGAGCCTCCCGCCAAGAAAGACTTGCCGGCTAAAAAGGAGCAGGTCAATCGTCTCGAGCAGGTGCAGAAGTTTTTTAAGGGAACGCTTAACGAGCTCAAAAAGGTGCACTGGCCTAATCGCCGGGAGATAATCATATACACCTCAGTTGTTGTAGTAGCAGTTGTGGCAGTTGGAGTCCTGATCTGGCTCTTCGACTCAGCATTGAGTTTTGTGCTCAATTTTCTTCTTTAAAGATATTATCTGCTGAGGGGGTGAGGGACCTAACATTACCAAATGGGTCCCTTGTATTTTATGGAGAAGTTGTGGTATGTTGTTCATACCTATTCCGGCTATGAGAACAAAGTAAAAGCCAACCTTGAAAAGCGTATTGAGTCCATGAATATGGAGGAAAAAATCTTTCGTATTCTGGTCCCGATGGAAGACGAAATTGAAATGAAGGACGGCAAGAAAAAGATCTCCAAGCGTAAGATCTTCCCTGGCTATGTCCTTGTGGAAATGTTTATGACCGATGACTCCTGGTATGTTGTCCGTAATACTCCCGGTGTTACCGGCTTTGTCGGCTCCGGCTCGAAGCCGATCCCGCTGGACGAGGGTGAGGCCAGGCAGATTATCCGGCAGTTGGGCGGGGAGGAAATCCGGACCCGCGTTAATTTCAGCATGGGTGAGAACGTCCGCGTGATTAGCGGTCCGTTTGAGAACTTTATCGGCGCAATTGACGATATCAACGTGGAGAAGGCTAAAATACGTGTTATCATATCCATGTTTGGGCGTGAAACCCCGATTGAACTCGACTTCACCCAGGTAGAAAAAATCTCCTAAAAGCAAACTCAAGACACCCGGCAATGCAGGTGCGAATTCATTCGCACAAATCTTTGACCCCGAAGGAATACGGTATACAATACGCTTTACGCCTTATGCCCTATGCCCGACCTTGGGGATACAGCATAAAATACGGCTTACGCCCTACGGCTTACGCCCGTTCCGGGGTAATGCATTATTATCATGAATATACAGCATGGCTTACAAGGAATACATGCATACTCATGACTCACGTCCCACGTCTCACGACCCATTATCCACGTCTTTCGAAAGGAGGTGTGACAGCTAATGGCAAAAAGAGTATCAGCCATCGTCAAGCTTCAGGTTCCGGCAGGAAAAGCGACTCCAGCTCCTCCGGTGGGTCCGGCTCTGGGCCAGCATGGGGTTAATATTATGGCTTTTGTCAAGGAATACAATGAGCGCACTGCCGCTCAGGCCGGCCTGATTATCCCGGTGGAAATCACCGTTTATGAAGACCGTTCCTTTACCTTTGTCACCAAAACCCCGCCTGCCGCGGTACTGCTCAAGAAAGCAGCAGGTCTGGAAACTGCGTCCGGGGAACCCAACAAGAAAAAGGTAGCCAAGCTTCCCCGCGCCAAGGTGCGCGAAATTGCCGAGCTCAAAATGCCCGATCTGAATGCGGCCGATATTGAAGCTGCAATGAGGATGGTTGAGGGCACAGCCCGCAGTATGGGTATTGACATCATTGAGGGATAATAAGGTGGGAGGAAGCGTTTCCGTTAACACCACAAGGAGGTTGGAAGCATGCCGAAACACGGCAAGAAGTATACGGAAGCCGCCAAGCAGCTTGACCGCAGCGTCGTTTATGAAGCTGCCGAGGCGCTCGCTTTGGTAAAGAAAATAGCTCCAGGTAAATTTGACGAAACCGTTGAAGTAGCGGTAAGGCTGGGAGTCGATCCCCGTCACGCCGACCAGCAGGTGAGGGGCGCTGTTGTACTGCCTCACGGCACTGGTAAGACCAGGACTGTGCTGGTATTTGCCAAGGGTGATAAAGCTAAGGAAGCTGAAGATGCCGGCGCTGACTTTGTCGGAGCCGAGGACATGGTGGCCAAAATTCAGCAAGAGGGTTGGCTGGGGTTCGATGTGGCCATCGCTACCCCCGATATGATGGGTAACGTCGGTAAATTGGGACGGATCCTGGGTCCCCGCGGCCTGATGCCCAACCCCAAGACCGGCACGGTTACTTTTGATATAGTAAGGGCGGTACAGGAAGTCAAGGCGGGGAAAATTGAATACCGGGTAGATAAAGCCGGCAACATTCACGCCCCCATCGGCAAGGTTTCCTTTGACACGGATAAGCTGCTGGAAAACCTGCGCACCTTGATTGACACCCTGATCCGCGCCAAGCCTGCCGCCGCCAAAGGACAGTACCTCAAAGGCATTTCGGTATCGTCTACAATGGGACCCGGCGTGAAGGTTAATACTCAGAAAATAACCGCTTAAAGCGTGCCCAATATAAATTACAACATAAAAGCTGTAGACCGCTGGTGCTTAGCATAATGGCTCACCGCCGCCAGCCGAGGCCTGACTTAAACCTATCGTTTGGAGAAACGAAGGGCCTCTGTGTGTGTCTGCAGAGGCCCTATTTAGTCGTGGGACGTGAGACGTGGGTATGCATGCATTCCTTTTGGGAATCATGCGATGGGGTTAAGAGCCTTAAAGAGATACTAGGTTCCGACATCCAGTAACCCACTACGGAAGCAGAGGGACGGTTCTCTTGCTTCCCAGCATTCCTCGATGGTCAGGCGTAAGGCGTAACTCGATCTGCCAAACGATGCATACTAATCAATCTTACTTATCTCCTATGCTTTACAGCCTGCGACTGCGGCGACTGCGTCTATTTTTAGAAAAAGGAAGCAAAAGAACCGTCCCCCTGCTTCCTTTGACCCCAGAGAAATGCAGTATATACCCACGTCTAACGTCTCACATCTCACGTCCCATGAAAGGAGGTGTTTTTAGAAAAGTGCCTATTAGCAAAGCTGAAAAGGAAGTCATCATTGAAGAGTTAAAGGAAAAATTTGATAGTGCCAAGGTTGCCATCCTGGCGGACTACCGCGGGTTGAACGTGGCTGAAGCGACACGCCTTCGCCGCCGTCTGCGTGAAGCCGGCTGTGAATTTAAAGTGGCCAAAAACACTCTGGTGGGTCTGGTGGTGAAAAAACAGGGACTGGATGCCCTGGAGCCATTTCTGGAAGGTCCGGTTGGGATTGCCTTCAGCAGTGACCCGGTTGCCCCCGCCAAAGTGTTGGCAGATTTTATCCGTGAAGCCAAAAAGATGGAGATCAAGGCTGGAGTGCTGGATGGTAAGGTGATTGACGCCAAGGCTGTCAAGGAACTGGCCGACCTGCCCTCACGGGAAGTGCTTCTGGCCAAGGTGCTGGGCAGTATGCAAGCCCCGCTCTACGGTTTTGCAGGAGTCCTGCAGGGGACCCTGCGCAGTTTCGTCTATGCCCTGGAAGCTGTTCGCAAGCAGCGGGCCGGCGAAGCGTAGCATGAACATATACATTAAAATTTCAGGAGGTTTACAAAAATATGTCTAAAGTCCAAGAGATTCTCGAAGCCGTTAAGGGTATGACCGTTCTGGAACTGGCCGAACTGGTCAAAGCTTTTGAAGAGGAATTCGGCGTAAGCGCCGCCGCCCCCGTGGCCGTGGCCGCCGCCCCGGGCGCTGCCGCCGCGCCGGCAGCGGTAGAAGAACAGACCGAATTTGACGTCATTCTCACCGCCGTAGGCGACAAGAAGGTCAACGTGATCAAGGTTGTCCGGGAAATCACCGCCCTTGGTTTGAAAGAAGCCAAAGATCTGGTTGACGGCGCACCCAAGCCGGTTAAAGAAAAAATCTCCAAGGAAGAAGCCGAAGCTATCAAGGCCAAACTTACCGACGTGGGCGCATCCGTGGATATTAAATAAGAATTCAGAGACGGCCGGACTGCTGATTGGAGCCGTCCGGCCGGTATTTTCTCCTGGACAGGCCTCGCCTCTGCAGGCTGCAGCCGTCGGCATGGACAACTGCTCTGAAAATGTAGGTGCGAATTCATTCGCACAAATGCAACATGGGCTGCCACAAGTTCTGCGCTGGCGCGCCGTGTACCACCTACATCGGCTGGTGTTTTCATGATACGTGGCGTCGCGATAGCGGCGTGAGCAACTACCCTGAAAACATTTTGGCTGCTACAATATTGCTCAACTGCAGGTGCAATTTCATTCGCACATCCAGCTTAAAATCCCACCAAAATTTTTTAATTTCTCCAATATATCTTTTGACAATTCAGGCTTAATGTGCTATCATTATAAAATGTCACCACAGTACGGTTATACTTTTTGTTGCTTATATATGGAATTAAATGTATTACCAGGTTGTATCCTGGAAATAATATTTTAGATAGTCATAATGTATCAAAAGCGAGGTATTGTCAGATTACAAAGCCTTGCTTTTGCATTGTCTGGATTAGTAAACATAAGTTTATCCTGTCCATAAATATACGGGGGTGTGGTGCGCGCGATGGCTTATGCGGAAAAAGTCGGGCCCGGGGTACGCTATAGCTTTGGCAAATTGAAGGAAGTGCTGGAGCTTCCCAACCTGATTGAGGTCCAGCGCAATTCTTACAGCTGGTTTTTGAAGGAGGGCCTGCGGGAGGTTTTTCAGGACATTTCCCCGATCCAGGACTTTACCGGAAACCTGGTTTTGGAATTCCTGGACTACACCCTGGGTGAGCCTAAATACTCTGTAGAGGAATGCAAGGAAAGAGACGTAACCTACGCTGCTCCCCTGCGGGTCAAAGTCAGGCTGATCAACAAGGAAACAGGGGAGGTCAAGGAGCAGGAAGTTTTCATGGGGGATTTTCCCCTGATGACTGAAAAGGGCACCTTTATCATTAACGGGGCGGAAAGAGTTATCGTGAGCCAGTTGGTCCGCTCTCCCGGTGTGTATTACGCCGAGTCCATCGACCCCAGCGGCAAGAAGCTGTTTACCGCCACTATTATACCCAACCGCGGCGCCTGGTTGGAGTTTGAGACAGACGTGAACGACCACATTTTTGTAAGGATCGACCGTACCAGGAAGGTCCCTGCCACGGTCCTGATCCGGGCCTTGGGCTACAGTTCCAACGTCATGATTACAGAGTTGTTCGACGGGGACAATAACATCCAGGAGACGCTTTCCAGGGACAACACCGACACCGAGGAAGAAGCCCTGGTAGAAATCTACAAGCGCCTGCGGCCGGGGGAGCCTCCCACCGTGGACAGCGCCCGTTCCCTGTTGTCCGCCCTATTTTTCGACCCCAAACGTTACGACCTGGCCAACGTCGGCCGTTATAAACTACAGAAGAAATTAAAGCACGGCATACTTTACCGTTACGGTGAAAACGACGGCGGAGAAACCGAGTATGACGAGTTTTTAAAGAAGGAAGTTCCCAAGGACCGCGACTTTATCAGGGAACTGACCAGGGAAGATATTATAGAAGCCGTGCGTTACCTTTTAGGGCTCATGAACGGCGAGGGTAAAGTCGACGATATCGACCACTTGGGCAACCGCAGGCTGCGCTCTGTCGGCGAGCTGCTGCAGAACCAGTTCCGCATAGGCCTGTCGAGGATGGAACGGGTGGTCAGAGAAAGGATGACCATCCAGGACGTGGACGTGATCACTCCCCAGGTGCTGATCAACATCCGCCCGGTAGTAGCCGCGATCAAAGAATTTTTCGGCTCCAGCCAGCTGTCCCAGTTCATGGACCAGACCAACCCGCTGGCCGAGCTTACTCATAAACGCCGCCTCTCCGCGCTGGGCCCGGGCGGGCTCTCCCGTGAAAGGGCCGGCTTTGAGGTCAGGGACGTGCACCATTCTCACTATGGCAGGATGTGCCCGATCGAGACCCCTGAAGGTCCCAACATCGGGTTGATCGGTTCGCTCAGCACGTACGCGCGCATCAACTCATTTGGTTTTATTGAGACTCCGTACCGCAAGGTCGACAAGGAAAACAAGAAAGTCACCGACGAGATCCACTACCTCACTGCAGACGAAGAGGAAGGCATTGTGATTGCCCAGGCCAACGCCCTCCTGGACGAGGACGGCTGGTTTATCGGCAACCGGGTCAACGCCCGTAACCCGGATATCGTAGTTGTCCCTCCCGACAGGGTCGACTATATGGACGTTTCACCCAAACAAGTCTTTTCCATCGCCACGGCGCTGATCCCCTTCCTGGAGCACGACGACGCCAACCGGGCCCTGATGGGCGCCAACATGCAGCGGCAGGCCGTGCCTCTACTGAAAGCACAGGCGCCCCTGGTCGGCACCGGGGTGGAATACAAGGCCGCCCGTGATTCCGGGGTCGTGGTTATTGCCAAAAATAGCGGCATAGTGGAAAGGGTAACTGCCAACGATATCGAAATCAGGACGCAAAGCGGCGCGCTTGACCGCTACAAACTTTTAAAATTTACCCGTTCCAACCAGGGTACCTGCATCAACCAGAAGCCGATTGTGCGGCGGAACCAGCAGGTGGAAGCAGGCCAGATTATCGCCGACGGTCCATCCACAGAGTACGGCGAGCTGGCCCTGGGCCGCAATATCCTGGTGGCGTTCATGCCCTGGGAGGGCTACAACTATGAGGACGCCATCCTGGTCAGCGAGAAGGCAGTTAAAGAAGATTTTTTCACTTCCATTCATATAGAGGAATACGAGTGCGACGCCCGCGATACCAAACTGGGTCCCGAGGAAATCACCAGGGACATCCCGAACGTGGGTGAGGAAATTCTAAAAGACCTGGATGACCGGGGTATCATCAGGACCGGCGCCGAAGTCAGGCCCGGCGATATCCTGGTCGGCAAGGTTACCCCTAAGGGAGAGACGGAACTGACCGCGGAAGAGCGGCTCCTGCGGGCCATCTTCGGCGAAAAAGCCAGGGAAGTGCGCGATACCTCCCTGCGGGTGCCGCACGGCGAGGCCGGGAAAATAGTTGACGTCAAGGTATTCTCACGTGACAACGGGGATGAACTCCCCCCCGGAGTGAACCAGCTGGTGCGGGTCTATATCGCCCAGAAAAGAAAAATATCGGAAGGGGATAAAATGGCTGGCCGGCACGGCAACAAGGGCGTCATCGCCCGCATCCTGCCGGAAGAGGATATGCCCTTTATGCCGGACGGGACTCCGATCGAGATCGTTTTAAATCCGCTGGGCGTTCCGTCACGGATGAACATTGGACAGGTCCTGGAGACTCACCTTGGCTGGGCGGCCAAGACTTTGGGCTATCACATCGCTACGCCGGTCTTTAACGGAGCTTCTGAAAAGGACATTCAGGAATTCTTCAAAAAGGCGGAGCTCCCCGAAAACGGCAAAATGACCCTGTTTGACGGGCGCACGGGGCAGCCTTTTGACAATCCGGTCACGGTTGGCTATGTATATATGCTGAAGCTTGCCCACCTGGTGGACGACAAAATTCACGCCCGTTCCACCGGGCCATACTCCCTGGTCACCCAGCAGCCCCTGGGCGGCAAGGCCCAGTTCGGCGGACAGCGCTTTGGAGAAATGGAAGTGTGGGCGCTGGAAGCCTATGGTTCGGCCTACACCCTGCAGGAAATCCTCACCGTCAAATCGGACGACGTGGTCGGGCGGGTCAAAACCTACGAAGCCATCGTCAAGGGAGAAAACGTGCCGGAACCGGGTGTCCCGGAGTCCTTTAAAGTGTTGATCAAGGAACTCCAGAGCCTGGGGCTGGACGTCAAGGTCCTCTCCGAAGAAGACAAGGAAATAGAGATTAAAGAAGTAGAAGAAGATATCACCGAGACCGCCAAGGAACTTGGCATAGATATCCAGTCGGACGATACCCCGGTGGATGAACAGGAAGAAGAAGGCGAAGCCGATACCGATACCGAAATCTCCGAGGACGACGAGTTCAACGAGGACTTCCTGAACGAAGATTTTGATCTCGACGAAGACCTGGATTAAATTAGACGTGAGACGTGGGACGTGGGACGTGAGAAAAAGACCTGCGACCCAAGACTCACGTCCCAAAAAGTATGGATTTAGTGATAAGTGAGGATGTTGACCGGCGATGCATAAGAGACCCAAAAGAAATACCCGGTTCCCACGTCTCACGACCCACGTCCCACGACCCAAAAGGAATGCAGTATGAATTATTGAAACTGTTCGCAGTGCAAATATGTTAAAAAGTGAAGTGAGTTAAAACGTGAGTCATGGCACTATTCCTGACTAAGGACCACTAAGGAATGCCCGGTTCCTACTACTCACGACTCACGGCTCACGTCCCAAAATGCGCGGATTTCGTGATAAGTGAGGATGGTGACCGGCGGCGAACCAGGGCCCCAAAAGGAATACCCGGTTCCCACGTCCCACGTCCCACGACTCACGTCCCAAAAGGAGGCGTCCTTTTTGATAGATTTAAACCACTTTGAACGGATCCGGATTGGCCTTGCCTCTCCCGAACAAATCACTGCCTGGTCCAGCGGCGAGGTCAAAAAGCCCGAGACTATCAACTATCGCACGCTCAAGCCCGAAAGAGACGGGCTATTCTGCGAGCGCATTTTCGGACCCACGCGGGACTGGGAATGCCATTGCGGCAAGTATAAGCGGGTCCGCTATAAAGGGGTCATCTGTGACCGGTGCGGTGTAGAGGTGACCCGCTCCAAGGTCCGCCGCGAGAGGCTCGGCCACATTGAACTGGCGGCTCCGGTGTCACATATTTGGTACTTCAAGGGCATTCCCAGCCGCATGGGGCTCCTGTTGGATATGTCCCCGCGGGCGCTGGAAAAGGTCCTCTACTTTGTTTCCTATATAGTAACAGACCCCGGTGAAACCGGAATGATTAAAAAACAGCTCCTGACCGAGTCCGAGTACCGCGAAAACCGGGAAAAATACGGCGCGGCCTTTAAAGCCGGCATGGGCGCCGAGGCTGTTAAGAAGCTCCTGGAGGAAATCAACCTGGAGGAGCTGGCCTACGAACTGCGCCATGAACTCAAAGAGGTCACGGGACAGCGCAGGATCCGGGCGATCCGCCGCCTGGAGGTGGTCGAAGCCTTCCGCAAATCGGGCAACCGGCCGGAGTGGATGATCCTGGATGTGGTCCCGGTCATTCCACCGGAACTGCGCCCCATGGTGCAGCTGGACGGCGGCCGTTTTGCCACCTCAGACTTAAATGACCTCTACCGCCGTGTGATCAACCGCAACAACCGCTTAAAGAGGCTTTTGGACCTCGGCGCGCCGGATATTATCGTGCGCAACGAAAAGAGGATGCTGCAGGAGGCGGTGGACGCTTTAATCGATAACGGCCGCCGCGGCCGCCCGGTAACGGGTCCCGGCAACCGGCCTTTGAAATCGCTCTCCGATATGCTCAAAGGCAAACAGGGCCGTTTCCGCCAGAACCTTCTCGGCAAGCGGGTCGACTACTCCGGCCGCTCGGTCATCGTGGTCGGGCCGGAACTGCACATACACCAGTGCGGCCTGCCCAAAGAAATGGCGCTGGAACTGTTCAAGCCCTTTGTTATGAAGCGCCTGGTTAATGAAGGCTTCGCCCACAACATCAAAAGCGCCAAGAGGATGGTTGAGCGGGTGCGCCCCGAGGTCTGGGACGTCCTCGAAGAAGTTATTTATGAGCACCCGGTGCTGTTAAACCGCGCCCCCACCTTGCACCGTCTGGGCATTCAGGCCTTTGAGCCGGTGCTGGTAGAAGGCAAGGCCATCCAGATTCACCCGATGGTATGTACCGCTTACAACGCCGACTTCGACGGTGACCAGATGGCGGTGCACGTGCCCCTGTCAGCCGAGGCGCAATCCGAAGCCAGGCTTTTGATGCTGTCAGCCAACAACATCTTGAACCCCAAGGACGGGAAGCCGGTTGCGATTCCAACCCAGGACATGGTGTTGGGAAGCTACTACCTGACCATGGAGCGGGAGAATGATTTAGGCGAGGGCATGTGTTTTAAAAGCAGTGACGAGGCCGTGATGGCCTATGAAAATAAATGCGTCTCTCTGCACGCCAAAATCAAGGTCCGTCTCGACGGGCTGGGCCTGATGGAAACCACGGTGGGCAGGGTGATATTTAATGAAGTAATCCCCAGGGAACTGGGCTTTATCAACCAGGTGGCGGAGAAAAAGGTCTTAAGCAGGATCGTCGACGACTGCTACCGCAAGCTGGGTTTCTCGGAAACCACCAAGCTCCTGGACGGGATCAAGAAGCTGGGCTTCACCTATGCCACCAGGGCCGGTGTCACCATCGGCATCCAGGACATCACTATTCCCGAGGCTAAAAAAGAAATTCTCAAAGAGGCCGAGCAGACTGTTGAAAAAGTGGAAACGCAGTACCGGCGCGGCTTGATTACCGACGACGAGCGCTACCGCACCGTGATCGGGATTTGGAACGAAGCCACCAGAAACGTAACCAACGCCTTGATTACGACCCTTGCCCGATTCAACCCGGTCTACATGATGGCCAACTCCGGGGCTCGCGGCAACATCCAGCAGATCCGCCAGCTGGCCGGCATGCGCGGCCTGATGGCCGACCCCTCCGGGCGGATTATCGACCTGCCCATTAAGGCAAACTTCCGGGAAGGCCTGACCGTACTGGAGTACTTTATCTCCACGCACGGCGCCAGGAAGGGCCTGGCCGATACGGCGCTCCGGACCGCCGACTCCGGATATCTCACCCGCCGGCTGGTGGACGTGGCCCAGGACGTAATCGTCCGCGAGGTCGACTGCGGCACCACCCAGGGCATCGAGGTAATGGAAATCAAGGACGGCACAGAGGTTATTGAAAAGGTGGAGGACAGGTTTATCGGACGGGTGGCGCTTGAAGATATCAAGCATCCCGAAACCGGTGAAGTACTGGCCCAAGCCGACACGGAAATCACTGAAGAACAGGCGCAGAGGATCCTGGCGGCCGGCATCAAAAAAGTTAAAATCCGCTCGGTTTTAACCTGCCGGACCCGTTTTGGGGTCTGCATCAAGTGCTACGGCCGCAACCTGGCCACCGGCCGCAAGGTGGATATAGGGGAGGCGGTGGGCATCATTGCCGCCCAGAGCATCGGCGAGCCGGGCACCCAGTTGACCATGCGCACCTTCCACACCGGCGGTGTGGCCGGGGACGATATCACCCAGGGTCTGCCGAGGGTAGAGGAGCTATTTGAAGCCCGCCGGCCCAAGGGCCAGTCCATTGTAGCCGAGACCGACGGTGTAATTGCCGTGCGCGAGGTCAAGGGCCGCCGGGAAATTGAGGTCACCGGCGATGACGGCGAAAAGACCGTCTACCAGGTGCCCTACGGCGCCCGTCTCAAAGTAAGGGACGACGAGCATGTATATGCCGGTGATGAACTTACCGAGGGTTCCGTCAACCCGCACGATCTATTAAAAATCAAAGGCGTGCAGGGGGTGCAGGTTTACCTGCTCCATGAAGTGCAGCGGGTGTACCGCCTGCAGGGCGTGGATATCAACGATAAGCATATCGAAGTAATGATCCGCCAGATGCTGCGCAAGGTGAAAATAGAAGAGCCCGGCGACACCGACCTTTTGCCCGGCGGGCTGATCGATATCTTCGAGTTCGAGGAAGAGAACAACAAGGCCCTGGCCAACGGAGGAGAAGCCGCCACGGCCAAGCCGGTGCTTCTGGGTATCACCAAGGCCTCCCTGGCCACAGACTCATTCCTGTCGGCGGCCTCCTTCCAGGAAACCACGCGGGTGCTGACCGAGGCGGCCATCAAGGGCAAGACGGACCCTCTTTTGGGCCTGAAGGAAAACGTGATTATCGGCAAGCTTGTCCCCGCCGGGACCGGCATGTCGCGCTACCGCAATATCAGCGTCAACGCGGATGAGGATATGGTCGACCTGGACGAAGAGGACACCCTGCCGGAAGCCGGCGACGCCCTCTACCTGGAGACCCCGCTCTAAAAGAAAGCAGTTTGGAAGCAGGGGGACGGTTCTTTTGCTTCCTTCCTGCCCGGAGGAAGGAAGCAAAAGAACCGTCCCCCTGCTTCCCACATCCCACGACCCAACGGAGTAGCTGTAAAATAACTGTGGGTGATCACCAGTAATCTCCAGGCGAAAAGACAAGGAGTTTTTCCACGGAGAAAAGAAGAAAACCTCCAATGCAAGTAAGCCAAACCGACAAAGGAGGTTTCTTCTAGTGAATACATCACCCCAAATCCAAGCAGCCCAAGACTATCTGAAAGAAAGTTCCTGGCTGCAAGAGAAAAGAGTGAGTACTTTACTTAACAGTGTACTTGCCGGAAAGACAAATTTCAATACTTTAGAAAAAGAACTATTTACCATTGCCAGAGACTACTTGATTCAGATGCTGACTGCATTTTTAGAACACCTTGATCGGCTCATACTTTACTCGGCCGAACGGGAGGGTTGGGAAGTAGTTGAAATAAGGGAGCGAAGCCTCGAAACCACCCTGGGGGTGCTCAGCTACCCAAGACGCTACTACAAAAAGCGCACTTTAAGCGGAGCTTACGCTTACACCTTTTTGCTGGACGAACTGCTGGGTATACCAGCAAGAGCGCATGTCTCTGCCCGGTTGAGCGAAATAGCCGTAATGCTTGCCGCCGAACAAACCTACAGGAAGGCAAAAGAAACCTTAAAGACCACTTTGGGGGTGAGCATCAGCCACGAGACCATCCATCGGGATGTCCAAGTAGCCGGTGAACACCTCAAGAAATGGGATGGGGAAACTGGCTTAGACGGTACCGGTATCCGTGTTGTCCCTTTATTGGTTGTCGAAGTAGACGGAGCGATGATCAAACAACAGCGCCGGCACAAAAGAAGTGAGCAGAGACGCTTTGAGTTAAAAACAGCGGTAGTTTATGAAGGGTGGGAAGAAGGTCCGAATGGCAGAGCAAAACTGATCAACCCCACTTACTTCATTTACCACGGAAAAGGAGAAGAATTTTGGGGCGCCTTAGAACGGCGTTTAAGCCGGCTCTACGATCTTGACGGCTGCCCAAGAAAAATTATTGCCGGGGACGGAGCCGACTGGATCCGGGAAGGAGCCGATCTTTTAGGGGCCGAATATCAATACTGCCGGTTCCACTTAAAAAGGGATCTTATTAGCCTGTTTAACCCCCAGCACAGAAAAAAACTCGAGAAAATCCTCTATACGAACGACACGAACAGCCGGGCCGCTTTCAATATGTTTTTAAGGACGTTGATCATTGAAGAACCAAACGAAACCAGAAAAGAAAAACTAAGAGCTTTCCAAAGCCTAATCAATAGCGTTTGGGAAGGGATTACCGACTGGCGGGAAAGAAACCGTCCCTGCCCTTCCCCGGCCCGGGGATTGGGAGTTATCGAACCCAATGTGGGGCATACCATTGCCCGTCGGTTTAAACATCAGGGGGCTTCCTGGTCGGTAAACGGATCTGACAATCTCGCCCATGTTCGTTGTGCAAAAAGAAACGGTAATCTTATAGATATTCTTCGCCTGCCAGGGCCGCCTACTCCAGAGAGTGAGCCGGTACGAGTTCAGGACGGCTATTGGGCCAGAAGACAAACAGATGGCCTGGCTGCAAAAGATCCTGGGGATTGGGTACGGGCATCCTTGCCGGCAGCTTATGGACCCAATCAGAAAAGCCGGGAACTGGCATTACTAATTAGCCGTCTCACTTTAGATTGGATTTTTTAGACATGTTTTTGGTGAATCCCTGAGGCTTTTTTTGGGCGGCGCCGTCAGGGTAGCCTTGACTGCCGGGGGCCACACGCATGGTATAATGGGAGAAACGACGGGTTCGCTATCTTTGTAGACATGTTCCCGGAGCCACCCCGTCGGCATGTTTTATCAGACCATGCGTGGGGGTGGCAGTCAAGGCCGCCGCCACCGTGTTTTAAATTTTTTGCAATCTATATCGTGTCAAATTTATAACCTGGTTGAGTTGCATTGGAAATTATCGGATACGACCCACTTTAACTTGACAGCATCCCCAACGGAAGGAATTATTGACAATGGCTCCATCAAGTGATAAGATATTTGAGTGTGTCTGGACTGTGGGAGGTGTAAGCCGGCATGGCTTACAAGAGGCTGATGGCAGCCAAGAAAAGAACGGTCGGTTCCAAAGAGACCCTGAAGGCCATTGAAAAAGGTCGCGCCAAGGTGGTTTACGTAGCCCAGGGCGCGGACCGGCATGTCATCGAACCTATTATACAGGCAAGTACCGCCAAAGGTATTCCGGTGATCGAGGTAGATTCCATGCTGGCGCTGGGCAAGGCCTGTCACATTGAGGTGGGCTGCGCGTCGGCAGCCGTAGTTGAGGAATAATAGTATTTTTCCTATACTTTAGCAGCAAGAAAGGAGGTGCATCGATATGCCAACCATCAGCCAACTGATCCGCAGCGGTCGTCAAGAAACTACGAAAAAATCCACGGCTCCGGCCTTGAAGGAGTGTCCACAAAAGAGGGGTGTCTGCACCAGGGTTTACACTACCACCCCTAAAAAGCCGAACTCCGCCCTGCGTAAAGTAGCACGTGTCAGACTCACCCACGGTGTTGAGGTTACCTCCTACATTCCCGGTATTGGACACAACCTGCAGGAGCACTCGGTCGTTTTGGTAAGAGGCGGCAGGGTCAAGGATATACCTGGCGTCAGGTATCACATCGTGCGCGGCGCCCTGGATTCCGCGGGAGTGCAGAACAGGAACAAGGCTCGCTCCAAATACGGCGCCAAGAGGCCTAAAAAGTAAAATTTATTATAGATACTTAAATTTTACGGCAAAGGGGGGAAAAATATGCCTAGAAGAGGCGCGGCTCCGAAAATAGAAGTTTTACCGGACCCCGTTTACCGGAGCAAGGTTTTAACCAAGTTGATCAACCAGGTAATGCTGGACGGCAAGAAAAGCCTGGCTGAACAAATAGTCTACGGCGCGCTGGACATCGTCCAGGAAAAGACTGGCAAGAGCGGGCTGGAAGTATTTGAAACAGCGATGAAAAACGTCATGCCGGTGCTCGAGGTGAAGGCCCGCCGTGTAGGTGGCGCCAACTACCAGGTCCCGATCGAAGTTCGCCATGACCGCAGGCAGACACTGGGTATCCGGTGGCTGACCAAATATGCCCGTGAGCATGCCGGACATACTATGGAGGAGAGACTCGCCGGCGAAATCATGGACGCGGCGGCCGGTACTGGCGGTTCTGTTAAGAAGAGAGAAGACACGCATAAAATGGCGGAAGCCAACAAGGCATTTGCGCACTACAGGTGGTAAAGGAGGGTTCTTCGTGGCGCGTCATTTTCCATTAGACAAAATAAGAAACATTGGCATCATGGCCCATATCGACGCCGGCAAGACCACCACCACCGAACGTATACTGTTTTATACAGGTAGGGTGCATAAGATTGGGGAAGTTCACGACGGGGCAGCGACCATGGACTGGATGGTTCAGGAACAGGAGCGGGGGATTACCATTACGTCCGCCGCTACCAGCTGCCAATGGCGTGATAGCCAGATTAATATCATCGACACGCCAGGGCACGTGGACTTCACTGTTGAAGTGGAGCGCTCCCTGCGTGTGCTTGATGGCGCGGTTGCCGTTTTTTGCTCGGTTGGAGGTGTTGAGCCGCAGTCGGAAACGGTATGGCGGCAGGCTGACAAGTATGGTGTCCCGCGTATCGCCTATATTAATAAAATGGACCGCGTGGGGGCTGATTTTTACCGGGGCGTGAAGATGATCAAGGAGCGTCTGGGAGCCAACCCGGCGCCTCTGCAGATACCCATCGGGTCGGAGGACAACTTCCGGGGAGTCATCGATCTAATCAGGAATAAGGCTATCATATACACGGACGACCTTGGCACTTGCCGTGAAGAGACCGATATCCCGCAGGATATGGCTGAAGAAGCCAAAGCCATGCGGGACAGTCTGATTGAGGCGGTAGCCGAGTCGGATGAAGACCTGATGCTGAAATACCTCAATAACGAGGAAATCACAGAAGCAGAAATCATGAAGGGCCTGCGCAAGGCGACCCTGGCGGTAAAACTGATTCCGGTATTATGCGGCTCCGCCTTTAAAAACAAAGGAGTGCAGCCGCTTTTAGACGCGATTGTGGATTACCTGCCCGCGCCGACCGACATACCGCCCATCCGGGGCACAAACCCTAAAAACGGCGGAGAGGAAGAGCGCGCGGCCAGGGATGATGAGCCATTCGCAGCCCTGGCCTTTAAGATTGCAGTTGACCCCTATGTGGGCAAGCTGACCTTCTTTCGGGTCTACTCCGGCCAGTTAAAGACCGGCTCATACGTTTTCAACTCAGTTAAGGGGCGCAAGGAGAGGATCGGCCGCATCTTGAGGATGCACGCCAACCACCGTGAAGATATCGACGAGGTTTTTGCCGGCGATATCGTGGCGGCCGTAGGCTTGAAGTCGACCGGCACCGGCGACACCCTGTGCGAGGAAAAGAGCCAGGTGGTCCTGGAGGCTATGGATTTTCCGGAGCCGGTAATCCAGGTGGCCATCGAGCCAAAGACCAAGCTGGACCAGGAGAAAATGGGTATTGCCCTGCAGAAGCTGGCGGAAGAGGATCCCACCTTCAGGGTTAACACCGATGTCGAGACCGGCCAGACGCTGATCAACGGCATGGGCGAGCTGCACCTGGAAATTATCGTGGACAGGATGCTCAGGGAATTCAAGGTGGAGGCCAACGTCGGGCGGCCGCAGGTGGCTTACAAGGAAACCATACGCAAAAAGGTTAAAGCCGAGGGCAAGTTTATTCGCCAGTCCGGCGGCCGCGGCCAGTACGGTCACGTGGTGCTGGAAATTGAACCCAGGGAGCCTGGCGAAGGCTACCTTTTTACCAATAAAATTATCGGCGGCGTCGTACCCAGGGAATACATCCCGGCGGTCGACGCGGGAATCAGGGAAGCCATGGAAAACGGTGTCCTGGCGGGCTTTCCGGTTGTCGACGTGGGAGTTACCCTGCTGGACGGTTCCTACCACGATGTCGACTCCTCAGAAATGGCCTTTAAGATTGCCGGTTCAATGGGCTTCAAGAGCGCTGCCGGCAAGGCCGGAGCGGTCCTGTTAGAGCCGGTCATGAAGGTTGAAGTGACGGTCAACGACGAGTACATGGGCGACGTTATCGGTGACCTGAACTCGCGGCGGGGCCGCATTGAGGAAATGGAACCCCGCAACGGGGCCCAGATCATCCACGCCTTTGTTCCCCTGGCTGAAATGTTCGGCTACGCGACCGACCTGAGGTCACGCACGCAGGGACGGGGTGTCTACTCAATGCAGTTCAGCCACTACGCCCAAACGCCGGATAATATAGCTGAAGGAATTATTGCCAGGAGACAGGGGCACGCTATTGGTAATAATTAGCGGCCCTACCGGCTAAAAACAGTAACAAGTTTAGAATTTCAAGGAGGTTTAAAAGACCAATGGCAAAGCAAAAGTACGAACGCACCAAACCCCACGTTAATATTGGAACCATCGGCCACGTAGACCACGGCAAGACCACACTTACCGCCGCCATCACCATGGTGCTGTCTACCGTAGGCGGCGCGTCAGTCAAGAAGTACGATGAAATCGACAATGCTCCTGAAGAGCGCGCCCGTGGCATCACGATCAACACCGCCCACGTAGAATACGAAACAGAAAAACGGCACTATGCCCACGTTGACTGCCCGGGCCACGCCGACTACATCAAGAACATGATCACCGGCGCCGCCCAGATGGACGGATCGATCCTGGTCGTATCCGCCGCCGACGGGCCCATGCCCCAGACCCGCGAGCACATCCTGCTGTCCCGCCAGGTGGGCGTTCCCTACATCGTTGTCTATCTGAACAAAGCCGACCAGGTTGACGACCCCGAGCTGTTGGAACTGGTAGACATGGAAGTGCGCGAACTGCTTTCTTCCTACGAATTTCCCGGCGACGATACCCCGATTATCAGCGGCTCCGCATTAAAAGCCATGGAATGCGCCTGCGGCAAGAGAGACTGCCAGTGGTGCAAATCGATCTGGGAACTGATGGACGCGGTGGACTCCTATATACCGACGCCGCAGCGGGCCATTGACAAGCCCTTCCTGATGCCGGTGGAAGACGTGTTCACGATTACCGGACGCGGCACCGTGGCCACCGGGCGTGTAGAGCGCGGCCAGATTAAAGTGCAGGAAGAAGTGGAGATCGTAGGTTTCACCGAGAAGCCGCGCAAGACCGTCGTAACCGGGGTTGAGATGTTCAGGAAGCTTTTGGACAGCGGCCAGGCCGGCGACAACATCGGCTGCCTGTTGCGGGGCGTGGACCGCAAAGAGATCGAGCGGGGCCAGGTGCTGGCCAAGCCCGGCAGCATCAAGCCGCACACGAAATTCAACGCTGAAGTATACGTCCTGACCAAAGAAGAAGGCGGGCGGCACACCCCGTTTTTTAACGGCTATCGTCCCCAGTTCTACTTCCGTACCACCGACGTGACCGGCGTGGCGCACCTGCCCGAAGGTGTCGAGATGGTAATGCCCGGGGACAACGTCAAGATCTCCATTGACCTGATCACCCCGATCGCCATCGAAGAAGGACTGCGCTTCGCCATCCGTGAAGGCGGCCGCACCGTGGGCGCCGGCGTTGTAACAGGCGTCAGAGAGTAACCGATACGGTAAGTGAACGTGTGGCAGACGTGAATGCATTGTCCTATAAATCTTTGACCCCAAAGGAATGCAGGATATACCCACGTCCCACGTCCCACGACTCACGACCAAATATAAATCCGATGATGTGAGAGGTTGCCAGTTCGGTAGTCAGACGTCGGACGTCAGACATCGGGATGGAAGGAATTCGTAAAGCGAATTCCAACGAGTCTGACGACCGAAATGGGGAATTTTCACTGAGGAGTCCGCTAATCGGGCGAAAAGGAGGACCAAAAGAAATGCAAAACCAAAAAATACGGATCAGGCTTAAAGCCTACGACCACCACATGCTCGACCAGTCCGCCCAGAAGATCGTGGAAACAGCGAAGAGAACGGGCGCTTCTGTAGCCGGGCCGATCCCCCTGCCGACAGAAAAGAACGTGTACACCATTCTGCGGAGCCCCCATGTCAACAAGGACTCCCGCGAGCAGTTTGAAATGCGCACCCACAAGCGGCTGATCGACATCTTAGAACCCACTCCCAAGACAGTCGACGCCCTCATGCGCCTCGACCTGCCCGCCGGCGTGGACATCGAGATCAAGTTGTAACATTACTTTATTAACATGGTTTTAGTGTAGCGCATGCATTTAGTGTAATAGAGGAAATTTTGGACGTGAGACGTGGGACGTGAGAGTGAATGATTGACTCACGGGTCAAGAATTCGAGATGGAATATCCGGTACTCGCGATTTACGAACCAGGGGGATGCGTATAAGCCCTTAAACTGCTCCGCAGTTTTGTTCGATTGAAATCGAACCTACATTAAAAAAGCAACAACAGCCCAAAAAATGTAGGTGCGAATTCATTCGCACACGACCCCAAAGGAATGCAATATATTCCGACATCCGACGTCTGACGACCGACGACTAAAGTGCAACGTTGGGAACCAGCTCAACCTCTTGCCGTAAGAAAATAAAGGTCTAACGCGAAGGTCCGGGAGTACCGGCGATAGCCTGACCCCGGCGCCGCCGGTTGGACTTCCAAACGGAGGAGCGAAATAATGCCCAAAGGAATTCTGGGAAAAAAGATTGGCATGACACAGATTTTTACAGATAAGGGCCTGGCCATCCCGGTAACCGTAATTGAAGCGGGCCCCTGCGTCGTGGTTCAGAAAAAGACCATGGAAACAGACGGCTATCAGGCCATCCAGATTGGTTTTGGAGAGAAAAGGGAGCGCCTTTTCACCAGGCCGCTCAAAGGCCACTACGCCAAGAACAATGTACGTCCGATGCGCTTTTTGCGGGAACTGAAAGTCGAAGACCCGGACGCCTATCAGGTAGGACAGGAAATCAAGGCCGACATTTTCGAGCAGGGTGAGAAGGTCGACATCGTTGGCACGACCAAAGGAAAAGGCTTTGCCGGCGGTATTGAACGGCACGGCTTTCACCGCGGACCCATGGCGCACGGCTCCAAATACCACCGCCGGCCCGGCTCTTTGGGAGCAAAAGGACCGGCCAGAGTTTTCAAAGGCAGGAGACTGCCCGGCCACCTTGGCGCTGAACGGGTGACGGTACAGAACCTGGAAATCATCAAGGTGGACGCCGGCCGCAACCTGCTGGCCGTGAAAGGAGCCATCCCCGGCCCGAAGGGCGGCCTGGTGATTGTCAAACCGTCCACCAAAAGCCGGTAAATGCATGACGGATGCAAGTCGGTCGTAGGACGTAAGGCGTAGGGCGTAGGAAAAAATGCAGGTGCGATTCATTCGCACAAAGACTCGCAAGGAATGCAGAATATACCTACGGCCTACGACTAACGACCTACGACCTATTGAAGGAGGATACGCACATGCCTACAGTAGCATTGTACAATACCAGCGGCGAACAGGTCGGTGAGCTGGCGCTGAGCGAAGAAATCTTTGGCGCCGAGGTCAACGAGTCAGTCCTGCACGACGCCGTTGTGGCGCAGTTGGCCAGCCGGCGCCTCGGTACCCATGATACCAAGACCAGAGGCGAGGTTAGCGGCGGCGGCCGTAAGCCCTGGCGCCAGAAAGGCACCGGACGCGCCCGCGCCGGCACCACCCGGTCACCCATTTGGCGCAGCGGCGGTATCGTCTTTGGCCCGCACCCCAGGGATTACAGCTACAGCCTGCCCAAGAAAGTAAGGAGACTGGCCTTGAAATCCGCCCTGTCAGCCAAGGTCAACGATGGAGACATCCTTGTTTTGGACTCTCTGACGCTTGAAGGGCCCAAGACCAAAGATATGGTGAAAATTCTCGGCGCCCTCAAGGTGGATGACGCCCTGTTGGTAACTGCGGGCAAGGACGAAGCTGTTGAGAAGTCCGCCCGCAACATCCCAAACATCAAACCCCTGGTGGCAAACGGCCTCAACGTGTATGACCTCCTGGCCTACGACAAGCTGGTTATAACCAAAGACGCCGTGGCCAGGGTTGAGGAGGTGTTCGCGTAGTGGATGCCTACAGGGTGTTAAGAAAGCCGATGGTAACAGAAAAAAGCACTTCGCTTTTACAGGATAACAAGTATACTTTTGAAGTCGATCCGAAAGCCAATAAAACGGAAATCAAGCAAGCCGTTGAGAGCCTCTTCAAAGTCAAGGTTGAAAAAGTCAACACCATGCGCGTAAAGGGCAAGCTGAAAAGGGTCCGCCAAATACAAGGCAGGACACCCGACCGGAAGAAAGCGATTGTCACACTCAAACAAGGCGACAAGATAGAAATATTTGAAGGAATGTCATAGGTTTTAGCGACCCAACAAGGAGGTGTTTCCCTGTGGCGACAAAGAAATTTAAGCCAACATCACCCGGCCGGCGGTTTGTAACCGTCTCGACATTTGAAGAAATCACCAAAACTGAGCCGGAGAAGTCGCTGGTAGCGCCCTTGAAAAAAAGCGGCGGCAGAAATGCCCAGGGCAGGTTGACAGTGAGGCACCGCGGCGGCGGCCACAAGAGAGCGTACCGGATTATCGATTTCAAACGGGACAAGGACGGCATTCCGGCCAAGGTAGCCAGCATCGAATACGATCCCAACCGCTCCGCGCGGATAGCCCTTTTGCATTACGCCGACGGCGAGAAACGCTACATCATCGCCCCGGTAGGACTTACGGTAGGCCAAACGGTGGTTTCAGGACCTACTGCGGATATCAAACCGGGCAACTGCCTGGCCTTAAAAGACATTCCGCTGGGCACGATGATCCACAACATCGAACTCTACCCCAAGGGCGGCGGCAAGCTGGTCCGCTCGGCGGGAAACTCAGCGCAGCTGATGGCCAAGGAAGGCAAGTACGCCAACCTCAGGATGCCGTCCGGTGAAATGAGGCTTGTCTTGCAGGAATGCAAGGCCACCATCGGACAGGTCGGCAATGTCGACCACGAAAACATAACCATCGGCACAGCCGGCCGCAAGCGCCATTTGGGCATCCGCCCGACGGTGCGCGGTGTGGTCATGAACCCGGTTGACCACCCCCATGGCGGCGGCGAAGGCCGTTCACCGGTCGGCCGCAACCCGGTTACCCCCTGGGGCAAACCGGCGCTCGGCGCCCGCACCCGCAAGAAAAAGCCCAGCGATCGGCTGATCGTCAAGAGAAGAACCAAATAAGACGTGAGACTTGAGACGTGAGACGTGAGAATGCATGATTTTCTTGAGGGTCAAAGATTTGAAGTCCAGGTGCGGGTTCATTCAGAAAAAAGACCCAAGGGAATGCAGGATATACTCACGACCCACGACCCACGACTCACGACTCAGAAGGGAGGCTAAATATTGGGCCGTTCATTAAAGAAGGGGCCGTTCGTTGCAGAGCGGCTGCTTGCTAGAATAAACAGCATGAATGAATCCGGAGATAAACGGGTTATCAAAACGTGGTCAAGAAGTTCGACCATCTATCCCGAAATGGTGGGTCACACCATAGCCGTACACGACGGCAGAAAACACGTCCCGGTTTATATAACCGAGGACATGGTGGGCCACAAGCTCGGAGAATTCGCCTCCACCAGGTTATTCAGGGGGCACGGTCACCACACGGAAAGATCTACTGCTTTGAAGTAGGTCTTTAGGGATGTCCTATATAAAGGGTATTCCTCTGGGGATGTCGTAGGGCGTAGGGCGTAAACGATGCAAGCTGCAGCGCCCGAACAGCTACACATGAGCTACACATGGTGATTAAGCCAAATGAAGGTGCGAATTTACTCGCACATCGACCCTTACGACAACTACCTCAACAGCGATAAGACCAAGACTTTGTAAGGCGCTAAGCAGTGAGCTGTAGGAACATATATCCTTCCCGGACCGGAAGGAATGCAGTATATACCTACGCCCAACGCCCTACGCCCTACGACTAGAACTTCAGGGTTTAAGGACTATGGATGGGGGACAACAACATGCGCACGTCCCACGTCCCACGTCTCACGACCCAAACGGGGGTGTTAAACCAATTGGAAGCGAAAGCGATAGCCAAATATATCAGGGTGTCCCCGCGCAAGGTGCGCGCGGTGGTGGACCTAATTCGCGGCAAAAAAATCGATGAAGCTCTGGCGATTTTGCGATATACGCCAAACCGGGCGACCGAAGCCATCACCAAGGTGGTAAAATCCGCCGCGGCCAATGCCGAAAACAACCTGCAGCTTTCTAAAGACGATTTATTCGTCAAGGTCTGTTTTGTTGACCAGGGGCCGACCATAAAACGTATGATGCCCCGTGCTCAGGGCCGCGCCGATATTATTCGCAAGCGCACCAGCCATATTACCGTGGTGGTGGCTGAAAAAGAGAGCAAATAAAGAAGGAGGGATATATTTCTCGTGGGGCAAAAAGTAAATCCTAAGGGCCTCAGGATTGGAATCATTCGAGATTGGGACAGCAAGTGGTTTGCTGACAAGAAGAATTATTCGAACCTCCTGGTCGAGGACGTAAAGATAAGGAAATATATCAAGAAGAAGCTTTATGCCGCTGGTATTTCCAAGGTCCAAATCGAGAGGGCTGCCAACCGGCTCAAAATCTCGATCCACACTGCCAAGCCGGGCATCGTGATCGGCCGTGGCGGGACTGAAGTGGAAAACCTGCGCAAGCAGTTGGAAAGTCTTACCGGAAAGCAAGTCGGCGTCAATATCGTGGAAGTCAAACAGGCCGAATTGGACGCGCAGCTTGTGGCTGAGAACGTGGCGTCTCAGCTGGAAAAAAGGATTGCCTTCAGGCGCGCCATGAAGCAAGTGGTTTCCCGGTCCATGAAGATGGGGGCCAAGGGGATCAAGGTCTCCTGCGGCGGACGTCTGGCCGGAGCGGAAATAGCCCGCACCGAGTGGTACAGTGAGGGCAAAGTGCCCCTGCACACACTGCGCGCCGACATCGATTATGGTTCAGCCGAAGCCACCACCACTTACGGCAAAATCGGCATCAAAGTTTGGATCTATAAGGGAGAAGTTTTACCGGCAGCCAAAATTCCCGCTCAAGCCCCGGCCAGGGAAGCCAAGGCAGCTGCTGGTGAAGGAGGCGAATAGGAACTATGCTGTTACCGAAAAGGGTTAAGCACCGCAAGCAGCACCGTGGACGGATGACCGGCGGAGCTAAGGGCGGCAAGGAAATAAGCTTTGGTGAATACGGCCTGCAGGCTTTGGAGCCGGCCTGGGTAACCAACCGGCAGATCGAGGCGGCCCGTATCGCCATGACTCGCCATATCAAGCGGGGCGGGAAGGTATGGATCAGGATATTCCCGGACAAACCGGTTACCGCCAAGCCGGCTGAAACCCGTATGGGTTCAGGCAAAGGCGCGCCGGAATACTGGGTGGCCGTGGTCAAGCCGGGCCGGATTATGTTTGAGCTGGCGGGCATATCTGAGGAAGTGGCGCGTGAAGCGCTGCGGCTGGCCGCTCACAAGTTGCCTTTAAAATCGAAGTTTGTGAAACGCGGGGAAGTAGGTGAGGTCAATGAAGGTTAAGGAGCTTAGGGAATTGACCGACGCCGAGCTGGGCAAGCGGCTCACTGACTCCAAGGATGAGCTCTTTAAACTGAGATTCCAGATGGCTACAGGGCAGCTGGATAACCCGATGAAGCTGCAGGAAATCCGCCGCAAGATCGCGCGGGTAAAGACCATCATCCGCGAGCGTGAACTGGGAATCAAGCGGGCGTAAAGGGGGGTATGAGACAAGTGGAAGAGCGTGGAATACGCAAGGTGCTCACCGGCAAGGTGGTTAGCGATAAAATGGATAAGACCGTCGTCGTGGCAGTCGAAACCCTGGTCAGGCACCCCTTGTACCAAAGAATAATCCGGCGCACCAAGAAATTTAAGGCGCATGACGAGCAAAATTCCTGCCGCGTCGGGGATAAAGTGAAAATGATGGAAACCAGGCCTCTATCCAAGGAAAAACGCTGGCGTATTATTGAAATTCTGGAGAGGGCTGAACAAATCTGAGATTCGAGTCAAGACGTAAGACGTGGGAGATAACTCGTTTTATAAATCCTGCCCTCCCATTTCGCGTGTAAGGAGGTTGTAGCTGTGATTCAGGTTCAGACTATGCTCCATGTGGCCGACAATACCGGGGCTAAAAGGCTGATGTGCATCCGCGTTCTGGGCGGCTCGCTCAGGCAATATGCCAGCGTGGGCGACATCGTGGTTTGTTCTGTTAAGGAAGCCACACCCGGCGGCGTGGTTAAGAAAGGTGAAGTAGTTAAAGCCGTGGTGGTCCGCACCAAGAAAGAAGTGCACCGCCCGGACGGTTCATACATCAAATTCGACGAAAACGCGGCAGTACTGATCAGGGACGACCAGAGCCCGAAAGGTACCCGTATATTCGGACCGGTGGCGCGGGAATTAAGAGATCGCGACTTCATGAAAATCGTCTCCCTGGCCCCGGAAGTGCTGTGAGACGTGGGACGTTAGACGTGAGACGTGCGATTAGACGTGAGAAATGAGACTTGAGACGTGAGATTGCATGATTTCCTTGAGGGTCATTGATTTGTAATGAATGTAGGTGCGAATTCATCCGCACACGACCCCAAAGGAATGCAGGATATACCCACGACACACGACCCACGGCCCACGACCCACGACCCAAAATGTAAGGTGCGAATTCATTCGCACAAAGTTGATGTGAAACGTGAGAAATGAAAGTGGAAATTGCTGATAAACTTGAGGTTTATTGACCTATAAGGAATGCCGGTATACCCACGACCCACGTCTCACTACCCAAATATGGTCAGGGGGACAGGTGGCTGGTGACTATGGGCTGAAAGAACCCACGTCCCACGTCCCACGACCCACGACCCAGACCGGAGGTGCAAAAAATTCATGGCCAAAAGGCCCGAACCGAAAACCAATGGCAAGGTTCACGTGCGTAAAGGTGATACAGTCCTGGTGGTTACCGGCAAGAGCAGCGGCAAAAAGGGCAAGGTGCTGTCGGTTATCCCTGACAGAAGCCGGATAATCGTCGAAGGAGTCAACGTGGTCAAGCGTCACAGCAGGCCTACCCAGAAGCTGCCTCAAGGCGGCATCATTGAAAAAGAAGCCGCCATCCACAGCTCCAACGTGATGCTCTACTGCAACAAGTGCAATTCAGCCACCAGGATAGCCAAGAAAATACTTGACGACGGAGAAAAAGTCCGCGTCTGCAAAAAATGCGGAGAAAACATTTGAGTAGTTGGTGGTTAGTGGTTGGTGGTTGGGAAAAATTTGTGTGCGAATTTATTCGCACAAATCTTTGACCCAAAAGGAATACAGTATATACCCACGACCCACGACTCACCACCCACGACCAAGAAGGGAGGTAGTGCAGTGGCCAGACTGAAAGACAAGTATAAAGAGGATATAGTGCCCTCGATGATCAGCAAATTCGGATACAAAAACATTATGCAAGTGCCCAAGCTGGAAAAGGTTGTTTTGAACATGGGGCTGGGCGAGGCCATCCAGAATTCCAAAATCATCGACGCGGCGGTTAACGATATCATGATTATCTCCGGCCAGAAGCCGGTTGTGACCAAAGCCAAAAAGTCCATCGCCGCGTTCAAGCTGCGGGCCGGCATGACCGTGGGAGCTAAAGTGACCCTGCGCGGTGACAGGATGTACGAGTTCGTGGATAAGCTGTTCAGCGTTGCCCTGCCCCGCGTGCGCGACTTCCGCGGCATTTCGCCCAAGTCGTTCGACGGCCGGGGGAACTACAGCATGGGCATCAAAGAGCAGCTGATTTTTCCGGAAATCGAGTACGACAAGATTGACAAGATCCGCGGTATGGATATCATCTTCGTGACCACCGCCAAGACCGATGAAGAAGCCAGGGAACTTCTGCGTCTCATGGGCATGCCCTTCCGCGCGGCCTAGACGTGAGACGTGAGACGTGGAATATTGGACGTGAGAAATGAGACGTGAGACGTGAGACGTGAGAAAGAAGGATAGACTTATGAGCAAAGACCTCAGGGGAATGCCCGAAAGTCTCACGACCCAAGACCCAATTCATTCGCACAATGACCCAAAAGAAATACAGTGGGACCCCAAAGGAATGCAGCACATACCCACGTCCCACGACCCACTACACACGACCCAAAGGAGGTTTGATGGTGGCAAAAAAGTCAATGATTGTTAAACAGTCACGTGATCCGAAATTTACTGTCCGGGCCTACAACCGCTGCAAGCTGTGCGGCCGGCCCCACGCCTATATGAGGAAATTCGGGATTTGCCGGATTTGCTTCCGGGAGCTCTCTTACAAGGGTGAAATCCCGGGCGTCCGCAAAGCGAGTTGGTAATCAGGAAGGAGGTAGCGCGAATATGGTCATGACCGACCCTATTGCAGATTTCTTAACCCGTATCCGCAACGCCAATACGGTTTATCACGATAAAGTTGAAGCTCCTGCTTCCAGGTCTAAAAAAGCCATCGCCAGCATTTTAAAAGACGAAGGGTTTGTCAAGGAGTACGAGTTTATCGACGATGGCAAGCAGGGGATCATCAGGATTTACATGAAATACGGCGCCAATAAAGAGCGGGTAATTACAGGCTTAAAAAGGATATCCAAACCGGGCTTAAGAGTATACGCCAGGAAAGACCAGGTACCCAAAGTGTTGGGCGGCCTGGGGATCGCCATTATCTCGACTTCCCGCGGTATTATGTCCGACAAAAAGGCCCGCAAGGAAGGCCTGGGCGGCGAGGTACTTTGTTACGTATGGTAGTCTTTTCGCAGGAGGTGGTTTAGATGTCCAGGATTGGAAAGCAGCCCATTACGGTGCCCGCCGGCGTGGAAGTACAGATTGACGGAAACAATGTCCGCGTCAAGGGGCCGAAAGGGCAGCTTGAAAGAGAACTGCACCGGGACATGATTATTAAATACGAGGACGGCAGGCTCACGATTGAGCGGCCCTCCGACAATAAGATGCACAGGGGTCTGCACGGGCTGACCAGAACCCTCTTGAACAACATGGTGGTGGGTGTGACCACCGGTTTTAATAAAAACCTGGAACTGGTCGGTGTCGGCTACCGCGCCTCCAAGCAGGGCAAGAAGCTTGTCCTGGCCGTAGGTTACTCCCACCCGGTGGAAATAGAGCCGGAAGCCGGAATCGATATAGAAGTTCCCGCGCCCACCAAAATCAGCGTCAAAGGCCTTGACAAGGAAAAGGTGGGGGCCCTGGCGGCGGTTATTCGCGCGGTCCGCGAACCTGAGCCTTACAAGGGCAAGGGGATCCGGTACGAAGGTGAAGTCGTCCGGCGCAAGGTCGGCAAGGCCGGCGGCAAAGGTAAGAAGTAAGGGAGGAGTGACTTAAAAAGTGCTGAAGAAACCTGACCGTAAAGCCCTACGGGACAACAGGCGCCAGCGGGTCCGCAAGAAAATTTCCGGCACCGCACAGCGGCCCAGGCTGAATGTATTTCGCAGCCTGAACAATATTTACGCCCAACTCATAGACGATGATAAAGGCGCCACCCTGGCCGCGGCCTCAACCCTGGCTCCTGAGCTCAAAGGCAAGCTGCCTTCCTGCAGCAATGCCGCCGCGGCATCCGCAGTGGGTGAGCTGCTGGCCAAGAAGGCCCTTGAAGCAGGGATTAAGAGCGTCGTTTTCGACCGCGCCGGCTACATATATCACGGGCGGATCAAAGCTCTGGCTGATGCGGCAAGGGCCGGCGGGCTTGAGTTCTAAGGAGGGAAATAGATGGCAAGAATTGACGCCAGTAAACTGGAAACGTCAGAAAAAGTAGTGTTCATCAACCGTGTCGCCAAGGTGGTCAAAGGCGGCCGGAGGTTCAGTTTTTCCGCCCTGATGGTCGTGGGCGACGGCAACGGCAACGTCGGAGCGGGCCTGGGCAAGGCCGGTGAAGTGCCCGAAGCCATTCGCAAGGGCATTGAAGACGCCAAAAAGTCCATGATCAATGTACCGCTGTCCGGCACCACCATACCCCACGAAGTAACCGGGATTTTTGGCGCCGGCAAGGTCCTCTTAAAGCCTGCGGCGCCGGGCACCGGCGTGATTGCCGGGGGGCCTGTGCGGGCCATTCTGGAACTGGCCGGGATACGGGACATCCTGACGAAGTCGCTGGGCTCCAACAACGCCAACAACGTGGTCCACGCGACCATGGAGGCCTTAAAAAGCCTCAAGACCCCTGAGAAGGTAGCCGGCCTTAGGGGCAAAACCGTAGAAGAACTACTGGGCTAGGATTAGGAGGGAAGAACGTGGCCAAGCTGAAGATTACCTTGGTCCGGAGCCTGATCGGACGCCCGGAAGACCAAAAGGTCACCGTGCGTGCCATGGGTCTGACCAAGTCGAACCACTCGGTAGTCAGGGAAGACACCCCGCAGGTACGGGGTATGATTAATAAAGTCGCTCACCTTTTGAAGGTGGAGGAAGCCTGAGGAGGTGGAACAATGAAACTGCATGAATTAAGCCCGGCGCCGGGCGCGCGTGTGAAACCGACCAGAAAAGGTCAGGGCATTGGCTCAGGGCTCGGCAAGACGGCCGGACGCGGACATAAAGGGCAAAAGGCCCGTTCCGGCGGTGGTGTCCGGCCCGGCTTCGAAGGCGGCCAGATGCCGCTCCAGCGGCGCATGCCCAAGCGCGGTTTTTACAACCCGTTTTCCAAAGAAATTATCGCTATCAACGTGGAGCAATTAAATTGTTTTGAAGAAGGAACGACCGTAACTCCCGAAACATTGCTGGCAGCTCGTATTATCAGAAAAACGGGTGATGGTGTCAAGATACTGGGGCAGGGCAACCTTGAAAAAGCTCTGACAGTCCATGCTCAGGCGTTCAGCAAGTCGGCCGAGGAAAAAATAACGGCGGCCGGCGGTAAAGCAGAGGTGATTTAATTGCTGGAAAGTTTACGGAGCTCGGTCAGAGTTTCCGAACTGAGGTCAAAGCTCCTGTTTACGCTGGCAATGATCTTCGTTTTCCGCCTGGGCGCGCACATTCCCATCCCGGGAGTGAACCCCGAAAAATTTGCCGAACTGGTCAGCAGCGGGATGATTTTTGGCTTCTTTGATGTGATATCAGGCGGCGCGCTGAAAAATTTCGCGATCTTTGCGATGGGCATCACGCCCTACATCAACGCCTCCATCATTATGCAGCTCCTCACCGTGGTTATACCGCACCTGGAGCGGCTCAAAAAAGAGGGGGCCGAGGGTACCAAGAAAATCACCCAATATACCCGCTACCTTACCGTGGTCCTGGCTTTTGTCCAGGGACTGGGCATGGTAATCGGCGTAAAAGGGTCGCTGGTTAACCCGGGTGTTTTAACTTACCTGGCCACAGCCCTTACCATCACTGCCGGGACCACCCTTCTGATGTGGATCGGCGAGCAGATTACCGAAAAGGGTATCGGCAACGGTATCTCGTTGTTGATTTTCGCCGGTATCGTGTCACGCGTGCCGCAGGGCATTACGAGAATGATTGAATACCTCAACGCGGGTACCATCAACATCCTGAGCGTTATCGGACTGGTCGTTATCGGCGGTCTGGTTATCGCGGGGGTGGTAGCCATCCAGGAAGGCCAGCGCCGCATACCTGTGCAGTACGCCAAGCGGGTGGTGGGCCGTCGCGTATACGGCGGGCAAACTACACACCTGCCGCTTAAGGTCAACCAGGCCGGCGTGATCCCGATCATTTTCGCTTCGTCCCTATTGATGTTCCCCGAGTCACTGGCTCAATGGTTCGCCAGCAGTGCGCCCGCGGCCTTTTACGTCCAGTGGTTCGGCTGGGGAACGGCAGCGCATACCATTATTTACGCGCTTCTAATTGTAGGTTTTACCTATTTTTACACCGCGGTAATTATGAACCCGGTGGACGTGGCCGACAACATCAAGAAATACGGCGGTTTCATACCGGGCTTGCGTCCGGGCCGGCCAACTGCGGATTACATCACTAAGATCATGAACAGGATTACCCTGGCGGGCGCTATTTTCCTGGCCCTGATCGCCATCCTGCCGAGCTTTGTGCTGGTGGCCACCCAGATCCCCAACATCTACTTCGGCGGCACCGCTCTCCTGATTGTAGTCGGTGTGGCGCTGGATACCATGAAGCAGGTCGAGTCCCACCTGCTGATGCGCAGTTACCAGGGCTTTATCAGGTAGGTGAGATTATGATTACCTGCAAGTCTGAAAGAGAATTAAACTACATGCGTGACGCCGGTCGGGTTGTCGCCCTGACGCACGCGGAGCTCAAAAAGGCCGTGAAGGTAGGGGTGCCCACCCGGGAACTGGACCGGCTCGCAGAGGAATTCATCATCAAGTCCGGCGCCAAGCCTGCTTTTAAAGGGCTTTACGGGTTTCCCGGCGCCATCTGCGCTTCGGTCAACGAAGAGGTGGTACACGGTTTCCCCAGTTTAAGAAAATTGGAAAATGGAGATATTATCAGTATCGATATTGGAACGGAAATAAATGGTTATTTTAGCGACAGCGCGGTGACGCTTCCGGTTGGAGACGTCAGCCGTGAAGCTTTAGACCTCATGAAGGTCACCGAAGAGTGTCTTTATAAAGGTATTGATCAGGCAAGAGACGGCAACAGGCTATCCGATATTTCCAACGCGGTTCAGACCTGGGCGGAAAAACATGGCTATGGGGTAGTGCGGGACTACGTGGGCCACGGCATCGGCGCCAAGCCGCACGAGGATCCCCAGGTGCCGAACTTCGGCAGGCCGGGCCGGGGCCCCAGGCTGAAGGCGGGTATGACATTAGCTATTGAACCAATGATTAACATGGGCACTCACGAGGTAAAGACTCTTTCCAACGACTGGACGGTGGTTACGTTAGACAAAAGGCTTTCCGCCCATTTCGAGCATACCGTCGCTATTACCGATGATGAGCCGGAAATACTGTCAAAGACGTGAGACGTGGGACGTGAGAATGAAAGATAGTCTCACGGGTCAACGACCCAAAAGGAATGCAGGATATACCCACGTCCCACGTCACACGACTCACGTCTAAATTCGGAGGTAATGGCCATGTCAGGGAATGCGGCTCAGATCGGGCGCCTTGTATGTTCAATGCAGGGCCGTGACAGCGGCAGGTATTACCTGGTGGTCGGCAGCGTAAACGAGACCAGGGTCATGCTGGCTGACGGGGAAGTCCGGAAAGTTGATAATCCCAAAATAAAAAACGTAAAACACCTCAAGTTTTATGATATGATTGCCGGGGAAGTGTTTGACAAGGCGATAAACGGCAAAAGGATTACCAATGTGGATGTCCGGAAGGAACTTAAGAGTCTCATTGAACAAATTTGAGTGTTCATTTTAATACAAGGAGGTAGGGCCAATAACTGATGTCGAAACAGGATGTGATTGAGGTTGAAGGTACCGTGATCGAGCCGTTGCCAAACGCAATGTTTCGTGTTGAGCTCCAGAACGGACACAAAGTCCTAGCCCACGTCTCAGGCAAGATCAGGATGAATTTCATCCGGATCCTCTCCGGTGACCGGGTCATGGTGGAGCTTTCCCCATATGATCTAACGCGCGGCCGCATCGTCTACCGGTATAAGTAGACGTGGGACGTGGGACGTGAGAATGAATGATAGGACTCACGGGTCGATGATCCTGCGAAAAGCGGCTTATGCAGAGGCAAAGATTGAAGTTGAAAATTGTTTAAAGCGATCGTAATCAAATTTTTGAAGTCAGTTATGAGAAATTCGGACTCACGACCAAAAAATGTAGGTGCGAATTCATTCGCACAAGGACCCCAAAGGAATGGAATATACGGCCCACTATCAAATTATTAAAGTCAGATGTGAGAATTGAGACGCAAGACATGGGAATAAAGATGGGATTTATGAGCCCAATGCAGGTGCGGATTCATTCGCACAAAGACCCAAAAGAAATGAAGTTTATCCCCACGTCCCACGTCTCACGACCCACGTCCCAGACTGGAGGGTTTAAAGTGAAAGTCAGACCGTCCGTTAAGCCCATCTGCGAAAAGTGCAAAATTATCCGCAGGAAGGGCAGAATCATGGTTATCTGCGAGAACCCCAAGCATAAACAGGCACAAGGGTAAACCAGGAGGTGTTTAATAATATATGGCACGTATTGCAGGCGTAGACTTACCGAGGGATAAGCGGGTCGAGATCGCGCTTACCTATATATTCGGCATTGGTAAGCCCACGTCACAGAAGGTCCTGGCTGAAACCAATGTCAATCCGGACACACGGGTCAGGAACCTTACCGAGGAAGAGATTACCAGGCTGCGTGAAGTGATTGAGAAGGAACACAAGGTCGAGGGTGACCTGCGCCGTGAAATCGCTTTGAACATCAAGCGCCTGATTGAAATCGGATGCTACCGGGGCCTCAGGCATCGCCGCGGCATGCCGGTACGCGGCCAGCGGACCAAAACCAACGCTCGCACCCGTAAGGGACCGCGCAAAACCGTTGGCGTCCGCAGAAAAAAATAGGTTAGAGGAGGTTTTTCAATGGCGCGTCGCGTAGCCAGGACTAAAAAACGTGAACGCAAAAATATAGAGTCGGGCGTTGCCCACATCAAATCCACCTTCAATAATACCGTCGTTACCATTACCGACGTCAGGGGCAATACACTTTCCTGGGCCAGCGCCGGTGGGGTGGGCTTTAAAGGCTCCAGAAAAAGCACCCCCTTCGCTGCCCAGATAGCGGCCGAAAAGTCCGCCAAAGAGGCCATGGAACACGGCCTGAAGGAAGTAGAAGTGATGGTCAAGGGGCCTGGCGCGGGGCGTGAAGCAGCTATCCGCTCACTGCAGGCTGCCGGGCTGGAAGTAAACATGATCAAGGATGTCACCCCCATCCCGCACAATGGCTGCCGGCCGCCCAAGCGCCGGAGAGTTTAAGGAGGTGCACTATATTTGGCAAGGTATAAGGATTCAGTCTGCCGGCTCTGCCGCCGGGAAGGCCTGAAGCTCTATCTCAAAGGTGACAGGTGCTATACTCCAAGGTGTGCAGTAGACCGCCGGGCCTATGCCCCGGGCCAGCATGGCCAGGGCCGCAAGAAGGTTTCCGAGTATGGTCTCCAGTTAAGAGAGAAACAAAAAACCCGCCGCATGTACGGAATTTTGGAAGGCCAGTTCAGGCGCTACTTTGATAGGGCCGAGCGGCAGCAAGGAGTTACCGGTGAAAACCTGCTCAGGCTTTTGGAGAGGCGTTTGGACAACATTATCTACCGCCTGGGCCTGGGAGCATCCCGCAACGAGGCCAGGCAGCTGGTACGTCATGGACATTTTACCGTCAACGGCAGGAAAGTCAACATACCCTCCTTCCTGGTCAAGGTCGGCGATGTAATTGCCGTACGGGACAAAAGCAAGGATTCACCCAGGATTAAAGAACTTATGGAGAGGGCTGCCGACCGCACTCCCCCGGCATGGCTCGAATATGACGCCGACCCGGCCGTTGGTCGCGTAGTTGCCCTCCCGGCGCGGGATCAAATCGATGCTCCCGTACAAGAACACCTGATCGTGGAGCTGTACTCCAGGTAGGCTAAGTGCCCATTGTTCCGGCCAAAGGAGGATCCCATCAAATGCTGGAAATCGAAAAACCAAGAATTGAAATTGTTGAAATGAGTGACGACAACACCTACGGCAAGTTCGTCGTTGAGCCGCTGGAAAGGGGCTACGGCATCACCCTGGGCAATTCACTGCGCCGTATCCTGCTTTCCTCCCTGCCCGGCGCTGCCGCCACCTCGGTCAAGATCGAGAGCGTGCTGCACGAGTTCTCGACCATACCGGGGGTTGTTGAAGACGTTACCGACATTATTCTTAACCTGAAGAGCTTGCGTTTGAAGCTCTACGGGGAAGACGAAAAAATCCTGCGGGTGGAGGCTACCGGTGAGGGCGAAGTTAAGGCCGCCGACATCATCCATGACGCTGACGTGGAAATCTTAAACCCCGATCTCACCATCGCCACTCTGGCCGGCAATGGAAGGCTTTTCATGGAGATAACGGTCGCGCGCGGGAGGGGCTATGTTTCCGCCGAGCGCAATAAGAAAGGTGATCATATCATCGGGGTTATTCCCATTGATTCCACCTTCACACCCGTGCAAAAGGCTAACTATACCGTGGAGAACACCCGTGTGGGTCAAATTACCGACTACGACAAACTGACTTTGGAGGTTTGGACCGACGGCAGTATCCGGCCGGATGAGGCCACCAGCTGGTCGGCCAAAATCCTCAATGACCACCTGCGCCTCTTTATAGGTCTCACGGAAAGCTTGAACGACGTCGAGATCATGGTGGAGAAGGAAGAAGAGCAGAAGGATAAGATCATGGAAATGACTATCGAAGAGCTCGACCTCTCGGTCAGGTCTTACAACTGCTTGAAGCGGGCTGGCATTAATTCGGTTGAAGAACTGATCCAGCGCAATGAAGAGGACATGATGAAGGTCAGGAACCTTGGGAAAAAGTCGCTGGAGGAAGTGATCCATAAACTGGATGAACTCGGCCTTTCACTCAGGAAGGATGAGGAGTAAGGAGGGACATTAGACAGTGAGCTACAAGAAACTGGGTGTCAATACCGGCCACCGGAAGGCGATGCTGCGCAATCTGGTCACATCACTTTTCCGGGATGAGCGGATTAACACCACTGAGGCCAGGGCCAAGGAAGTTAAGAGCATCGCCGAGAAAATGCTGACGACGGCCAAGCAGGGCGACCTCGCGGCCAGGCGCCAGGCGCTTGCCTATATATATGAAGAAGACGTGGTCAAGAAGCTTTTCGATACCATCGCGCCCAAGTACGCCGACCGTCCGGGCGGCTACACCCGCATCGTCAAGGTCGGCTACCGCCGCGGCGACGCCGCCGAAATGGTCATTCTGGAACTTGTGTAATAAGATGTGGGACGTGAGACGTGGGAAGTGAGAATCGCGGTATTTGCCGGCGCAAATTCCAAGGTCTTTACAACCCGCGTTGTATCCTTTTAAGGGTCATTAACTACCCGAAAAATGTGGGGCAAATATGACCCCACAGGAATGCAGAATATACCCACGTCCCACGTCTGAATTCACTTTGACCCGTTAGGAATGCATTATATGAATGAGACAGGGGACGGTTCTTTGTCTCATTTTCGTTGATCCATTTGCGCTTAAGTCAGGTACCAGGTACCTAACTTATTCACGCTGGCGAGGATGGGAAACCACCCAGTCACGGGTCGATGATGCAGGAATTTCGGAGTAGTTCCACAAGCCGCTGTCGCGACGCCAGCAGAGAAGAAAACTAAGCGATGTAGGGGCGATTTCAATCGCACAACGGCGCGTCAGCGCTACACTTGGGCAAAGGTAAACCACAATAGATCTCTTGGTTGACGTTTGGATGTATGTAGGTTAAACTACATACATGATAATTAATGTAAACAGGTAATACATCCAGTGCAGGAGCGAATTCATTCACATATTGCCACTCAGGAATGCAGCATATGCTACGCCTTACGCCCATTCTCATTGGAGGTGTACCATTGCAAGAGGCTATCTTGCGTTTACTGGAAAAAAAATAGCGGCGCGTATGTCTAATGTGACTTTTGTGGTATCTCTATGTGCAGTCGAACACTTGTTTTTAGAGTAGAGTAGAAATATTTTTCTGTGATGAAAGGGACGGTGTGAGACGTGAGAGATAAGATGCCGGTAACAGGCATTGTTACAGAGGGCAACGGTTCCGTACGGAACAATCCTGTTTCTCATGTCCCGGCTTCCTCGACGCACGGCTGCTTTATTGAGGTAACCGGTCTCACCCATATATACAACCGCGGCAAGCCCGGCGAGTGCCGTGCCCTGTCCGGAGTTGACCTCACCGTCAACAAAGGCGAATACCTGGCCGTGGTCGGCCCGAACGGCTCGGGCAAATCCACCCTGGCCAGGCATTTTAACGCCCTGCTGCTGCCCTCGACGGGCAAAGTCCTGGTAGACGGTCTGGATACCAGCCGTCCGGAGGACACCTGGGAAATTCGCCGCAGGGTGGGCATGGTTTTTCAAAATCCGGACAACCAGATTGTAAGTTCACTGGTGGAGGAAGACGTTGCGTTTGGTACGGAAAACCTGGGGTTGGAGCCTTCGGAAGTACGCGCCCGGGTGACGGAGGCGCTGGAACAGACCGGGCTTACCCGGTTCCGCCAGCATGCCCCCCACCTTCTGTCCGGCGGCCAAAAACAGCGGCTGGCCATTGCCGGCGTGCTGGCGATGCAGCCAACCTGCCTGGTCCTGGACGAGCCCACCGCCATGCTCGACCCCGCCGGCCGCCGGGAACTGTTGGATACCCTGGAGAGGCTTAACCGTTCCCTTGGGATCACGGTGGTCCTGGTAACCCACTTCATGGAAGAGGCCGCCCGGGCCGGCCGGGTCCTGGTCCTTGCCGGCGGCAAGACCGTCCTCGCGGGTACGCCGGCCGAAGTATTCTCCCAGGATACAATATTGGAAGAGCTGGGACTGGAACTGCCCGCTCCCACCCAAATTGCCCGCGGCCTGAAAAGGCGGGGCTTTTTAATACCCCAACCAATCCTGACCCCCGACGACCTGGTAAAAGCGGTCGTGGGACGTGAGACGTGAGAAACCACATAACACTGCCGTTTTATGAAACTTGGCAGAATTCATTGGCGCCCGACCCGGGGAATACATACACCTTCCTTACACTTGCGTCACACGGCCAACAATGTGGGTGCGAATGGACGTGATACTTTCTGCTAAAATCCTCGATTCAGGCCGAGAAGGAATGGAGGTGAACTCATGAAAGTTACACTCAGAAATGGGACAGTGTACCTTTATGGACTTGCACTTGACTATAAAGAGGGAGGAAAGGTGGGGTTTACCTACCACGACAAGGTGGTCAGTCCCAGGAGGAAGGATGAATCCGATAAGTTTAAGTATATTTTGAAAACTGTAGAGCTTGACGCTGGTGAGCTGGCCAGTGTGACAGATTATTCGCATGATCCCAAGTGACATGAATAGGGAAGCAGAGGGACGGTTCTTTTGCTTCCAAAAGATCACAAAGAAGCAGAGGATGCACGGGGAGGAAGCATGGGGGCGGTTCTTGTTGCTACCGACGCCTTCAACCTTTTCTAAAATTCAGGCGCCAATTCATTCGCACAAGGTCCCGGAGGAATGCAATCAGCCTATGTCCAACTAATTTATGGAAGTGGTCTCATGTCAAAGGATAAACAAAATGGATACGAGGAAGCAGGGGGACGGTTCTTTTGCTTCCCGAAAGGAAGCAAAAGAACCGTCCCCCTGCTTCCTCCTGTCATCAAGGTTGAAAACCTCACCCACGTCTACGCGCCGGGGACGCCATTTCAGGTAACCTCTCTTGATAATGTATCCCTTGAGATAGCCAAAGGCGAATTCCTTGCGGTGGTAGGCGCCACCGGCTCCGGCAAGTCCACACTCGTCCAGCATTTCAACGGCCTGCTCAAACCCACGCGCGGCAAGGTAACGGTGTGCGGCCGGGATGTTTCGGATAAGCAGGCGGGGCGTACGCTCTGGCGCAAAGTAGGATTGGTCTTCCAACGGCCGGAACAGCAATTTTTTGAGGAGACGGTTTTTGATGATGTGGCCTTCGGGCCCAGAAATATGGGCCTGAGCAGGGATGAAGTGAAAGAACGGGTCGAGGACGCCTTACGGTTAGCCGGCCTGGATCCCGTTCAGGTTGGGCAGCTCTCCCCCTACCGTCTCAGCGGCGGCATGAAAAGAAGAGCAGCCATTGCAGGCGTACTTGCTCTGCGCCCGGAAGTGCTGGCCCTGGATGAGCCCACCGCAGGCCTGGACCCGCAGGGCAAGCGGCAGCTCTTGGACCGTTTGGAAAATGTGCGCCGCGAGTGGGGGGTTACCATCATTTTTATAACCCACAGCATGGAAGAGGTGGGGCTCCTGGCAGAGCGGGTGGCCGTCCTGAACCGGGGCCGCCTGGCCATGATCGGTGCACCCCGTGAAATTTTCAGCAGGGCCGAAGAATTGCGCGGGATGGGACTTGACGTTCCCGTCCCCACCGCGATCATGGACCGGTTGCGAGCCGCCGGCAATCCGGTCCGGACCGGTATCCTGTCCAACACCGAAGCCGAAGAAGAAATCGCAAAACTACTGTCAGGCGCAGCATCAACCTAAACAAGGAAGCAGGGGGACGGTTCTTTTGCTTCCGAATTCGGAAGCAAAAGAACCGTCCCCCTGCTTCCCTTAAGGAGTAGCTATGTCTTTAAAACTCACTATGGGACAATATATCCCGGGTGAATCTCTTTTGCACGGCCTTGATCCCAGGACCAAGGTGGCGTGCGTACTGGTTGTTGCCGTCGCTGTTCTGCTCGCCTCCGGCTGGGCGGGATTCGTTCCGGCAGCGCTGATTACCATAGCGGCCGTCGCTTTGTCGGGTTTTTCTCCCCGGTTTATTTTAGGAGGGTTGCGGTCTCTCTGGCTGATCCTGACCGTCACCTTCCTGCTGCAATTGCTGCTGACTCCGGGAGAGCTCCTGCTTGCGCTGGGGCCACTGAAAATATCCCGGGAAGGTTTGGAGGCCGGCAGCCAGTTGTTCCTGCGCCTGGCCCTATTGATTTTTCTGGCCTCCCTGCTGACTCAAACTACCTCGCCGGTCAGCCTGACCGCCGGGTTGGAAAGCGTGCTGTCGCCGCTCACTCGCCTGGGGGTCCCGGCACATGAGTTGGCCATGATGATGACCATAGCCCTGGGTTTTATTCCAACCCTGATGCAGGAAGCTGATATACTGGTCAAGGCCCAGCGTTCGCGCGGGGCGGGACTGGCAGGAGGCCCGGCCGGCTGGCTCAGAAACATGCTCCCTTTGCTTGTCCCTCTTTTTGCAGGGGCGCTGCGGCGGGCCGAGGACCTGGCGACGGCCATGGAAGCCCGCTGCTACCGTGGCGGCGTGAACCGCACCAGGATCAGGAGCCTTCACACCGGCCCCGCCGACTACGCCGCAGTCGCGGTATGCCTGGCCGCCCTGGCGGGCACGCTTGTTTTAAGGTGATCAGAAAAAGGAAGCAAGGGGACGGTTCTTTTGCTTCCAAAAATGAGGCAAAGCAAAGTCCTCTGTCTTTAACAGTACGAGTAAATTGAGCTCCTGCCCGATGTGGACGATTTCAATCATAATTGCGCTGCAAAGCTGTTTAAGGGATTAACAATCAAAACGGAATTTATAGCAATATTTGTTGTATTTCTTTTGAGCAGTTTGGTGTAGTAGATAGGGAAGCAAAAGAACCGTCCCCCTGCTTCCCATTAGTATCACACAAATTCGCCTAACGTGCAGTGTGCAGTTGACATCGCACCCCGCACCGCTTAGATTCATCCACTGCTGGCGTCGTGATAGCGGCTTGTAGCGGCACTAAGAAAAGAATTTGCTCCCACGTTGTTAGACAGCTAAATAGCAATGGAAGTATTGGGAACCGTCCACATTGTTTCGAACCGCATTGTCAAAAAGGAAGCAAAAGAACCGTCCCCTTGCTTCCAAAACACATTCCAGCAAAAAGGAAATCTGTCCATGCGCAACATTAAGGTTACCCTGGCCTACGACGGCACAAACTATTATGGCTTCCAGGAGCAGCGCGGCACCCCGTATCAGACCATCCAGGGAGTCGTCGAGGACAGGCTGTCCCGGCTGGCTAAAAGACAGATCCGGGTAATCGGGGCCGGGCGCACCGACACCGGCGTGCACGCCCGTGGCCAGGTAGTCAATTTCGACGCCGGCTCCTGGAAGATAGGGGCGGAACGGGTGGCTTACGCCCTGAGAAGCCTGCTGCCGGAGGACATCGTGGCTCTGGAATCGGTGGAGGTCGACCCCGCCTTCCACGCCCGTTTTTCTGCTGTATCCAAGTCCTATCGCTATACCATCTACAACGGGAAATACCCGTCTCCATTCCTCCGCCTGTTCAGCTATCACGTACCCAACCCACTGGATGATGGGGCGATGCGGGAGGGGGCTAAATACCTGCTCGGCCGGCACGACTTCAGCGCTTTCCGGGCTCTTGGCACGCCGGTCAAGAGCACCGTCCGCACTATCCTCGAAAGCCGGGTAAACCGGGTAGGCGACCTGATCTACATCGACGTGCGGGGGGATGGCTTCCTCTATCACATGGTGCGGATGATTGCCGGAACTCTGATCCGGGTTGGCAAAGGCAAAATTCCCCCGGGCGAGGTGGAGGATATTCTGTTCGAAGGCGACAGCCTCAGGGGCGGCCCCACCGCCCCGGCGAGGGGACTCTGCCTGGAGAAGGTTGAGTACCATACATGATGCAGGGGGAGGAAGCAGGGGGACGGTTCTTTTGCTTCCTTTTTCAAAAAGGAAGCAAAAGAACCGTCCCCCTGCTTCCTTATATGGTTCTTCCTTGACACTTGTAATTGTGTGTATTATAATGTTAAATGTGGTTTTTAGCGGTTCCCAGCCCCGGGCCGGTAAAAACAAAGGTTTTTGCCTTGTTTGTTGACTTAAGGAGGGAAAGATTTTAAATGAAGACCTTTATGGCCAAGGCTGAAGATATAAAGATGAACCGCAAATGGTTTGTCCTGGACGCTGAAGGCAAGGTTCTCGGCAAACTGGCGGTGGAGGCGGCGAAAATCTTGAGGGGGAAGCATCGTCCCAATTTTACCCCCCACGTCGACACCGGTGACCACGTGATTGTGATCAACGCGTCCAAAATCAGGCTGACCGGCAAGAAGCTGCAGGACAAGAAGTACATCAGGCACTCCGGCTATCCCGGCGGTTTGAAAACGGTCGACTACGGCACTTTACTTAAAACCAGGCCCGAACTGGCCGTCGAAAAGGCCATCGTGGGCATGCTGCCCCATAACAAACTTGGCGCCGATATGGCCAGAAAGCTTAAAGTATATAAAGACGCCGAACACCCGCACCAGGCCCAAAAACCCGAGGCCTGGCAGTGGCAGACCATCGGGAAGGAGGAATAAAGCATGGCAAAGGTAATGTTTTACGGCACAGGCCGCAGGAAAAATGCCATTGCCCGGGTATTCCTCGTACCAGGTGAAGGCAACGTGATCATCAACAACCGGCCGGTAAGCGAATACTTCGGCCGCAAGACCCTGGAAATGATCGTACGCCAGCCCATGGAGCTTACCGGGGCGTCAGCCCGGTTCGACATCCAGGCCAAAGTTCTCGGCGGCGGCATCAGCGGCCAGGCCGGAGCAATCAAAATGGGCATCGCACGCGCGCTGATACAGGCCGACCCCAATCTTCGCCCCCCTTTAAAACGGGCCGGTTTCTTGACCAGGGACCCGCGTATGAAAGAGCGCCGCAAATACGGCCTCAAAAAAGCCCGCAAAGCGTCCCAGTTCTCAAAACGTTAACAAAAAGGAAGGGAAACCCTTCCTTTTTTTATGCGTAAACAGGTCCTAAGAGATTTTTTGCTCATCCCTTTGTGGGATTATGTGCGAATGAAGGAAGGGAGTCTCCCTTTCTTTTTTGTTTACATGATCTTTTTCGGAATAGTCCTTATGTAAATCAGTGCGAAAAGAATGTCGTTCATGAAAATAAGCTACAACTTTTACTTTTTATGTCGATAATATTATATGTATTGAGATTTTTTTTCGGTTAACCAGCAGGAAAACGATCCAATAGGTGAGGAATTATTGAAAAATTTATAAAATTTTTTATTATTCAACTAAAAAATATTGGTAAGTGATCTGTATTATACATAAAGTTGCCTTGTCTATCTGCGAGCTTATACAACATGCTGCTGAATATTATGAAAACACCAGCGATGTAGGCGCCATTTTAATCGCACACGGCGCGCCAGCGCCAAACTTGTGGCAGCCAATGTTGCATTTGTGCGAATGAATTCGCACCTGCATTTTTGGGGTATCGCTTCGTATGATGGACAACTGCTTTTAAGGCAGCGTCTATATCTAAGGTAATGTTAAAGGGAAAGGAGTTGATGATTCGTTCGATTTTATCCGGGCAGACCGCAGGGAATGGCAGGCAGACTTCCCGTGCCGGCGGGCGGCGGTCCGGCGCATAACTTGCAATTCTAAGGGGTTATGTCCGAATGGATTTTTGCTCTGTTAATCTGCCAAAAAGAAAGGAGAGATTTTATTATGTCCGATCCGTTTTTAGGTACAATCATAGCCTGGCCATGTAATTTCGCACCAATGGGATGGGCGTTCTGCAATGGCCAGCTCCTGCAGATCAGGACGAACCAGGCGTTATTTGCTCTTATCGGGACTACTTACGGGGGTGATGGAATTAACACTTTTGCCCTGCCAAACCTGTGCGGGCGCGTTCCCCTTGGAGCGGGGCAGGGACCCGGCCTGACACCGCGAAGTCTTGGCGAGAGCGCCGGCTCTGAAAAAGTTGCCCTTTCAGTTAATGAGATGCCTGCTCATAATCATGTTTCGGCCGGGATTCCCGCTTCCACTAAAACGGCAACGGTGGGACAGCCCGGTCCTGCGGTGGTGCCGGGTTCCTATGAAAAGGAAAGGGGCCAGTATTACAACATCTATTCGCCCGAGGCTGACGCCAATACAACCCTTAAGCCGGCCTCTCCCACCGGCACCGCCGGGGGTGGTCAACCCCATAACAATATGCCGCCCTACCTGGCTATCAATTACATTATAGCCCTGCAGGGCATTTTCCCTCCCAGGGATTAAGGCGAAACGAATGAACGCCGCCGCTGAAGGACGGGAGATAAACAGGTGTGCTTCCGGCGGGGAGGAGACGGTACGGGTAACCCTGCGTCCGGCATGTCCGGCGGATGAGCCGTTTCTCTTCCGTCTCTTTGCCGGCGGCCGTCCGGATCTGGAGTGGATCACTTATCTCAGCGAGGAGCAGAAGACGGAGCTTTATCGCCGGCAGTTCCGGTGCGAGCAGGAGCAGTTCAAAAAAAACTACCCCGATGCGCAGTTTTGCATTGTACTTCTGGAAGGAGAACCCGTGGGAAGGTTGTACGTTCACCGCGGGAAAGAAGAGTTTCGCGGTCTCGCCATCACCCTGCTCCCTGAATTCCGCAACATGGGAATCGGGAGTGAGTTGATCAACGGTATGCTGCGGGACGCCTCCAAGGCGGGCAAGCCGGTGCGTATCCATGTGGCCTGGTACAACTACGCCGCCCGTGCCCTTTATGAAAGGCTTGGGTTCCGTGTGGTCGAAGATGGGGGAGCTTACTGTGAAATGCAGTGTGAACCGGAGGTGAAAAATGAGCCATAGACTGAAGTTACTTCTTGTATTTTCTATATTGATATCCATTTTTACAGCTGTGTTTGAAAATGCGCCCAAAGCAGAGGCCTTCACGATTCCGGCGCTGACTCAGGACCTCAGTTACCCGGACTGGGTGAACGATTCCAACAACGGTTTTACGATCACCGCCAGCAGCAACGCAAGATTGAGCGGCGACCCGTCGTTTATCTGGCTGGCAGGTCCCGACGAAGGCCCCATCGGGGCCGGGCCGGCCTCGCTGACCATCAGTGCCGGCGAAGACTTTGCGGGGGGCGTGTTCGACCTGACCGCCATTGCGTTCGATTTGTTACCCGGGAGCACTTACAACGTGACTGTCACAGGTTATAAGGCTAGTGGGAGCACGGTCACCGCCGGTGTAACCGGCGGCAGCACGGCGGAATTTAATGCGATTGATTTAAGCGGCATGACCCAACTGACTTCTTTTGATGTTGAATTAGTTCGAACAGCAGGCGACGATGATCTGTCCTACCTGGCTCTGGATTCTTTTACCATTGTCAATCCCCAGTTATACGCAGGAAACCAGGCGCCCACTATCTCCAACCTCAGCGACGCCCTCTTTCAGGAGAACACAGTCAATGCCGCGCCGCAGCAGATTGACGCCGATATCACGGTGACCGACAGTGACTCGGCGGACTTCGACGGCGGACAGGTCGTGGTCTCCTACACCGCCGCGGGGCTGCCGGAAGACCAGCTGTCCATCGGCAATATCGGCAATATTTCCGTGGCTGGCAGCGCCGTCAACCATGCCGGCGTGGGCCAGATCGGCACGATCAGTGGCGGTACCAACGGCGCCGACCTGGTGATCTCCCTCAATGCCACCGCCACCCCGGCGCGGGTTACAGAATTGCTGCGCGCGCTGGCCTACGGGAACACCTTCAATGAGCCCGCCAGCCATCGCACCATCTCCATCACCGTCAGTGACGGCGACGGGGGTACCAGTGCAGCGGTGACGGCCAAAATATCGGTGTCCGGCCAGGCGGAGTCCGGCGTCGAGATCCCGGCGTTGACACAGGACCTCAGTTACCCGGCCTGGTGGGACGATCTCAATAACGGTTTCACCATTGCCGCCAACGGCAGCGCGGCCTTGAACGGTAACGCTACGAGTATCTGGTTAGAAAATGGCGGCACCGGTCCGGCTTCCTTAACCATCATTGCCACCGAACAATTCGAGGGAGGCATGTTCGACCTGGCCGGGCTGGTATTCGATTTGGCCGGCAGCGGGAATACCTACACTGTCACCATCACCGGTCACAAGGCCGGGGGCAGTACGGTCACAGCCGACGTAACCGGCGGCACTGCGGCGGAATTAAACGCGATAGACTTAAGCGGCATGACCCATATCTATTCTTTTGATGTTCAAATTTCCGGCACCGCTAACGTGTATAACCTGGGGCTGGATTCGTTTACCATCGCCAACCCCCAGACCAGCGCGGGAAACCTGCCGCCAAGTATTTCCAACCTTAACGACACCGCCTTTCAGGAGAACACCGTCAATGCCGCGCCGCAGCAGATTGACGCGGACATCACGGTAACCGACAGCGACTCCGAGGACTTCGACGGCGGGCAGGTCACGGTCTCCTACACTTCCGCGGGATTGCCGGAGGACCAGCTGTCCGTCGGCAATATCGGCAATATTTCCGTGGCGGGCAGCGCCGTCAACTATGCCGGCGCCGGTCAGATCGGCACAATGAGCGGCGGAGCCAACGGTTCCAGCCTGGTGATTTCCCTCAACTCCGTCACCACACCGGTGCGGGTTACAGAATTGCTGCGCGCGCTCACTTACCGGAACACTTCTGATGAGCCCGCCAGTTACCGCACCATCTCCGTTACCGTCAGCGACGGCGACGGGGGCACCAGTACGGCGGCTACGGCCAGGATATCGGTGTCCGGCCAGGCAGAGTCCGGAGTCGACAGCCCGGCTCTGACCCAGGACCTCAGTTATCCGGACTGGGTGGACGATCTCAACAACGGTTTCACGGTTGCCGCCAACGGCAGCGTGACCCTGGCCGGTGACGCGTCATCCATATGGCTAACTGGCGGAGGCGCCGGTCCGGCCTCGTTAACCATCACTGCCGCCGAACAATTCGAGGGAGGCATGTTTGACCTGGCCGGCATTGTGTTCGACTTATATGGCAGCGGTAACATCTATACCGCCACTGTCACGGGACACAAGGCCGGTGGGGGCACGGTCACTACCAGCGCCACCGGCAGCGACACGGTGTCATTCAACGCGATAAACTTGAGCGGCATGACCGGCCTGACTTCGTTTGACGTTCAAATCGTACGGGTTTCAGGCTTCCAGGACGTGTCAAACCTGGGGCTGGATTCTTTTACCATTGCCAATCCCCAGGCCGCCAACCTGCCGCCCGTATTCCATTCGGCTGCGAGCTTTAGTGTACCGGAAACCGCCCAGGCGGACAGCGCCGTGCTGCACGACGTCCAGGCCGACGACGGAGACGGCGGCGCCAACGACGCCAACCTGACCTACAGCATAGCAGGCGGGACCGGCCAAAGCTACTTTGCCATCAACGGTGCAACCGGGGAGATTACCCTCAGTGCCGCCGGCGCGGCGGCCCTCGATTACGAATCGGCCGCCGGTTACACGCTGACGGTTCGCGCCGACGACGGCCAGGCAACCAACAACATCACCGAGCAGACCATCACCGTCAACGTAAGTGACGTCGCCCCGGTTGTTACCCCCGGCCAATCGTTTACGGTAAGCGAAACAGCCACAGACGGTACATCCGTGGGCGCCGTCGTAGCCGCCGGCGACGACGACTCGGTGACCTACTCCATCGAAAGCGGCAACACCGGCGGCGCTTTTGCCATCAACGCATCCACCGGTGAGATGACCGTGAACAATAGCGGCGCCATCGACTACGAGGCCGCCGCCAGCTTTACACTAACCATTCAGGCCACGGACGGTAGCAACAACTCCAGCCAGGCCGTCACCGTCAACGTAAGTGACGCCGCCCCGGTTGTTACTCCCGGCCAATCGTTTACGGTAAGCGAAACAGCCGCCGCAGGCACATCGGTGGGCGCCGTCGCGGTTACCGGCGACGACGACTCGCTGACCTTCTCCATCGAAAGCGGCAACACCGGCGGCGCCTTTGCTATCAACGCATCCACCGGAGAGATTACCGTGAACAATGCCGACGCCATCGACTACGAGACTGCGGCAAGCTTTACACTGACCGTTAAGGCCACGGACGGGAGCAACAACAGCGCGCAGACGGTGACCGTCGATGTCGACAATGTCAACGAACCCCCTTCGGTTTCCGCACCGGCGGCTGTTACGGTCACTGAGGATGTGCTAAGCCCGATTACCGGTATTTCAGTGGCGGACATGGACGCGGGGGCAAATAATGTGATAGCCACTTTTACGGTTGATTTCGGTATACTGTCGGCAGCATCCGGGGGCGGGGTAACCGTGGGCGGTACGGCAGCCGCTCTGACCCTGACCGGGACAGTCGCGGATATTAACAATTTTATCAGCGGCGGCAACCTACGCTATACCACCGCCCTGAACGACACCGGCGACGCAAGCTTAAGCGTTTCAGTCAATGACCAGGGCCACACCGGCCCGGGCGGCGCCCTGGAGTCCGGCGTAACGAACGTTACGGTTCATGTCGACCCCGTCAACGACGCGCCCTCTTTCACCAAAGGTCCGGACCAGGCTGTTTCGGCCAATGCGGGGCCACAGACCATGGCAAACTGGGCCACGGACATTATAGCGGGGCCTGCCGACGAGGCGGGTCAGACGATGACCTTCTCTGTGTACAGCAACGATAATCCCGCGCTATTTGCAGTTCCGCCGGCTGTGGCTGCAGACGGAACACTTACGTACACCCCTGCGCCGGGCGCCACCGGAAGCGCAACAGTAGCCTTTTGTTTAACGGATGACGGCGGGACGGCCAACGGCGGCGTTGACACCTCGGCTTCTCAATTCGTAGTGTTCCAGGTATACGCGGCGGACGGCGGCGGCGCGCTGACGGTCTTTCCCGGCAGCGTAACCGCGGGACAGACAGGGGTAACCTTGACTTTCACCTATGTGGCGGACGCCGGCGGGTTAAATAACGGCGCCATAACCATCACCGTTCCGGACGGTTGGAGTGTCCCTGGCACCGACCCCGCGGGAGCGGGCTACAGTACGGCCAGCAAAGGGAGTGTAACTGTCGCCGGCCGCACCATTACAGTCTCCGGCCTAAACCTGGCGGGCGGCGAATCCCTTACGGTGAGCTACGGCGACAAGGCGATGGGGGGACCCGGCGCCACCGCCGCCACGACACCGGGCACGGTGACCTGGCAGGCTGCAACAAAGTCCACCTCCGGCGGGACATTAATCGACCTGGGAGCGTCTCCGGCAATAACGGTGACAAACGGCGTCACGGACCCGGACAGGTCCGCGGTAGCAGCCGGTCCCACCACCGTCCCGGGTGACGGAACAGGCGTCTCCACCATCACGGTAACCTTGCGAGACCATTTTGACAACCTTGTCGGCGGGCAAACCGTAGAGCTCAATCAAGGCTCCGGCAGTTCGGTCATCACGCCGGCAACCGCGGTGTCCGACCAAAACGGCCGGGCTGTCTTCAGCGTACACAGCATCCGTGCGGAGACGGTGACGTATACGGCCACAGACATATCAGCCGGTGTGACCCTGGCACAGAGCGCCCAGGTAACCTTTACGGGGGGAGTAAGCGTCAGTCCCACCGGCTTAAGCCTCACCGAGGGTGAGCATGCCGGCTACTCCGTGGCACTGGGTTCCCAGCCGGCAGACACGGTGACCATCCATGTATATGGCGGCAGCCAGGCAGCCGTGGCCCCTGCGTCCCTGTCGTTCAATGGCGGCAACTGGAATGTCCCCCAGACGGTGACGGTAACCGCTGTTGATGATAATGTAAACCAGGGCCCCCGCGACCTAACGGTCACAAACGGGGTATACAGCTCCGATCCTTATTACAGCAGCGTCATAGCGGACCCCGTGGTCGTCCACATCACCGACAACGACTCTCCGGCGGTGCGCATAGTCCAGACCGGCGGCTCCACCAGCGTGACGGAGGGCGGAGAGCCGGGCAAGTACGCGGTTGTACTTACCACCCGGCCGGCGGATAGTGTTACTGTCAAGGTTTATGGAGACAGCCAGTTGGATTTGTATCCAACAGAAATTACCTTTTCACCTCATAATTGGAGCCTCCCGCAGGAGGTCGCGGTCACAGCGGTGGATAACTTTACGGCCGAAGGATCGCGCTCCGTGTCCGTGACCCATTCTGTTTACAGTCCGGATCCGGATTACAACGGCATCCCGGTGCAGCCATTGACCATTTACATCACCGATAACGATACACCGGCGGTGATCATAGGTGACAACAGCGGCTCTGTCAGCGTGACGGAGGGCGGGGCTTCAGTCAAATACCCCATTGTGCTTGCCACTCAGCCGTCGGCCAGCGTGGTGGTCAATGTGTACGGGGACGCTCAGGTAAGCGTGTCGCCTGGATCCTTGACTTTCTCGCCAAACGATTGGAACGTGCCGCAGGAGGTCACGGTGACGGCTGTTGACGACAACGCTGTTGAGGGACCGCACACCGGCGCCATAAAGCACAGCGTTTCCAGCAACGACCCGGACTACGACGCTATAGCGGCGCCGGACCTCAGCGTAAGCATCACCGACAACGACAGGGGCGGTAGTGGAGGACATGTTTCCTCCCCGTCATCTTCCGCCACCGGGTCGGCCGTGATAAAGTCAAGCGTTGGCGGGACCGTAAGCCTGGGCAACGAGGTGTCGGTATCCATACCGGCCGGAGCCCTGACCGGGTACACCAATGTTAACGTAAGCATTGTCAGACATGATAATCCCCCGCCGGCGCCCGCAGGCTTTACCGTACTGGGCGGCCATTACGAGCTTAGCGTGAACGGCCAGAGTCACTACAATTTCAATAAGCCGGTCACCCTGACCTTCATATTTGATCCGGCGGCCCTGGCTCCCGGCGAAAAGCCGGAGGTGTTCTACTACGATGAGGAGAGCGCGCAGTGGATCAGCCTGGGCGGCGAGGTCGCGGGAAATACCATCACGATAACCGTGGACCACTTCACCCTGTACGCCGTGATGGCTAAAAGAGCCGTCGCCTTTGCCGACATCGCCGGCCACTGGGCACAAGAGAATATAGAAAAATTGGTGGCCACAGGCGCCGTCAACGGCTACCCCGACGACACCTTCAGGCCGGACAGCTCCATCACCCGGGCGGAGTTCGTCACCGTCCTGGTGAAGGCCTGCAAACTGGAGCCACAACAAGGTAAAATATTTGCCGACACACAAGAGCACTGGGCGAAGGATAGTATCTCCACCGCCAGTTTCCACGGCATAATTGACGGCTACAGCGACGAGGCCTTCGGTCCGGACGACCCGGTGACCAGGGAGCAGGCGGCGGTGATGGTTGTAAAAGCCGCTAAGCTTGCCGCGCCGCTGTCTAACGGCACATCTTTTACCGACAGTGCGGAAATTTCCGGTTGGGCGACAGGTGCAGTGGCCGCAGCCGTGCAGAACGGGGTGATCAATGGATATCCGGACAACACCTTCCGGCCAAAAGCAGATACGACCAGAGCGGAAGCGGTTACGATCATAGTAAAAGCGCTTGGATGGTAGTCGCTCTTGCCGGCGGCATTTCAATCACACACGGCGCCTGGACGTTGTTTTTTAAGATGGATGTTTAGATATGCGATTAAACTGGCGGACCCCCCGGAGAAATATTTCCGGTGGTGTTCCTAAGGAGAATGAGCTTACACTATGAAGGAAGGGCACCCCCCTTCCTTTTTTTCATAAGCAGATATATGGTATAATTGCCTGGAAAAAAGTTACGCATGAGTTCCAGGACATGAGACCTTGAAACAGCATTGAAATGCAAGTGCGAATTAATGTGGAAAACGAGGTGCGAATTCATTCGCACAGACCCACATATTTTCATTGGTAGTTTGCGATTGAAAATCATGATTGGTTCATTCGCAGTTGCACTGCGAAGCAGTTCAAGCGGCTAAGTCCTCTGGATGCTGAAAATTGTGGTATAATATAAATGGTAAATATTTACGATTGGATTTGGGTGAAGCAGAAAATGCATCAGCACCGTATTTTTTCCTTACTGGCCGAATATTTTTCGAAGAACAACGAGGTTATGGCAGCCTATGTTTTTGGGTCATATGCAGAGGATGTAGCCAGGCCGGACAGCGACATTGACATTGCGGTTATAATGGAGCCTGTTTCCAGAGACACAATGGAGTATCGTCTGGCTGTAATGGAGGATATTAAGAGGCTGACCGGGTTGGACGCGGACATTATTGTCCTCAATGAAGCGCCCATAATGCTGCAGTTCCAGGTTATACAGAAGGGCAAAGTGGTTTTTGAAAGAGACGCCGACAAGAGGGCGGTTTTTGTAATGTCTGTAGCCGGCAGGTATTATGATTACAAGCGCTACTTTGATTATCATGCACGGCATCTCGCCGAAAGAATCAAGGAGGTCGGGCTTGGTGTTCGATAAAAGCGTCGTCCTTTTGCGCCTGGCAAAACTGGATGAGTACGTCAGCCGGCTAAAACGATTCGAACCGGTTGGTTTGCAGGAATATCTTGGTAACCAGGACATGCAGGCGGTTGTGGAAAGGTACCTCCAGTTATCTATACAGGTTTGCATCGATATTGCGAATTATATTATTGCCAGAAAGAGATTGAGCTTTCCTTTCGAGCAAGAAAACATTTTTTTATTGCTCGGCAAGGCAGGTATAATACCCAATGATTTGGCTAACAGAATAAAAGGCATTGTGAGTTTCAGGAACATACTTGTACATGATTACATGGAAATTAATCCGGAAAAAGTGTATGGTATTCTGAAGCATAGTTTTAATGATTTTGATGAGTTTGCCAGGGCATCTGTATATTTTATAGAAAAACAAGAAGGGGAATGAGCTCGATTATGAAGGAAGGGAGCCCCCTCTTCCTTTTTTATAAGCGGATATATGGTATAATGATCTGGAAAAAAGTGACGCGTGCATGAAAGCCGGTATGCTGGCATCCCATGGTTTGAATGTGTGTCCACACCGCATTTGAGAAAGCGGGTGTGCAATTGATTTGTTGTTAATAACGGAGGAACCCTTTGGAGCGTTTACTGTTTGTTTTTCTGCTTACGGCCTTTATCAACCTGATCAACACCCTCACCCGGTCCTCGCGCCTGTCCGGGGTGAGGACCGGCAGCCTGGCCACGGCCATATCCCTTTTCGGAGTGGTTTACCTGGCCGCCAGCTTTGCCAACACACTGCAGGCCCCATTGCTGGCCTCGACGGTGGAGCTGATCATCAAGAACGCCTATAACCAGGCCCTCGGCATCGCGGCGGCTGCGGACGCCACCGGTACCCAGGTCTACCAGCAGGCCTTGATGGGGCTCAACTACAAGCTGCGCTTCGTTATCGCGGGAGCCTCGCTCGGCACTGTGGCGGGGATGCTGGTGATCCCCAGCTTTGTCACCTCCTTTGCCAACGCCATCAACGCCTTCGGCAGGACCGGCTCGGTCTTTAAGGTCATCCCCCTCATCCTCGTCTCGCTATTCAAGCCGGGCAGCGGCATCCTCAAGCTGCGCATGTCCTCCCTGGCCACCTTGAGGGAGATCGTCACCACCAGGATGACTACCCCGAAGTCCTTTTTGCTCTGGAACCTGGCCAGCTACAGCCTGTGGACCTGCAACGTGCTGGCCGGCCTCTATGCCGGCGCCCTTTACCCCGAGTTCCGCGGGACCGCGGTGATGATGGCGGCCATTGTCGGGAACGCGGCCATCGTGGTCAACGTGATGATGGTCGACCCGGTCCTGGCCAAGGTCACCGACGCCGTAGCCCGGGGCGAAGAAAAGGAGCTCGAGCTGAAGCAAATTGTCTTCTACCTGGCCGTCTCAAACCTGCTCGGCACGATCCTGGCCCAGGCCATCTTCGAGCCGGTATCGCGCGGCCTCATGCTCCTCACCCGCTGGATTTCCTGAAAGGTTGACAATGGGGCGAAGGTTGTTGTCAACTTCTTTTTTTTTGTGCATTTGTTTGGATCTTTATGAGAGTGAAACTTGATTTATGGAATGGTTGACAAGGATTGTTGACAACTTCAATCACAATCGCACTTGTACTGCGCGGCAGCAGGCGGATCTCTTTCGGGAGGTCCGTTTTTTATTTCAGCGGTACCGAATCGGGCTGGCTGGAATATATTGTAATACGGGTTGGTTACACCCGTTTATCAGCAGCAATGGGTGACACCGGGTACACCGGGTGACAGCGAAAACCGTCTCCACTGTCACCATGAGAACTGACGCTCCATTGCCACTATAAGGTGGTTGGTAAAAGTGGAAAGGCAGCAAGCCTCAGTATATAAGCCTTACGTAATCCAATGCAGCGGCCGCATTGGCCTGCCTGAGAGACGGCAGCTGGAAGCCCTGGAGGTCCTCCTGTGCGAGTATTTTCCGGGCAGCGCCTTTCTGGCCAGAGTGCGCGAAGAGCGGCTGGAGGCTGTAAAAAAATTGCCCTTCGTGGCTGACGCCAGCCTTTTCGGGGCCGAACAAAAATTCACAAGCGGTCTGATGAAGACCCTGGAGATGACACCGGACGGCTCGGACAAAAAAAAGCAAGTCATCGTAAAACTCTTTGAAAATACCGGGGCTGAGGCAGTTGTAGACTTCGTCAGGATGAATGGAGGCAGTGTGGCCGGGCATGACAGCCAGTGGCTGGAAATAGAGCTGCTGCCGGAGCAACTGGCCGAACTGGCCGGACTCAACGAGGTGCAATGCATCGAGGAAAAAGGGGAATATGAGCTCCTCAACAACCGCGCGGGGGAAATTATCAGGGTCCCGTCGCTGTGGAGCACAGGGTTATCCGGCGCCGGACAGGTCATCGGCATCGCGGATACCGGGCTTGACACCGGTGTCCCGGAAACCATGCACCCCGACTTGAAAAGCAGGGTGGTGGCCATATACGCTCTCGGCAGAAAAGAAGACGCCAGCGACTTCAACGGGCACGGCACGCATGTAGCCGGGTCCGCTTATGGCGACGGAAGCGCTTCCCAGGGCCTTTACCGGGGGATGGCGCCCGAAGCGTCTCTGGTCTTCCAGTCCATTATGGATAAAAACGGCAAGCTTACGGGGGCGCCCGGCGACCTCGGCGTCCTGCTCAAGCAGGCTTACGAGGCAGGGGCGAGGCTCTACAACATCTCCTGGGGTATGAGCGTTAACGGCGCCTATAATTACGCGTCTGCCCAGCTGGACAGGTTTGTCTGGGAATACGACGACATGGCGGTGGCCATAGCGGCCGGCAATAGCGGGCAGGCCGGGTCCATTACCGCTCCCGGCACGGCCAAAAATGTGATTACCGTCGGCGCCAGCGAGAACAACCGTCCGGATAAAGGCAACTATGCCGACAACCCAGCCGAGCTGGCCTTTTTCAGCAGCCGCGGCCCGACCAGCGACGGCCGCAGCAAGCCCGACGTCGTCGCTCCGGGGACCTGGATTCTCTCAACCAGGTCATCCCTGGCGCAGGACGACAATTTTTGGGGGATTGAGGACGAATACTACGCCTATCACAGCGGCACCAGCATGGCCACCCCCATTGTCACGGGGATGCTCGCCCTGGTGCGGGAGTATTTCATCCGGATCCACGGCTGCAAGCCTTCCGCCGCGCTGCTCAAAGCGGCCCTGCTCGACGGGGCCTTCGCCCTGCCCGGCTATATGGAAAACGATGAGGGCTGGGGGCGGATCAACGCGCCCGAACCGGCGATCGATTCCGCCAGGGAATGTTTATTCGTCAACCAGGAAACGAAGCTGGCCACGGGTGAAAGCAAAACGTATGAATACCTGTTGAGCGAGACGGGCGGACCATTGAAAATAACCCTGGCCTGGACGGATTACCCGGCGCAGGTTAACGCCGCAGCCACCCTGGTCAACGACCTCGACCTTACCGTGCAAAGCCCTTCCGGTCAGGCCTTCAGCCCCGGTGACCATGTCAACAACGTTGAACAGGTGGTGTTTTCAGCCCCGGAAACCGGGATCTACAAGGTGACCGTCAGCGGCAGCCACGTCCCGATGGGCTACCAGCGCTACGCCCTGTTTGTGTCGGGAAAACAATTCGGCCAGGCCGAGCCCGGCGACAGCCCTTAACCACCCCAGAGTACTACCTTGAATACATGTGTCCGGCATACGAAGCGACACCCCAAAAGGTGCGGGTGCGAATTCATTCGCAAAAATACCTCAAAGGAATGCAAATATGCGAAGACTCGTAGAAGCCCCCTAAACCGCTCCGTTCAAATCATAACCACCCGCTCAGCGGGTGTTTGCTCCAGCCCTATAAGGTCTTGGTACTAAGCTGAGTCTCAAGACCCGCTGAAAGTCCCCCCAACCGCATACATGCCCTACTACCCTTAAAAGGGTACTTTATTTACATTATAATAGTTTTGGTCTAGACGAATAACAATTTTTACCAATACAAATACTATCAGCCTAAAATCTTAAAAGATCTTCTTATAGCTAAAGCTTTTTGGAATCGCCTGCATCCATAAAAAAACATACTGGAGTAGACACCAACAACTTCATATCCCCCCTCAGACCCGCATACCATATATTAGGAGGGCTGTCCGGGTTCATTCGCGCGACGGCGCCTCTGCCGCGAACCAGAGCCGATAATAAGGGGGTTTACCTATGTCTCCCACCATCGTCACCGCCTTCCGGATCCGCAAGCGACACCTGGCCGCCCTGGCGGCCCTGTTGTTCCTTTCATTTTTTCTGGCCCGGCTGATCGAGGATAGGAACAGCCGGCAGGCCGTGGCGGCCATGGCCCCGGCCCTGGCCAACCGGGTTATTGTGGTCGACCCCGGCCACGGCGGGATCGACCCCGGCGCGGTGGGCAAGGACGGGCTCCTCGAAAAAGACATCACCCTGACGGTAGGCAAAAGGCTGGCCGCCAACCTCGGCCAGGCCGGGGCCATGGTGCTGCTGACCAGGGAGACCGACACCGACCTCAGCGACTCCACCACCCTCGGAGCCGCCGCCAAAAAGAGGGAGGACCTCCAGAGGCGGGTGGCGCTGGCCAACGACAACCAGGCCGACCTGTATGTCAGCATCCACGTCAACAGCTTTGCCTCCCCCGACCGGCGCGGCGCCCAGACCTTCGTCCAGCCGGGCAAGGAGGACAGCCTGAAGGCAAGCCGGTACATCCAGGCGGAGTTGGCCAGGCTGCTCCGCAACACCACCCGCCAGCCGGCGGAAGTAGACTACTACGTCACCAAAAACACCGCCATGCCGGCAGTAGTCGTGGAAATAGGGTTCCTCACCAACGACGCGGAGGCCAAACTGCTGGGGGACCCCGCCTACCAGGGCAAGGTCGCCTGGGCCATATACGCAGGTTTGGTAAAATATTTCAGCGAGCAGGGGCCGCCCGCCCGGGAGACCACGGGCAGGGAGGAAATAATCAAGACCTTTAAGGAGAACGCCACCAAGGGCCTGCGGCCCTAAAAGAAAAAATATAATTCCCAAAAAAGGGTATTGACACCTTATTACCATTCTGCTAATATATATACAGAACATATGTTTGGGGCAGGGACAAAGTGTTTTAAACATTTTACCTGCCCTAAAATGTTTACACCCAGTCCCTCCTCAAGACAAATGAATTCTCAAAGAGGAGGTGAATACATGGCTGTAAACAACGTCCCCGGCAATTCCGTGCTCAAGCTGGCGCTCCATGTCGGCGACAGCGCTACCGGCAGTCCGGTTTTGCGGAGCCGGAGCCTCAACGGGATCAAGCCGGCAGCGGCCGATCAGGACCTGTTTGACGTCGCCACCGCCCTGGCCGGGCTGCAGCAGTACCCGCTCAACGGGATTACCCGTGTCGACAACAGCGCTCTGATCAGCGCGTAGCATCAGGACACTTGTGTCATGATACGTGACGCCCGGAAAGCGGCTTGTGAAACTATCCATGAAAATGCACACCGAGCAGTACTTCAAAAAATGCAGGTGCGAATTCATTCGCACATCAGCCCCGGAGAAATGCATTATGCAGGGCTTGGAGGGAGTCTTTTGGAGCGCTTCCAACAAGTCCGGCGCTAACGAGCCGTTGTGCGATTGAAATGCCGCCTGAAAAGTGAAGTTTAATTCTCTACAGAAAGGAGGAGATTGATTGGCCACCAACACCAAAACCCTGCGCATGGTTTTTCGCAACCAGGCAGGTAAAAACGTCACCATTTCACTGGACAGCCCCAGGAGTGACGTGACCCCCGCCGAGATCGAAGCGGCCATGGACCTGGTGATCGCCCGCAACATTTTTACCAGTTCAGGCGGGGACCTGGTGTCCAAGCAGGACATCCGCATCATCGACAGCACCACCGACGACCTCTACGACCCCGCCTAGGAAGCAGGGGGACGGTTCTTTTGCTTCCAAATTGACTTCTCATTGTCGGAATGGTTCCCGCTGCCCAGAGGGATACGTCCCAATGCAGCATAATCTGTCAACTGTATAAGACGGGGGGGCAGCCCCCCCCCGCTCACTAACTAAATGAGGAGTGATACCACTGGATTTAATCCTGCAGGCGGTGGGCAATGTCGGGTTTCCCATAGCCGTGGCCGCGTACCTGCTGGTGCGCATCGAGAGCAAACTGGAGGCCCTGGCCGCCAGCATTGCCAGGTTGGCCGAAGCGGTAGCCGGTGAGCGGCGGCAGGAGTAGAAAAATAACTGTAGAAAGAAAAAGTCGCCGGCTTCACCAGCCGGCGACTTTTCTAAACTTTTTTGCCCCACGTTCACTATTTTGCCAATTCCTGTTTTAATGCGTTCTGGAGTACAGATGAAAAATTAATATGCCTTTTTTCCGCTTCTTCGTTCAGCCATTCGGGAATTGAAAGAGTTTTCTTTATCGCCTTGGTTTTGCGCCGATAATGATCAACGTTACAAGATACAAGGGTCGCAAAAGCATTCTCTGGAGTAATAATTTTCTTGATTTCTGTTGCTGTTGGCGCTGTGGTTCCTGCTTCCTCCAGGGACGCAAGATAAAGCCCCAATGCCTCTTGTGCCAAGGCCATTGTCTCTTGCAATGTCTCCCCATAGGTCTGGCAACCCTCAAGATCCGGAAAATCAACCCAAAACGCTCCGTCTTCTTGATGGAAAACAGCTGGATAAATTGTTAACATGATAAAATCACTCCTATTACCTTTCATTGCCACCCTCCCTATACTTAATATGATATACGTATATTACGTATTAGTCAATATATCTTACAAATAATTACCGGGGTTGAATAGAAATCTGATAGATCCCTATTTCATAAACCGCCAGTCTTGTTGATTGGCGGTTTTAACGAAAATTTAATATATTCTTCAGCTTAATTTAAGGAAATAAGGTTACAATACAACCAATCCAGAGTCGCACCGCTTTTTTAAGCAGGACAATAACCGGCTGCCGCCGGATTATATACCAGGACCATCCTCCTAACCTCCTTTTCCTTCCTTTTGTGACCCGCCTTTTTAAGGCGGGTTTTAAATTTTCATAGATACATTCAGCAAATATTCATCTTTTCCTCAGGTTGATTTAAGAATAGCGGGTTAAAATACAATCAAAGGACAATCACCGGCTATTGGCCGGATTGCATATATGCAAGTCCCACAACTTAATAATGGAACCTCCTTTTCTGTGTTGCCCGCCTTCGTAAGGCAGGCATTTTTTTAAATTTCTAAAAACTATTTTACATGATAGTACTATTACCTATAGTATATTCTTTTAAATTATGGTAAAATAATTTTGCCATACTCATCGGAGAAACCATTCTCCTTTTTGATGACCGCCTCAGCTTTCGGCGGTTTTTTCTTTTCCCTCGGATGCCCTCATCCGCCGGCGCGGCGGCCGATGGGGGACTTTGCCAGAGGCTCAATGTATTTAAATGTTGTAATTTATCTATATTTCTATTAAAATATAACGGTAGGTAAAAATATGTTGAATATCAAAATCACATATGATCTGGTGGTTAATGGACTTTTAAACCGCTGGAAAGACGAGGCGATGAATCCGGCTTCTTACTTGGGCGTCTGAAGCCAGCAGGAGCCAGTGACGCAACCGGCTATCCTTTTCAGAGTTTTTTTTGTCTATTTTTTTTGCCGTGTGCAAAAGTACTGGAGGTGAGGTTCTGAACAGTCGAAACACCCCGGCTGATATCGACGATCAGGCCATAGACCTGCGAGTATACGTGCAGATCTTAAAAAAACGCCGCGTCCTGATAGCCCTGGTTACGCTGTTCTCGGTGCTTGCCAGCGTCATCCTGAGCTTTTTTGTGGTGCGGCCCGTCTATGAGGCCAAGACCGTCCTGCTGGTTACCCAGGCGGCGGACAAGCTGCAGGTGTCAAGCCAGAAGGACGGTTTGGACAATATTGTCAACGGCATGACCCGCATCCCCGTGCTGACCATGAACACCTACGTCAACCAGGTCAAGAGCGACGAACTGATGATGCGGGTCATCGAGCGCCTGGACCTGGAGCCCCGCGGCGTCACGCCCCGTGGGCTGGCCGCGCAGGTCAAGGCCTCGGCCGCCAAGGACTCGTACCTGCTCGAATTGACCGTCAGCAACAACGACCGGCAGTTGGCCATGGACATCGCCAATACCCTGAGCCAGGAATTTATCCAGTCGATTACCGAGAGGAACCAGGAAGTAATGGACCGGTCCGTGGCGTTTCTGCAGGAGCAGATGGCGCAAGTAAGAAAAGAACTGGACGCCGCCGCGACACAGTCCGAGCGCGACCGCCTGCAGGGCATACTCACGCTGTTGTCCGAGGGTATCACCAGGACGCAGATCGCCCGTTCCTTTGACCTGGGCAGCACCAGCCTGGTCGTCGTATCACCGGCCATAGCAGCCGTCCAGGTCAAGCCCAATAAGCAGTTGAACATTGCCGTCGGCTTTTTGCTGGGCCTGATGGCGTCGGTGGCGCTCGCCTTGGTGCTGGAATTCCTGGACAACACGATCAAAAACCCGGAGGACGTGTCCCGTTACCTGGACCTGCCCGTGATGGGGATGATCCCGGCGGCGGACAGCCGGGACGAGACCTATTACGGAGAGTAATGAAGACAAGCGAGGTGCTCAAATGGCTGGACGCTATAAAAAAGACAGGAAGCTCTTCTCCCATATCATGCCGAAATCCGCCGTCGCGGAGTCGTTCCGGACACTGCGCACGAACATAGCTTTTTCCTCCCCTGCCGGGCGGAACAGGACGATCCTGATCACCAGCCCTATCCCGGAAGACGGCAAGTCGACGGTCGTCTCCAACCTGGGGGTGGTCCTGGCGCAGGCGCAAAGCAGGGTCCTGATCGTCGACTGTGATTTGCGAAAACCCGTGATGCACAGCTGTTTCAACCTGGACAGGGACAGCGGGCTGACCAACGTGCTGGCCCGGGACCTGGACCCCGGCGAGGTCGTCAGCCCGACAGAGGTGGCGGGGCTCTACGTGATCCCCAGCGGCCCGATCCCGCCCAACCCGTCGGAATTGCTGGGCTCAGCCAAAATGGCCGGGTTTCTCGACAGGGTGGCGGAGCAGTACGACGTGGTGCTGCTTGACGCGCCCCCGGTCATTGCCGTAACAGACGCCGCCCTGCTGGCGCCCCTGGTAGACAGGGTCCTCCTGGTGCTCAAGGCCGGCTCGTCACGCATCGAAATGGCCAGGGACGCCAGGGACCAGCTGGTCAAGGCCAACGCCAAAAGCATCGGCGTGGTGTTGAACGGAGCCAGGCTGAACCGGGGGGGCGGTTACTACTATTATTACGGCGGCGAAGACGAAAAGAGAGCCGTCAATTAGCCGCGTTGAACTTATTGCCGCGCGAAAAGGCGCGGTTTTTTTTTGCATAAAGAGGAAAATCAAGGGGGCATGTAGAAAAACTCAACTCCGGCACACAAAAACCAGCTTAAAGAGGATCCCTTCGATGATCGACATCCACAGCCACATCCTGCCGGGGCTGGACGACGGCGCCGGCAGCGTGGAGGAGTCCCTGGCCATGGCCCGGCGCGCCGCCGCCGACGGCATCCGGATGATGGTGGCCACACCCCATGTGATAACAGGCCTGTACCCCAACGGCAGGGAGACCATCCTTTCCGCGGTAGAGCAGCTGCAAAGGGTTTTTGAGGACAACGGCATAGACCTGCCAATCCTGCCCGGAGCGGAGTACCGCCTGGAGCCCGACTTACCTAAGCGGATGGCGCGGGGCGAACTCCTGACCGTCAACGACGGCGGGCGCTACCTGCTGGTGGAAATGCCCGCAGCCCTCGTGCCCGACTATACCGGCCAGGTGTTCTACGAGCTCCAGCTGCAGGGCTTGACGCCCATCATCGCCCATCCCGAGCGAAACGAGGGTTTTGCCCGCGACCACGGCCTCCTCCACGAGCTGGTCTCACACGGCGCCCTGGTCCAGATTACCGCCGGCAGCCTGACCGGCCTCCTGGGCTCCGCGGCCGCGGCCAACGCCAGGGCTTTCCTCAGGCAGGGCTGCGTCCACTTTATAGCGACCGACGCGCACGCCAGCAGTGACCGGGCGCCCGTCCTTTCGACCGCCTCCAGGGAGGCGGCGCGGCTGGCAGGCGAGGAGGAAGGCATAAGCCTTGTAACCGGCAACCCGCGCCGGGCGATCCGGGGCGAGCGGATCGAGACCGGTGAAATCAAGGATTTGCGTCCAGCCGGGCGAGGCATTTTTAGCTTTTTCAGAAAATACCTTCCAAAGTAGTGTGAACCTCCCCCGCTTGTAGAAGTGGGGGCTTCAGGGAGCTTACCGGTAAGAATTTCTGGCAGCAACCTGTTCAGGTAGCCTCATCCACAAAGGATGCTTTCCTTCCTGCCGATTCTCCCGACAACAATGGTACAAACGGCTTTTGCCTCCCATCGGGCCCGGTTCCAGGCTTCTACTACTTTCTACTTCTCATGAAGCAGGCCGTAGATACTTGATGTTTTCGATACTCCAATCCAGTGCGCGAATCTCGCCATATTTGTGCTTGGCGTAGATATTCCTTGCGCCATGCACATCCCGGTGGCATGTGTACCCGCAATGACACTGATACATCCTGCCGGAAGGCTTCTTCTTCCGACCGCAGACAGGGCATGTCTGCGTAGTGTAACTCTCATCAATCTTGATCAGGTCGATACCAAGAGCAGCCAGCTTGTATGTAAGGTAAGCCAGCAACAACCCGAATGGCCATTGGCTCATCTTTTGGTTTAAGCCGCGGGAATGACGTTTCTGCTTAAGGTTTTTCTTATTGCGCCTGGACGTGTTCCTTTGCACGCCCTCTACGTCGCCGACTACGGTTGTTTTGACCCCCTGGTCGTTGGCCCAGGCGACAAACTTGTGGCTCATCTTGTGCAAAATGTCCCGCTGCTGGTTGTCCGTCTTGCTGCCTATGCGAGCAATGGCACAGGTGTATTTCTTCCACTTCCGGCTGCCTTTTTTGCACCGGCTGCGCTTTTGGTATATTTCCTTGAATTTCTTGTTGCGCAGCCGTTTGACACTGCGCAGTTTCCGGGATGTGACAACCAACGCCTCACCCGTGTCGGCTACAGCGGCAATCCCATGAATTTCGCCCATATCGATGGCGGCGATGCCTCGATTGAGGTTTTCCCGGGGCTGGGTACCATCATCGTAGCTTATCGCCAGTGTCAGCTTGCGGTCCCAGACAAGTTCAATCTCTTTGACTTTTCATGGAGGGATGCGGTGGACATGAACAATGATAGGTTTCTCCCGTTTACCGTTGTGGATGCCCATGGATAGCTCGATCTTGCCGTTAGGCTGGATGGTGAAACCGTCTTTTTTCCACCGGGTCGGGTAATTCTTTTTCTGCCGCCATGGGTAGCGGACATGTCCATGCCCTGCTTGTTTGGCTCTGTTGGCGTTGGTCCTGGCATCCAGGTAGCGTTCCTGCACAGCTTGGATACTCTGGCTATGCAGATGATACCGACCCTTAGTAAGTTTTTGCAAGTCATTCTTGCCGATCCACTTACCGTTGGTTTTGTGGTATTCCCTGGCATAGTTGAGGCAGTCGTTCCATGCTTTTGCCGATTCCCGGTTGCAGGCAAACAATCTGTCCATCTCGTGTTTTGATGTCCGGAAAGTGGTCTTAAGAACGCGTATCATAGCTTTTCACCTCTTTTTATCGCGTATCGACCACTTTCATTGTACCACAAAATGCCAGCGATTGGAACATATGTTCTGGAACAGGAACCGGCATTCATCCCCGCTTTGGAAGTGGGGGTCTTCTGCCGAGAGATGATAAATTTTTTTTATCTGGTAATTTCTTTTTTTTGTTACCTTTTTTTGTTACCTTTTTTTGTTACCCTTGAAGGAGTAGACAAAGCCATGTCGAAATATAACAATTGAGGAAAAAGAACAATATCATATGCAGGCTGAAGGTGATGAAGCTGGTATCTTATTTTGGGCGTCTGAAACCAGTTTGAGCCAGTGACGCAACCGGCAGCTCCTTCTGCTGGTTTTTTGTTTTTTCCCATATGCTTTAACGCGGCAATACTGGAGGTAAGAAGCGTTTGCCCAATCAAAACACCCCGGCCGGTATCGACGGGCAGGAAATAGACCTGCGCGTGTACATACAACTCCTGAAAAAGCGCCGCGCCCTGGTCGTCCTGCTCCCCCTGCTGGCGGCGCTTGTAAGCGCCATTTTGAGCTTCTTTGTGCTGAAGCCCGTCTACGAGGCCAAGACCGTCCTCCTGGTCACCCAGGCGGCGGACAAGCTGCAGACGACGACCCGGAGCAATGACCCGGACGATCTGCTCAATACCGTCTCCCGCATCCCCGTGCTGACCATGAACACCTACGTCGGCCAGGTCAAGAGCGACGAGCTGATGAGGCGGGTCATCGAGCAAATGGGCCTGGAGCCCTACGGTTTTACGCCCCGCAGTCTGGCTCAGCAGGTCAAGGCCTCGTCCGCCAAGGACTCCTACCTGCTCGAAGTGAGCGTCAGCAACCACGACCCGCAGCTGGCCGTGGACATCGCCAATACGCTGAGCAAGGAATTTATCGGGTCGATTACGGAGAGGAACCAGGAAGTGATGGACCGCTCCGTGGCGTTCCTGCAGCAGCAGATGGAGGAGGTGCGGAAGGAACTGGACGCCGCCACGACGCAGTCCGAGCGCGACCGCCTGCAGGGCATGCTGACGCTGTTGTCCGAGGGCATCACCAAGACGCAGATCACCCGTTCCTTCGACCTGGGCAGCACCAGCGTGGTGATCGTCTCACCGGCCATGGCGGCGGTCCGGGTCAAGCCCAACAAGCAGATGAACATAGCCGTGGCCTTTTTGCTGGGCCTGCTGGCCGCGGTGGCTCTGGCTTTCGCGCTGGAGTTCCTGGACAACACGATCAAAAACCCCGAGGACGTGGCCAGGCACCTGGACCTGCCCGTGATGGGGACGATCCCGTCCGCGGACAGCCGCGCCAGGACCTATTACGGCAGCGACTAAACAACGAGGTGCAGCAATGTCTAGAAGCGACGGGAAGGAAAGAAAGCTTTTCTCGCATATCCGGCCCAAATCGGCAATAGCGGAGGCGTTCCGGACCCTGCGGACCAATATATCTTTTTCCTCTTCCAGTGGACTGAACAGGACGATCCTGGTCACCAGCCCCGGCCCGGAGGACGGCAAGTCCACGGTTACCTCCAACCTGGGGGTGGTTATAGCGCAGGCCGAAAGCCGCGTCCTGATCGTCGACTGCGACCTGCGAAAACCTGTGATGCACAAGTATTTTGACCTGGACAACCGCGTCGGGCTCACCAACCTGCTGGTCCAGGACCTGGCTTTGGACGAGGCCGTCAACGCCACCGGGGTGGAAGGGCTCCACGTGATCACCAGCGGCCCGATCCCGCCCAATCCGTCGGAGCTGCTGGGCTCCGCCAAAATGGCCGAGATCCTGGCCCGGGTATCGGCGGAGTACGACGTGGCTCTGCTTGACGCGCCGCCGGTGATCGCCGTGACCGACGCCGCCCTGCTGGCGCCCATGGCCGACAGCGTGCTCCTGGTGCTCAAGTCCGGCTCATCGCGCATCGAAATGGCCCGGGCGGCCAGGGACCAGCTGCAGAAAGCCAACGCCAAAAGCATCGGCGTGGTGCTGAACGAAGCCCGTATGCACGGCGACGGCAACTACTATTATTACTACGGCGCCAAAGACGCCCCCTCCGAGGAAAAACAGGCCGCAGAGCCCTGAACCTGCGCAAAAATATGAGCGCAAAATTAACAATAATTCATTCGCACAGGGCGCGTCAGCGCCCAAGCCCTTTAACCAAGCTTTCTTTGTAGAATCTGTTACCTTACAGCACTGGAGTGATCACCTCTGAAAACCGGCATGAGAACAATACTCCTAATGCTCTGCGACGCCGCCATCATCAACCTGGCCATGGCCATCCCTTTCGTGCTGCGCTTTTACGAAAACGACGGCGTCAGCCAGTACCTGCGCTCCTATATAAGCCTCGCCCCATGGATAACAATAACCTTCATCGCCATATTCTACGTTTTCAAGCTCTACAACCGGATCTGGGCCTACGCCAGCACGGGCGAGCTGTTCGCGGTGATCCAGGCGGTCACGCTCGGCAGCCTGGCGGCCATCGCGATATCCTTCTTCGCCCACGCGCCGCTGCCGCGCAGCATCGTGGCCATGCACTGGGCCTTCGCCATATTGTTGATGGGGGGCTCCCGGCTGCTGTGGCGATACGCCGTGGAACACCTGAAAACCAACGGACACAAGCCGAGCCGGCGGGCCTTGATCATCGGCGCCGGCGACGGCGGGGCGATGGTGGCCAGGGAGCTGAAGGGCAGCAAGAGCAGCTTTATCCCGGTCGGCTTCATCGACGACGACCCCATGAAACGCAACGTCACCGTGCTGGGCCTGCCCGTGCTGGGCACGCGGGAGCAAATACCAGAGGTGGTAGCGCGGCTCAAGATCAGCCTGGTGGTCATCGCCATGCCCTCGGTGGAAGCTTCCGTCGTCCGGGATATCGTGGAGATCTGCCGCGGCACCAAGGCCGAGCTGAGGATATTGCCCGGCATGTACCAGATCATCGACGGCCAGGTCTCCGTGAACCACCTGCGGCCGGTGCAGCTGGAGGACCTGCTGCGCCGCGAGCCGGTGCGGGTGGACTTGAAGGAAATCGCGGGCTACCTGGGGGGCAAGACCGTCCTGATCACCGGCGCCGGAGGCTCCATCGGCTCCGAGCTGTGCCGCCAGGTGGCCGCCGTCGGCCCCAGAAAACTGGTGCTCCTGGGCCACGGTGAAAACAGCGTCCACAGCATCTGGCTGGAGCTGGAGGAGAAATTTCCCGGCGTCGCCCTGGCGATCGAGATAGCGGATATCAGGGACAAGCCCAGAGTCGAAGACGTATTCCAAACACACCGCCCCGACGTGGTCTTCCATGCCGCGGCGCACAAGCACGTGCCCCTGATGGAGCTGCACCCCGCCGAAGCGGTGAAGACAAATGTTTTCGGCACCCGCAACCTGGCGCAGGCAGCCGTCCGCTTTGGGGCGAGCGGGTTCCTCCTGATCTCCACCGACAAGGCGGTGAACCCGTCCAGCGTCATGGGCGCGACCAAGCGCATGGCCGAACTGATCATCGCCCGGGAAAATATGGCCGGCATAACAATATTCACCGCCGTGCGCTTCGGCAACGTGCTGGGCAGCAGCGGCAGCGTGGCGCCGCTTTTCAAGAAGCAGATCGCCAGGGGCGGCCCGGTCACCGTCACCCACCCCGAGATGAAGCGCTACTTCATGACCATACCCGAGGCCGTGCAGCTGGTGATCCAGGCCGGGGCCATGGCCAGGGGCGGGGAGGTCTTTGTCCTGGACATGGGCGAGCCGGTGAAGATCGTGGACATGGCCCGTGATATGATCAAGCTGTCGGGCCTGGAGCCCGACAAGGATATCCAAATCAAGTTCACCGGCGTACGGCCGGGAGAAAAGCTTTTTGAAGAACTGCTGACCGCCGAGGAAGGCTCCAGCGCCACCGAGCACAAGCGCATCTTTACCGTGCGGCCTTCACTCGTCGACGTGGAAGCGCTGGAGAGCGAGCTGGTCAACCTCTCCCGCAAGGGGCTGCAGTGCACCGCCGAGGACATCTTCAACGCGCTGGGGGCTATTATACCGAGGTTCAGGAGCTACAGGAAAGTGCAGGCTGGATAGGTTCCCGGGACATGCATGGGAAGAGTGCTTTGTTGTAATTTCAAAGGCTGATTGGACTGTATGTGGCTTGGGGCTTGCGGCAGTCTTTTTTGGTAGGGGGATGGATTGTCTATATTTGGTTATCTGATTTTCAAAACCTTAGACGATCATGCTGCTCACACACCAGCAGAAAGTGGAACCCAGCAATGTAGCCGCCATTTCAATCGCACACGGCGCGCCGGCGCCGAACTTACGTAGTCCTAATGTTACAGTATAGTTTTGTGGGAGAGTGCCGCTGTAATGGAAAACACCAAAATCAGGAACATCCCGTTCTCACCGCCGGATATTACTGACGCTGAGATAGAGGAAGTAGCAAAAGCAATGAAGTCCGGCTGGATTACCACAGGGCCGAGGACGAAGCTTTTTGAGCAAAAGATAGCTGCGTACACCGGCACGTCTAAAGCCGCAGCCTTGAGTTCGGCTACGGCGGCAATGGAGCTTACCCTACGCATCCTGGGGATCGGCGCTGGTGACGAGGTCATCACAAGCGCTTATACATATACCGCATCCGCATCTGTTATAAACCATGTTGGCGCAAAGATTGTACTTGTGGACACTGCGCCTGAGTCATTTGAGATGGACTATGACAAGCTGGCCGATGCCATAACGGAAAAAACCAAAGCGATCATCCCGGTGGATATTGCCGGCAAGATGTGTGATTACGATAAGATATTCGAGGCCGTGGAAAGCAAGCGGGAGCTTTTCCGCGCCAACAGCCTGCTCCAGGAAATTTTCAACCGTGTTATTGTCGTGGCTGATTCCGCCCACGGTTTTGGCGCGGAGCGTCAAGGAAAGAAGAGCGGCGTGGCCGCGGACTTTACCTGTTTCTCATTTCATGCCGTGAAGAACCTGACAACGGCAGAAGGCGGCGCTGTGGTATGGAGAGACGTCCCTGACCTTGAGAACGATAAGCTCTACAACCAGTACATGGTCTACTCCCTGCACGGGCAGTCCAAGGACGCTCTGGCCAAGAACAAGATTGGCGCGTGGGAGTACGACATTGTACATCTAGGCTATAAATGCAACATGACGGATATCATGGCTGCGTTCGGATTGGCACAGCTGGAGCGGTACGATGGGATGCTAAAACGCAGGCGTGAGATTGTTGAGAGATATGATCGGGCATTGCTGCCGCTGGGCGTAAAATCGATAAGACATTATGAAGACGGCAGGTCTAGCGGCCACCTCTATTTAGCTAGGATCCCAGGAATAGGAGAGGAACAGCGTAATGCATTGATAGTAAAAATGGCTGAAGCCGGAGTGTCAGCAAACGTGCATTACAAGCCGCTGCCGATGATGACTGCTTATAAGGAGCTGGGGTTTGATATAGGTGATTATCCGAATGCTTATAACCAGTATGAGAATGAGATAACTCTGCCGCTTCATACGTTGCTTAGTGATGAGGATGTGGGGTATGTGATAGAGACATTTAAAACTACTCTGGCAGATGTATTATAAACAAACTACAAGGTGTTATAAATGTACAGATACTTTTTTAAGAGATTATTTGATGTGATGTTAGCCTTAATTGCACTGCCATTCTGGTTCATTATATTGGTTGTCATCGGCCCAATCATCTATTTCCAGGACAAAGGCTCAATCTTTTATAACGCGCCACGACTGGGTAAGGACGGGAAAGTATTTAAGATGTACAAGTTTCGTTCTATGAAGATGAATTCGCCGGACATCAGAAATGAGGATGGCTCAACATTTAATTCAGAGGACGACCCAAGACTGACCAAGATAGGAAAGTTTATTCGTAAGGCCAGCCTTGATGAGACACCTCAGCTACTTAATATCATCAAAGGGGATATGAGCATTATCGGACCCAGACCGGATTTGCCGGAGCATCGTGAGCTATATGAGGGAAATGAAGAACGTAAACTGGAGGTTAGACCTGGGGTTTCAGGGTACAACCAGGCGTATTACCGGAACACAATACCTTGGAAAGAGCGCATCCAGCACGACATTTACTATATTGATCATCTGTCCTTGTGGCTTGATATAAAGATATTTTGCAAGACGGCTGTATCAGTTCTGAAGCGTGAAGATATCTATGTAGCACCTTCGTGTGGTGTTGAGGCGGGAGTGACTAAAGATAGCGTCGGAGTTGGAATGTAGAGGGGTTGAAATACCTATGAAAGATGAGGTTATAGAGAGTGCGGTCACCTTCCATGATTTGCAATGGGATACAGATTTTTTTAGTGTAACCTGTGCTAAAGCGATATTACATAAGCCGGTCACGAGATTAGAATGGGATTGCTTAAGAGAAAGGTTTGGAAACTACCAGTTCATATCTATTGAGAATCGCAATTCAGAGCCTATCAATGCCCAACTTATTGGAAGAGAGACAACGGCGTTCCTGGCTGATGTTAATATTCAGTTTAAAAAAAAGATTGACGCTCCTTCTACTATGCCGGAAGGCATTAAGATATATCAAGCAATGGAGCGGGATGAACGAATCGTTGATATGGCAGACTTCCCGTTCTCGAAGTTCACAGAAGATCCTAAGCTTGCCAGGAGGGATGGAGCAGAAGTTTACCGCCAGTGGCTGATAAATGCATTTGGGAAGGCTGACAAATTCTACGCTGTAGCTAAGGGAAGTGATGGTCAGCTCAATGGGTACTTACTGCACTCCTATTTAGATAAAACCTGCACCGTTGAGTTGATTGGCGTTTCAAGTAAACTGGCTAAAGGCGGCATCGGCTCGAGCTTAATGAAGGCTGTAGAATACGCAGCTAGTCAACGCGGGTGTGATGAACTTAAAGTCGGAACTCAGTTGCGGAATATGGGTGCCATAAACTTCTACCAAAAATGCGGTTGCAAGCAGGTGGGTTGCCACCAGGTTTACCATCTTTGGAATTTATAATAGACGATCATAGGGGATAACGTGTGCTGAAAACGAGGAAGATTGTTTTGAGAGTGCTATATATTGCGACATCATTTCCTGAGCCCTCAATAGGGGAGACGATATATACAGATTTGGCTGAGGCATTGCATGAAGCAGGCCATGAAATAACTGTAGCTGTTTCCGAACAGCCCAGGAATATGCAGCTGTCTGAAATGAAAAAGGAACGCGGTTTTGATGTTTTGAGGATCGTCACCGGCAACTATTATGATGTTGGATTTCTCGAAAAGGGGATAACTACTTTAAGAATTCCCGTATTAATGCGTCAAGCAATTAAAAAGTATCTGAGCAAAAAGGATTTTGACTTCATTTTATTTGAAGCCCCACCGGTTACAAACGCAGGATTGGTGGCGTGGGCAAAAAGGCAATTTAATTGTCCGGCATACTTAATGCTTAAAGATATCTTTCCTCAAAATGCAGTTGACTTAGGAATCCTGAAAAAGAATAGTCTATTCTTTCATTATTTCTCAATGCAAGAGAAGAAGTTATATCAAATACCAGACTATATAGGTTGCATGTCACCGGCTAACCGGCAGTATGTCTTAGAGCATAACCCTTGGCTAAATCCTCAAAAAGTGGAGATCTTCCCGAATACTAAAAAGTTATCTAATAACATAAAACCTTTTGGGGTGTCAATGAGAGAACAACTTGGTATTCCCCAGGAAGCATGTGTCTTTCTATTTGGCGGCAATATGGGGAAACCTCAGTACATTGACCTGCTTTGCGAGGCAATTAAGAGATGTAAAGATAGCCCCAGCATATTTTTCTTGTTTATTGGCAGGGGAACAGATAGATATAAATTGGAACAGACAGTTAAAGAAAACAATATTACTAACGCTCTCGTAGTTGAAGATCTACCACGTGAGAAGTATGAAAAGATTACACAAGAATGTGATGTGGGTTTAATCGTACTTGATCCAAGATTTACAATACCGAATTACCCATCACGTATTCTGTCATACATGGAATACGCAAAACCCGTATTAGCAGCCACAGACGAAGTCACAGATATTAAAGATTTAATAGAAGAAGCTCAGTGTGGTAAATGGGTGTGGTCAGGGGATACGGAAGGTTTTGTCAGCATGGTAAAAGAGATCGCTATAACTCAAGAGCTTCATAACATGGGAGCCAAAGGACGGAGATATTTGGAAAATAATTTTAACGTGAAACGATCAGTTGAAATATTAGAGAAGCATTTCAATTAGACTAATTAACGAGGTAGCGAGGCTATGTTCACAGGAAAAACATTATTAATAACCGGTGGTACTGGCTCTTTCGGAAATGCCGTACTAAATTGTTTTCTTGAAACCGACATCGGTGAAATCCGCATTTTCTCTCGGGATGAAAAGAAACAAGATGATATGCGCAAAGCGCTCCAAGATGACAAAGTCAAGTTTTACATCGGAGATGTGCGGGACTACAATAGTATAGCCTCTGCTATGTATGGTGTCGATTACATATTTCACGCTGCGGCCTTAAAACAGGTGCCGTCTTGCGAATTTTTCCCTATGGAGGCGGTCAAGACCAATATAATCGGCACTGACAACGTGCTTAATGCGGCTATAGCCTACGGGGTAAAAAAGGTAATTTGTCTGTCAACTGATAAGGCAGTTTATCCGATAAACGCGATGGGCATCTCTAAAGCAATGCTGGAAAAGGTCACAGTTGCCAAGTCACGTACTGTAGATCCGGAAAAGACTACCATATGCTGCACGCGCTACGGCAATGTCATGGCTTCACGCGGTTCGGTCATACCGCTTTTTGTCCAGCAGATTAAATCGGGTCAACCGTTAACCGTAACCGATCCCAATATGACCCGTTACCTTATGTCATTAGACGATGCAGTGGAACTGGTCGTATTTGCGTTCAAAAACGCCAACCAGGGCGATATATTTGTGCAAAAGGCGCCAGCTTCGACGATTGGCGACCTGGCCCAGGCTATAAAGGAGCTTTTCCATGCCGACAATGAGATAAGGATTATAGGTACACGCCACGGTGAGAAATTATATGAAACCTTGCTCACACGTGAGGAAATGGCACACGCAGAGGATCTGGGACGTTATTATCGTATCCCCGCCGATACCCGCAGCCTGAACTACGATAAATATTTTGTTAAAGGCGATGAACAGATAAGCTATGGCTGGGAGTATACTTCCCATAATACTGAGCGGCTGAATGTAGAACAGGTCAAGGAGTTGCTACTTACGCTTGGTTATATCAGGCATGAACTTGAGGACTGGAGAGGTTAAAATATGAAGACGGTAGTGGTTACCGGGGCTAATGGTTTTATAGGCAAAAACCTCTGCGCTACCCTGCAGCAGCAGGGTGAGTATCAATTGTTAAAAGTGACACGCAAAACAACTACTGAGGTATTATACGGTTACCTTAAAGAATGTGATTTTATCTTTCATCTTGCCGGGGTTAACAGGCCGCAAGATGAAAAGGAGTTCTTCGAAGTAAATGCTGACTTTACGGCCCAGTTAGTGCAGATATTAAAAGAAAATAACCGTAAAGTTCCCATCGTGTATACCTCCAGTATCCAGGTGGATAGGGATAATCCATATGGACAGAGTAAAAAGCTTGGAGAGCAAGCCCTTTTGGAATATGCCAAAACTGGCGCTCCGGTATATATCTACAGGCTGACTAATATTTACGGCAAGTGGAGCAGGCCGGATTATAATTCAGTGGTAGCAACCTTTTGCCATAACATAGCCAGAGACCTGCCAATTAAAATCGACAATTCGGATGCGGAGATTAACCTCTGTTATATAGACGACGTTGTGGAGGAATTCTTGAGGGCGCTGGAAGGTAATCCAACAGTGCAAGGAGATCACTGCATTGTACCGGTTAGCCATCCCATCACGGTTGGTGCTTTAGCTGACACCATACGCAGCTTTAAAGAGAGCAGAAATGACCTCTTCATTGCTGATATGTCGAACCCATTGGTGAAGAATCTATACAGCACGTATTTGAGTTTCCTGCCGGAAGATGCTTTCAGTTACCCGCTTAAAATGAATGTGGACAATAGAGGCAGCTTTACTGAAATCATCCGTACCCCGGAGCGCGGGCAGGTGTCAGTCAACATTACAAAGCCTGGTATTACGAAGGGCAATCACTGGCACCACAGCAAGAACGAGAAGTTCCTGGTGGTAAGCGGGACCGGCGTGATTAGATTTAGAAAAGTTGGGGCAGATGAGGTGCTCGAGTACCACGTCAGCGGAGATAAAATGGAAACTGTTGATATCCCACCTGGTTACACCCACAATATTGAAAACACTGGCGATACAGATTTGGTGACGATAATGTGGGCGAATGAACCATATAATCCGGAAAAGCCGGATACGTATTTCTTGGAGGTTTAGTTGTGAGCAAATTAAAGGTAATGACAATTTTAGGGACAAGGCCGGAGATTATCAGACTCTCAGCTTGTATCAAGGCATGCGATAAATATTTTAACCATATCCTAGTCCATACTGGACAAAACTGGGACTATACGCTAAACCAGGTTTTCTTTGATGATTTGGGATTAAGAGCGCCGGATTATTATCTGGACAGCGCAGGCAAAAACCTCGGTGAGACAATGGGAAATATTATTGCTAAGTCATATGAGGTGTTGCAAAAGGAAAAGCCTGATGCATTGCTTATACTTGGCGATACAAATTCCGCACTTTCTGCAATTTCGGCTAAAAGGCTGAAAGTGCCTATTTTCCATATGGAAGCGGGGAACCGCTGTTTTGACCAGAATGTTCCTGAAGAAATCAATCGCAAGATTGTGGACCATATTTCCGATATTAATCTGCCATATACGGAACATTCGAGACGGTATCTGTTAGCTGAAGGTTTTAGAAAAGAGCACATATTTGTTACAGGGTCACCTATGCAGGAGGTTTTGCAGGAGCATATGCAGAAAATCAATGCCAGCAAGGTTTTAGAGAGATTGGAGCTTCAGGCAGGAAAGTATATATTGGTTTCCGCCCATAGAGAAGAGAATATTGATAACGAAACCAACTTCATGTCCCTAATGACTGCGATTAATAATATTGCTGAGCGCTATCAGATGCCAGTTATCTATTCAACACACCCGAGGAGTAAGAAAATTATCGAGCAACGTAATTTTCAGTTCCATCCAATGGTGCAGAGTATACAGCCCTTTGGCTTTTTGGATTACAACAAGCTCCAGAAGAATGCCTTCTGTGTGTTATCCGACAGCGGCACCCTTTCTGAAGAAAGCGCCATCCTGGGTTTTGCGGGAGTATTATTGAGGACTTCCACCGAGCGCCCGGAAGTATTGGATAAAGGTACAGTCATAATAGGTGGTATTAAAGGCATTGATATAGAGCAGGCCATAGAGTTGGCCAAGGCTATGCAGGATAATGCTGAGCGAACTGTGTTGGCTCCGGATTACAAAGATGATAATGTATCGGTCAAGGTTGTAAAAATAATTCAGAGTTATACGAAGATAGTGAATGAGGTTATTTGGAGAAAGAATGAATGAAAGTACTACAAATTAATTCAGTATGTGGTGTCGGTAGCACTGGAAGAATAGTAACCGATATTCATTCGATTTTAAAAAGTAACAATATCGAAAGTTATATTGCATATGGCAGGGAGACTTCTGTTGTTGGAGATCATATTATTAAAATAGGGACCAAACCCGATTATTTCATACACGGAGGTCTCACAAGGATTTTTGACACCCATGCACTTTGGGGTTCTGCAAGAGCAACACGCGAGTTTATAAAGAAAGTTAAAGAGATAGACCCGGATGTTATACATTTACATAATCTGCATGGCTATTATATCAATATAAAGATTCTTTTTGATTATTTAAAGGAATCAGGAAAACCAGTTGTTTGGACGCTGCATGATTGCTGGAGCTTTACTGGGCATTGTGCGTATTTTAGTTATGTGCAATGTGATAAATGGAAATGGGGTTGTAATGATTGTCCTCAGAAAAGAGGTTACCCAGGAAGCCTTATATTTGATCGCTCAAAACAGAATTTCGATAGTAAAAGGGAATTGTTTACATCCCTTAGTAACATGACAATTGTGACCCCGAGTAATTGGTTGGCCAATCTGATACAGGAATCATATTTAAATAAATATCCGGTAAAAGTGATTCCTAATGGTATTGACCTAAATGTGTTTAAACCTACTGAAAGTGATTTTAGAAAAACAAATTGTTTACAGGATAAATTCATCATATTAGGTGTAGCCAATGGATGGGGTAAACGTAAAGGATATCAGTATTTCCTGGAACTTGCTGACATATTGGATGATAGCTTCAGGATAGTACTTGTTGGATTAACGAAAAAGCAAAAAGAAAGATTGCCAAAAAATATTGTTGGAATAACAAAAATTATTAAAGTGAAAGAACTTGCTAAAATTTATTCAGCTGCAGATGTGTTTATAAACCCTACACTTGAGGATAACTTTCCAACAACTAACTTGGAAAGTCTAGCTTGTGGAACCCCTTTGATAACCTTTAATACTGGTGGTGGTATTGAAAGTATTGATGAATGCTGCGGAATTGTTGTTGATAAAAGGGAGGTAACCTCGCTATTTGATGCTATCAAGCAGATAAATTATAATTATTCAACTAATTTCTGTTTAGAAAGAGCAAAATTGTTTGATAGGAGTAAGATGTTATCCAGATACCAAGATATATACGATGATTGTTATAGAAAAAGCAATCATTGATTTTATTGACAATCATGCAATGTAATTTGCTGCTCTTCGCTATACTCAGCAAGTAAAACAGTTATAGATTTATTGGTGTTATCTACCATTGCGCATATCAATTGCTAGTAACAATAACAATCTGCTCTACTAATTATTTTCCCTACCATTTCCCTGAAAAATAATTTCTCTCATTATAATTCGCACACTGAATGAGCAACCACTTCCTATCTACGGTAAAGGAGCGAATATCCTTAATTGGATGTATGTTAAAGATTAATGTTTCGCTATTAATCAGGTAATGAGAGCTGGAAATGTTTGTGATGTATAAAAATTGGTTGCCACAATGAACGTTCTAATATCGGAGTAGTTAAAATGATCCTTAATATTAGGGAAAACTGGTAGATTAATATCATTCGTAGTGGCTCCTCTTGGACATGCTTTACGTTATGCCATCAGAACAAAAAAGACAAAAAGCGAGTTGGGATATGTTACCATCTACAAGTTTTGTTGATGGAATTATATTGACTATTAAATGATATCTAGATAATCGTTCGTGGATGGTAATATCCTTTAAGGGATTATCGGGATTATTATGAGCGAATGCATGGTAACAGAATCGATGATTTTTCACAATATAATTTTTTATAATAGGAAGTGAGTATATTGCGAATAGTACATATAGAGGATTTTTTTCATCCTGATGCGGGATACCAGGTGAATATATTATCTAAATATATGGCATTAGACGGTCATGAAGTTTTTGTGGTGACTAGCGAATTAAAAAAAATGCCAAAGCAATTAACAGTTTTTTTTGGTACTAATGATTTGAAAAAAAAAGATGAGTTTTTCTTTCAAGAAACTGGCGTTAAGATCATTAGAGTTCCACTGAAATGTTATATATCTGGACGCTCAATTTACAAAAATGATATCTTTCGGATAGTAGAAAAATTAGAGCCAGATATTCTTTATGTACATGGAAGTGATACATATATTGCAATTAGGTATATCATTCAAGCAAGGAAACTTAATTATCACATAGTCTTAGATAATCATATGCTTGATATGGCTTCCAAAAACAAATTACGTAAGTTATTTTACTTTTTCTATAGAAATATTTGCACTCCTATAATTAAAAAACATCAAATACCTGTTATCAGGACAGTTGATTCAGATTATATTCAACGAAGGTTCGGAGTGCCAGAGAATTTATCCCCTATTGTTGGAATGGGCAGTGACACTCTTGTTTTTCATCCTGATAAAAATGCTCGATATTATGTACGGAAGGAGCTAGGAATAAGTAATGAAGCTTTCGTTATATTGTACGCAGGTAAATTGGATGAATCTAAAGGGGGGATGTTTTTAGCAAATGCCATATTTGAAAAATTTTCTGTGCACAAAGAAATAGTATTTTTGATTATTGGAAACACGAGCGGCGTTTACGGAGATGAAATAGAGAGTCTCTTTAGTAGATCACAAAATAAGATTAAACGGTTACCTACTCAACCATATAAAAAAATAAATCGGTATTATCAATGTGCAGATATGGCTCTCTTCCCTAAACAGTGCAGTCTTAGCTTTTATGACGTTCAAGCGTGTGGTTTGCCTGTATTGTTTGAGGATAATGAAATTAATATAAAAAGAACCACACACGGGGGGGCATTTTGTTTCAAGCAAGGAAATATACGAGATTTTCGTGATAAAATATTAAGGTTAGTTCGAACACCAAAAGAACAGTTTGAGTTATATGCTAATAATGCTGTAAAGTACATACAAACAAAATATAATTACAGCAAATTGTATGAAAAGTATATGATTATTATTAAAGGGCAGGTAATGTAAGATGTAAATTGTTCGATTTTCAATTATACTAAATAAGAATGCGAAATTTGTGAAACACTTAGTAAAGTAGCGGGGAAGTTTGCAAATAATCTTAATATCGTTATTTATGATACAAAAATAATACCTACATCTATGTAACAATACAACTGATTTGTACGGTTCTTCTAACCAGCATGGTTATTATTTATGGTGACATATAAATAAATCGGTGGGAAAGTCATGAATATTTTAATTATACCTTCCTGGTATCCGAGCAAAAGCAATCCGCATATAGGTTCTTTTTTTCGGGAACAAGCTATTGCTTTACAAAGAGCCGGGCATCATGTAATTATCCTAAATGCAACTTATCAGAGAAAAAGCAGTTATTTTGATTCGGACAATTTCAAGTTGAAAATATTAAACGATGAAGGTGTTAAAGTATACTCCTACGTCACACCTTCGTTTGGGATTGTTAGAGCAAAAAGATTGATGTGCTGGAACTTTTTTAGGCGTATAAGAAGAATATATCATCGAATAATTGCAGACGGAGAAAAGATTAACATAATTCACGCACATTCATTTATGCCGGCAGGATATGGTGCTTATAAATTAGGCAAAGTTTATGATATACCCGTTGTTGTTACTGAGCATTCGAGTGGGGTCATTAACAAAAATATTTCACCTTTTGAAATTAATTTGCTTAAAAAATGTGTAGATGGAACCGCGAGTTTTATTTGCGTGGGTGAAGGATTAAAAAAAAGAGTTATTGAGCTCACGAAAACTAATAAGATGATTCATGTAATACCAAACATGGTGTCACCGTTATTTAAATACAAAGAGAAAAGTAAGCAAGCAAAAAACTTTCTTTTTCTTGCTGTCGGTAACTTGACAGCAAGAAAAAGATTTGGGATGACCATAGATGCTTTCATAGAAGCTTTTAAAGGCAACGAAAATGTCAAATTGAAAATAGTTGGCGGTGGTCCGCTTTATGATGAACTAAAGAATCAAATAGATAAATCTAACATGAGTAAGCAAATAACTTTATTAGGTGCATTATCAAGAGAAGAAACGGCACAGCAGATGCAAGATTGCGATGCTTTTATTCTTGTAAGTGCATATGAGACTTTCGGAGTTGTGTATATTGAAGCAATGGCCTGCGGTAAGCCTGTTATTGGAACACGTAATGGTGGAGCCGACTGGATTATAAATAAAAACAATGGTATCTTAATTGATGTTGATAATAAAGAGCAGTTAGTACAAGCTATGAAGCGTATGATAACACGCTATAAAAATTACAGAAAAGAAGATATAAGCAAAGAAACGATTAGTCAATACTCAGAAATCTCAGTTGTTAAAAAGCTGAATGGTATATACGAAAGGTGTATTCAGGAATGACAATAGGTGTTTATACCAAGAATAATTATTCAATTAAATGTAGAACAACCGAAAAAATTAATAGGCACACCAAAACACAATACGCTTTATTTGGATTGATAGTAGCATGCTGCTTAGGTGAAGTAATCAATATCTATGGTATAAAACTAAGTTGGATTATGGCTTTATTGACGATAGTTTTTTTTATAGGAGAGCATAACAGTTTAAAAATCAAAATACCAACTTATGACATAAAACTATTTTTCTATTTTTTTATTATTTGGGGTGTTTACGCAACGGTTCAAACTGCTTTTATATTGAAAAACGATTACGCTGTATCTAATTATATATCATTATTGGTAAATTTGTTTACAATAACAATGTTGACACTTAACATTCAAAGTAAAAAAGATATAATCTTTCTCAATAAAGGGCTTGTTCTTGGATTGATAATAAATCTACTTATTGCTTATTGGGAGTTGTTTACGGGTAACCACTTGGTCTTATTAAATGAACGAAATATGTTATACTATTCTGATAAAGCTCTTGGCGTATTCGGGAACGGAAATGATTTAGCAACATTCATTTGTTTTGGCATTATAGCAGTGTTATTGCAATATGCATTTACTAACAAAAACAAGGTGCCAGCACTTATTATAATTACTGCATCAATGTATATTATTATCAGAATTGGTGCAAGAGGTGCGTTATACGGCATGATAGTTTACGGATTATGTTTTGCCTTTTTTTGTATATTGATAAAGCTATATAGCATTAGTAAAGCTTCCTTTAGTATTGTGTTATATTTGTTATGTGTAGTATGTGTAATAATAGGATTTATCGTGCTTTCAAATTATACATTAATAGACTTGGTGTTAATGATAAGCTCACCGGGTAATGAAAGCAGTGATTTATTTAGGTTAAGTCTCATGGGAGAAGCTCTTCAATTGTTTTTTAATTCCTTTTTTTTAGGTATAGGCCCAGGTCAAAGTATAGTACTATTGGGTACCAATGTACATAACTTTTTTTTAGAAATTATGTGTGAATACGGCATCATAATAATAAGCGGAATCCTTATGATATTCATATATCTTCTTAGAGCATATAGGTGGAAATTACCTAAACTCTTAACCCTTTGCATATTGTCTTTTACTCCAGCATTTGTTCTCATAGGTGTTTCATCCAGCGGAGCTAATAGAATTAGGACTACTTGGATTTTAATAACTATTATGTATCTGGCGATAAGTTTGTATAAGAAAGAGAGCGCTAATGTGTTAAAGTAGACCATGTAAACAATAAAGAAACTTAATCCAAACATATTGAAAAAGGGGCTTATATGTCGTGAATAAGAAAATGATAATGATGTCATATTTGGATATATGGTCTATTGGTGAAGGGCAAGGAGCTCCATCGTTTTATAATACTGTGAAGGCTTATGTTGATAATGGTTGGGATATAACTCTAATCCAACCAACTAGCACGATGAGACCGTCTTGCAACGTTGAGGGCTGTAAGATGATTAAGTTTAACAATACATTTCTAGAGAAGCTATGCAGCATAAAAAAAGTGAGTTTTATTGCCAGGATTATTTCTGCTCATTATTGCACCTTCAAATTTTACAATCTTGCTTGCAAACTGCTTAAAAAGAGTGTTAGTGAATGTGTGATATATGCATATGAAGTTCATGCGGTACAGGCTGGTAAAAATCTGAGCAAGAAATTTGGCTTACCTTTGATTACGAGGTTTCAAGGAACAGTATTAAAAGAATATGAAAATACATGGTTAAATAGATTAAAAATGTACCCACATTTTCATGCTTTGGAGCAGAAGAGTGATATGATTATCATGACTGACGACGGTACAGAAGGTGATAAAGTGCTAAAGGGATTAGGAAACCCTACTAAAAATATATATTTCTGGAAAAACGGCCATAATGTATACGATAAACCTGACCCGATTTGATGGACACGGTAAATGGCTGGTACAATAAAACCAGTGGAGGTGTCCATCATGAAACGTTACGATAAGCATTTTAAAGAAGAAGCGGTCCGCCTGGTAGTAGAGTTGGGGCGATCCGTGGCAACGGTGGCCAAAGAACTCGGTATCCATGAGAACACCCTGCACAAATGGGTTAGTCAGTATAAAGAACATAAGGAAAACGCTTTTCCAGGCAGCGGCAATCTACTGCCAGAGGACGCAGAAACCAGGCGTTTAAAAAAAATGATAGCTGATTTACAAGAGGAAAACGCCATTCTAAAAAAGGCCACGGCCATCTTCGCAAGACACCAGAAATAGCTTATAAGTTTATTAATCAGCACCGCTTCAAATTTCGGGTGGAGAAGATGTGCCAGGTTTTTGGAGTCTCTCGAAGCGGTTACTATGCTTGGCTGAAAAGGCCGGAAAGCCGGCGAAAAATCCGGAATAAAGAACTAATTAAAAAGATCCGTAAGGTTCATCAGATTTCCCGGGGTACTTATGGTAGTCCGAGAATAACCAGGACCTTGAAGAAACAAGGCATTACTTGCAGCCGGAACCGGGTGGCCCGCCTGATGCGGGAGAACGATATAGCCGCCAAGACAAGGAGAAAATTTAAGGCTACCACTAACTCAAAGCACCATTATCCGGTTGCTGAAAACATTGTTAATCAGAACTTTACTGCCAGCCATCCTAATCAGGTCTGGGTTGCTGATATTACATATGTCGCAACGGATGAAGGGTGGTTATACCTTGCAGCTATTGAAGACCTGTTCCAAAGAAAGATTGTGGGCTGGGCTATGGACAGTACAATGACTCGCCAGTTGGTCCTGGATGCTCTCAGACAGGCAGTTTGGCGGTATCGGCCATCAGCAGGACTTATTCATCACTCAGACCGCGGGAGTCAATATGCCAGTCATGAATACCAGCAAGCTTTAAAGGACTACGAAATGAACGCCAGTATGAGCCGCAAAGGTAATTGTTATGACAACGCCTGTATGGAATCGTTTTTTGGAACCCTGAAGAGGGAACTGATTTATGGTACCCGATTTAAAACAAGAGCTGAAGCCCGTCAAGCCATCTTTGAATATATTGAAGTCTTTTACAACCGGGTTCGGCTGCATTCAGCCCTTGGATATATGTCGCCAGTCGAATACGAACAATCCTTTAAAACAGCAGCGTAAGTGGCCGTTCATCGTAGCGAAGCGAAGACCCTTTACATGGAGAATGCCCGTGTTAGCCTTGATTGGCAAGGGCCATAAGCAAAGCGATACTGGCCCCTTGGTCCTTGGCAACACGGGTGCGAGGCTCCATGTCAAGGGCGGCCACGGCTCTTATTCGATACTTGGTCGAACATGAGAAAGAATTTGCTAAGCCTCATTCCCAGCCTAAAATTGAAAATCTGTGAAAACAGAAGATAATCCGCCATTTTCTATGTCTATTTTAATGGGGCAAGCTCACGATTCTGATGTTTCTTATTCAGAAACAAGGTATGCCCTCCGAGATAAGTTAAACATTGCCCATACTGTACCTATTCTGCTGACTGTATCAAGACTAGCTGGCTGGAAAAGAGTTGATCGTGCTATAAGCGCTATGCCTGATGTATTAAAGAGCTTTCCAAATTGCGTATTAATGATTGTTGGTGATGGTACTGAACGGGATAAGTTACAATCGTTAGCAAAGCAGCTCGGAATAGAGAAAAGTGTAATCTTTACAGGCGCAGTTAAACAGAAAGATGTTTGGAAATATTATGCCATAGCAGATATATTTCTTTCTTTATATGATTTAAGCAATGTAGGAAACCCCTTGATAGAAGCAATGCGATACGGAAAAGCTATCATAACACTTGATATTGGTGATACATATAAAGTAATTAAAAATGAATTCAATGGTATTCTGTTACCTGTAAATAAATCTGACAGAATTGCAGCAACTATTGTGTATTTGCTGTCAGATGAGAAACTAAGAAAATATCTTGGCTGCAATGCACAAGAATATGCAAAACAAAACTTTTGGAGTTGGAATGAAAGAATGAATGCCGAGCTTGCTGTTGTTAATAAATTGAGGGAAAATTGGTTCCATGAAGCTGTTGTTGATACAAAAGTAACAAGTATAGAAATTAGTTAAGAAAAGTTGGTTCTACGATAGAATGTGTGGGCAAACATATGATCCCTAAATAATTAAACGAAAACTGAATGGTAATTATGGCACTTGAAGGAAGTGCCTTTGCCAGGGACTAATGTAAAGTTAATCCCGAATCCTGAAGAATTAAACATTAATTAGGAGCATTCCTGTAATAAAACAAAATGAGCTTTGAAAAAGAAAGGCACCTCCGGTTAGAATACAGGGTGTAAAGCTTCTGGAAAGTTTACCCCTAATTAATAAGACTAACCAAGGAGGTACCCAAAATGAAGTATACCCAAAACGCCAAAATAATGCAAATCACGGAAAACACATTGGTGATAGGAGTTGATGTTGCCAGTGAGCTCCATTACGCCAGAGCTTTCGATTTCAGAGGAATTGAGTATGGCCGGCTGTTGAAGTTTAGCAATGATGGGGATGGGTTTGCCGCATTCGTTGAGTGGATTGGAAAGCTGAGGGCAGCTCACAGCAAAGATCATATCATAGTTGGGATGGAGCCCACAGGTCATTACTGGTTCACATTTGCCCAACATCTTAAGGATCACCGGACAAAAATAGTGCTGGTGAATCCGTTTCATGTAAAGCGGAGCAAGGAACTGGATGACAACAATCCCACCAAGAATGACCGCAAAGACCCCAAGACCATCGCCATGCTGGTCAAAGACGGCAGATATATGGAGCCGTACATGCCTGAAGGAATATACAGCGAACTGCGCAACGCAATGGATACCCGCTGGAGGCTGGTAAAAGGGCTAAACAGCATCCGGAACCGGGTTAAACGCTGGATAAGCATCTACTTTCCCGAGTTTAACCAGGTGTTCGGGAAATGGGAAGGCAAAGCCGCCTTGATGGCCCTGAAGGAATTCCCCACCCCCGCCAGGATACTTGAATTGGGCCTGGAAGGGATCGTAGCCAGCTGGAGAAGGGAAATCAGCCGGGCGGTTGGAGTAAAGCGCGCAAAAAGACTGATTGAGGCTGCCAAAGGCACTGTAGGTATACGCCAGGGACTTCGAGCAGCGGAAAACGATCTCAAATCCCTGTTGGAAGAATATGAGCTGTTGATGCGGCAATATGAAACTACAATGGCCCTGATTGAAGAACTGGCCATGCAGGTGCCTGGCGTAGAGGAAATGCTGAAGATAAAAGGAGTCGGGCTGATAATTGCCGCAGGGTTCGTAGCCGAGGTGGAGACATAACAAGGTTCAAGCACCCAAGGCAGTTGCAGAAACTTGCAGGACTGAACCTCAAGGAAAACAGCTCCGGCAAGCACAAGGGCAAAACCACCATCAGCAAGCGGGGAAGAAGGCGGCTAAGAGCCATACTGTTCCAGGGGATAATGCCCATAGTAGCCAAGAACAATGAGTTCAGCGAACTGCACCAGTACTACAACACAAGGGCTAACAACCCTTTAAAGAAGAAGCAGTCGTTGATACTACTGTGTTGTAAGCTGATCAGGATATTCTTCACCCTCATGACAAAGAAGGTCGCATATGATCCGGAAAAAATGATGAGGGACATAAAAAGGCCTGAAATCCAGGCGGCATAAGGGTAACTGTACAAAAATATTAACACGTCGCCATAGGTAATACTGCGACCTGGCGACGGTTGTTCAACCGGAGAATACCAATAAAACAGAGGGTTCATGACATTTGATCGCACATTGACAAAATGAGCCGGGATTAGTCAGGTTGAATAATCACCATGAGGGCGAAGCCCCCGTTTAGGAGCATGACTGACATCCACCTCCTGGGCAGGCAGGACGAAGGAATTTAGGGCAATATGACCCTGTGAGACATGGGAGGGTACGCTACCGGAGAAATGTGGATTCCAATGGCCGCAATACTCGAAAATAACGCAGTTTCATTGAGATACACATGACCATCCATAATAATGCAATAATTCAAATCCCGTCCATGAGGCTCATTATTGGAAATGTGAAAATCTAAGATACGAGATATTTTAAGAAAACCTTAGATTATAGAGGGAGGCATTTTTGAAGTCTTCAATTGCGAATGATGCTTTAAAATTAACCACGTCAAAAATTATTACCATGATTATATCAATGATAACAGCAATGCTGTTATCACGCTTTCGCACATTAGAAGAGTATGGTACGTATTCTCAACTTCTCTTAGTTGTTAACATTGTTACCACTATTTTTATGTTAGGGTTACCCAATAGCATTAATTTCTTTTTAGCAAGAGCGGAAAGCGATGAAGAAAAAGAAAAGTTCATATCAACTTACTACACATTAAATACCTTATTGAGTTTTATAACTGGCCTGGTTTTAGTAGCGGCTACTCCTCTAATAGCACAATACTTCAAAAATGAACTTATAAAAAGTTTTTGGTATGTATTGGCTGTTTATCCGTGGACAAAAATAATTATTGCAAGTATAGGAAATATATTGGTAGTTTGCAAGAAGGTTTCCAGTTTAATGCTTTTTACTATTCTCAATAGTTTATTTTTATTATTTGCTATCATCGTTGTGCAAATTTTAGGATTAAGTTTTGCAGCATATATGGCTATTTTTGTAACCGGAGAAGCTGTATTTGCAATAATTGTTTATATTATAGTGGGCAATCTCACAGGAAAAATTAGAATTTATGTCGAGAAAGATTTAGTAAAAAGCATATTAAAATTTTCTCTTCCAATTGGTTTAGCTACAACGGTTGGAACATTAAGTATACAATTGGATAAGCTCGTTATAGGTTACTTTTTTAATACTGAGCAACTTGCAATATATACGAACGCTGCCAGAGAAATGCCTGTTACAATAATATCATCATCGCTCACGGCTGTAATTATGCCGGAACTTGTAAAGCTTTTGAAAAATAATAAAAACGATGAAGCGATTACATTATGGAAACATGCCATAACCCTATCTTACATTTGTATATGTTTCTTTGCCACGGGTTTATTTGTTTTTGCATCAGAATTTATTTCACTGTTATATTCAGATAAATATTTATCAGGAGTTGCAGTATTTCGTGTATTTAATGTTGTTCTGTTGCTGCGATGTACTTATTTTGGTATGATATTGAATTCTATAGGTAAAACAAAATTTATATTTTATAGCTCAATAGCATCACTAGGGTTAAATGTAATATTAAGCTATCTATTCTATCTCATGTTCGGTTTCATTGGTCCTGCAATTGCAACTTTTATATCTATAGCGGCAGTGAATATGTGCCAACTCATAGTTTCATCAAAGAGTATTTCTATTTCCTTTATTAATATATTTCCATGGAAGTTCCTTGCAATTATTACAATGATAAATATTTTTTTTGGTGTGTCTTTTACTCTTGTTAAAGAGGTAATACAATTAGAAACTTTTACTGGCGAAATTATGGAATCTATTGTACTTGGAATTGCCTGGGGGATTATTTATTTTCTTATAATGTTGAAAACGATTAAAACAAAATGGAAAGTTTTAAAGAGCTATTAATTTAAGCTATTAGGAGAATAATGAGTGTTGTTTAAAACGCTTTTGAATAATTAACCACGAAGAAAGGATGATACTCCACTTGAAATTACTAACAATCATTGGCGCCCGACCGCAATTCATAAAAGCTGCACCGTTTTCAACTGTTTTCAGACAACAGCACAAAGAAATTCTCGTCCACACAGGGCAACATTACGATACTAATATGTCAGACATATTTTTTGCTGAGTTGGGCATCCCCAAACCAGATTATAATCTAGGAGTAGGATCCGGTATGCATGGAGCACAAACTGGACGCATGCTGGAGAAAATAGAAGAGCTGCTCCTTAAAGAAAACCCGGATGGTGTGCTTGTATACGGAGATACCAATTCTACCTTGGCCGGGGCTTTGGCAGCGAGCAAGATTCATATTCCCGTGTTTCATGTAGAAGCTGGTCTGCGTAGCTACAACATGCGTATGCCGGAGGAACAGAACCGTGTACTAACCGACCATATTTCAACATTGCTGCTATGCCCAACAAAAACGGCAGTTGAGAATCTTCGTAAAGAGGGTATCACGAAAGGTGTTTATAACACAGGTGATATTATGTATGATGCTGTTCTACAAAATATTACCATATCCAAACAGCGTTATGCCAGTGGAGCCTGGCTTGCGGAGTTGCGCAACGAAAACCCATATATATCAAGCCTTAAGGATAAAAACTTTTATTTAGCAACTATCCATCGAGCAGAAAATACTGATAATCCCAATAAATTACGTGAAATTTTCAATGCCTTTGAAAAACTGGACAAGCCTGTTTTGCTGCCGCTTCATCCTCGTACACGTAAGTTGCTAGATGAGCTGGATATATTAATAAGCAATATAATTATTATTCAGCCAGTTGGTTATTTGCTGATGTTGTATCTTACAGCTAATGCCTATATGGTGCTTACCGATTCAGGCGGCCTTCAAAAGGAAGCATATTTTCTTAAAACTCCATGTACGACACTTCGTGACCAGACAGAATGGGTTGAGACGTTGGAAAATGGATGGAATGTCTTAACACCAATATATGCCGATAGCATAATTAAATGTGCAAATCGGCCACTTGACTGCCAAAAGTATCCACAACCTTCTTTGTTTGGTGATGGTCACGCAGCAAAATATATTTACCAGGCTATAGTAAATGGAGGAAAATTTTAATGAGCAACTTAAAACAAAAGCTGTTAAATAAAACAGCAACTCTAGGTGTTATTGGTTTAGGTTACGTTGGTCTACCATTAGCAGTGGAGAAAGCTAAGGCTGGCTATAGAACAATTGGTTTTGACGTGCAAGAAGCCAAGGTTGATATGGTCAACGCAGGCAAGAACTACATTGGCGATGTAGTAAACGAAGACCTTGAAGCTATCGTTGATTCAGGCTTCCTTTCGGCTACTACCGACTTTGCCCAGGTAGCTAAAGCTGACTGCATTTGTATATGCGTACCAACACCATTGGATGCCCATCAACAACCAGATATCAGTTATGTTAGGGCATCTGCTGAGAGCATCGTTCCATACATGCATAAGGATATGCTGATAGTGTTGGAATCAACTACATATCCAGGAACCACAGAGGAGTTGCTTAAGCCGATACTTGAAAAGTCCGGTTTAAAATGCGGGGAGGATTTTTATCTCGCTTTTTCACCGGAACGTGTTGACCCTGGTAATCTCATCTATAAGACTAAGAACACACCAAAAGTCGTGGGAGGTATAACCCCAGCGTGTACTGATATAGCTGCTACTTTATACGAGAGTATTCTGGAAGCGCCTATTCACCGTGTATCTACCCCTGCCGTTGCTGAGATGGAAAAGATATTGGAGAATACTTACCGAAATATTAATATTGGCCTTGTCAATGAACTTGCCATCCTATGCAATAAAATGGGTATTAGCATCTGGGAAGTCATAGATGCCGCAAAATCAAAACCATATGGATTCCAGGCATTCTATCCGGGACCCGGTTTAGGTGGTCACTGCATCCCACTTGATCCCTACTATTTATCATGGAAAGCCCGCGAATATGGCTTTCATACATCAATGATTGAAGCCTCCATGATGGTAAATGACCGTATGCCGGAATACTGTGTGGAGAGGGCAAGCAAGATACTCAACAGATACAAGAAAGCGATGAACGGCTCAAAAGTATTGGTGCTTGGCGTAGCTTATAAGCAAGATATTGACGATTATCGAGAAAGCCCTGCTATCAGAGTGATTGACGAACTAGAAAAAGAGGGCGCTGAGGTTGTTTATTTTGATCCTTACATACCGGAGTATCGTGAGCATGGAAAAGTTGTAAAAGGTGAACCGGAGTTGACCACAGCCCTGATAGAAAGTGTGGATTTGATTGTGATTACAACAGCGCATTCCAGCGTCGATTACGACTTTGTTCAGAAGCATGCGAAAATAATTTTCGATACAAAGAATGTAATGAAGGAAATAAAAAACAGAGAAAATATAGAAGTGTTATAAATGACTAATAACCAGAAGGGATAAACACCAGAAAAATAATTAAGGAGCATTTAACTGTGGGGAAAAAAATATGCGTAATCGGAGGGGGACGTTGGGGACAAAACCACATCAGAACTCTTTTTCAAATTGGTAACCTGGCGGGCATTGTGGAAACCAACCAGCAGAGACTGGAAGAACTGTTAGAGCCATATCCAGTAAAGGGTTTCACCGAACTTGATGATGCAATCCAGCAAGGTTTTGACGGATACATATTGGCCACTCCTGCTGAGACCCATTATCCTGTGGGAAAAAAGCTACTTGAAAAGGGCTTGAACGTACTTATTGAAAAACCAATGGCCCTTTCCTCAGAGCATTCCCGTCATCTTGTTGAGCTTGCAGGGCAAACAGGGGCCAGGCTTATGGTGGGGCATCTCTTACTTTTCCATCCGGCCATTAAAAAAATCAAAGAGGTCATCAAAAGCGGCAAAATTGGCCGGCTTTACTATATATACTCAACCAGGTTAAACTTGGGGACAGTCAGAACTGAGGAGAATGTTTTTTGGTCGTTTGCGCCTCATGACATTTCGATCTTGGATTATTTCATCGGGCGCCCCGCCACTAAGATAGAAGCTAAAGGAGCAAAATTCCTCCAGGATAAAATCTATGATGTGACAATAGCTCAGTTTACTTACCCGGGCAATGTGCATGCGCATATCTTTGTTTCCTGGTTACATCCCTTCAAGGAACAAAGACTAGTTGTGGTGGGCAGCCAGGGAATGGTATCTTTTGATGATTCTTCTTTGGACAAGAACATTCTGTATTATAACAAACACATTGATTGGGTAGAAGGTAAACCGGTTAAAGTAGAGCAGCCCGATGAAATCATCGTTTATGATAAAGCGATGCCATTGACTGAAGAGCTGAAATACTTTGTTAACAACCTTGATCAAAAAATTGAATTTGCCAGTGGAAAAACCGGGCACGAAGTGGTCAAAGTACTGGAAACAGTACAAGAGTTAATAAGTAAAAATGAATGAGATAGGAGTAAGAAGCAATGGCAGAGTATTTTGTACATGAAAGCAGTTATATAGATGAAGGTGTATCTATAGGCAATGGCACAAAGATATGGCATTTTTGCCACATCCAAAAAGGAACGCAAATAGGCGAGAAATGTTCTCTTGGTCAGAACGTGAATGTGTCGAATAACGTGAGGATCGGTAACGGCGTGAAAATCCAGAACAACGTTTCTGTATACGAAGGCGTTGAACTGGAGGACTACGTATTCTGTGGGCCGTCTTGTGTGTTCACCAATGACTTGACGCCGAGAAGTAAATACCCCAAAGGCAGCGCCGGGTACAAAAAGACGCTGATTAAATATGGCGCTTCAATCGGCGCCAATGCCACTATTGTTTGCGGTCATACTGTCGGCAGGTGGGCGATGATTGCTTCCGGTGCGGTTGTGACTAAGGATGTGCCGGACTATGCTTTGATGGCAGGGGTGCCGGCCAAACAGATATGTTGGGTATGTGAATGCGGCATGCCGCTGAAAGATGGGCTTAAATGCAAGGATTGCACTAGAGAGTATGTATTGGTGAATGGCAATCTGGAGGAGAATGAAATCGTGTAAAAAGAATACGTTGGTTTGAACATATTTCAATAAAATCGGCGTCATAATAACACCCCAATAAGATAAAGCACCAAATCATAAAAGGTGAGGACCAACTAAAATGCAATTTAGAGATTTAAAAGCGCAATACCAGGAATATAAAGCTAAGATTGATTCTGCAATACAGGAAGTGTTATTAAATGCCAACTTCATCGGCGGCAAAGATGTTGGTGAATTGGAATCGCAATTGGCAGACTATGTTGGCGTTAAACACTGCATCTCCTGTGCCAACGGAACCGAGGCAATGACACTTGTGGCGATGGCATGGGGTATTAAAGAAGGAGACGCGGTTTTCGTACCCGACTTTACGTTCTTCTCCACGGGGGAGATCGTTTCTTTTGAAGGAGCGACTCCAATATTTGTGGATGTAGACAGAGGCACTTTCAACTTAGACACGGCAAAACTGGAGAAAGCAATTCAGAAGACAATAGCGGAAGGAAAATTAACACCAAAAGTAATTATTCCTGTCGATTTATTCGGCCTACCCGCAAACTTTCCTGAAATAGAGAAAGTAGCGAAGAAGTATAATCTGTGGGTGCTGGAAGACGGCGCTCAGGGTTTCGGTGGCAATATTAATGGACGGAGGGCCTGCAGCTTTGGCGAAGCAGCGACTACTTCGTTCTTCCCAGCAAAACCGCTGGGATGCTATGGAGACGGCGGAGCTGTGTTTACCAATAATGACAAGCTGGCACAGCTTATCAAATCCCTCAAGGTCCACGGCAAAGGCGATAATAAATATGACAATGTGAGAATTGGCGTTAATTCAAGATTGGATACTATTCAAGCCGCCATATTAAAAGTGAAATTGAAAGCCTTCATTGACCATGAACTGGAAGATGTGAACAGGATATACCGGCTTTACAACGAAAGACTCAAAGGTGTTGTTGAAATACCTGTAATACCGGATGGGTTCTATTCAAGCTTTGCTCAGTATACCATCAAGTTGAAAGATAAAGAGCAGCGTGATGGTCTGCAGACCAGGCTAAAAGAGCAGGGTATTCCGAGCATGATTTATTATATTAAGCCGATGCATAAACAAGGGGCGTTTGCGGATTTAGAGTTTGATGAGAATAATTACGAAGTGACAAATGAACTTTGTGATGTTGTTCTTTCTCTGCCGATGCATCCTTATTTAAGTGAAGAGGATGTTGATGCCGTGTGTGATGCGATTAAAGCATATATATTATAATTCACTTGAGGAGATTGTAAATACAATGTCCAATTTGTTATCCGTGCTAAATGAAAAATTGAGGTGATCACACCATGCCCCAAATAGCAGTAATAGGCGCCGGCTACGTCGGCCTTGTATCCGGCGCAATTCTTTCAGACTTCGGCCACAATGTAACATGTGTTGACATTGACGAGGACAAGATCAACAGCTTAAAAAACGGTATCATCCCCATCTTCGAGCCGGGGCTTGAGCGCATAGTCAAGAACAACTACTACTACAAACGCCTTGACTTTACCACGGACATCCAGTCCGCCGTCCAAAACAACGACGTTATCTTCATCGCCGTCGGCACTCCCCCGGCGGACGACGGCAGCGCGGACTTGCAGTATGTGCTCGCTGTGGCAAAGGACATTGCCACCCATATGGACGGCTACAAGGTCATCGTGAACAAGTCCACCGTGCCGGTGGGCGCCGGCCAAAAGGTCAAGGCGGCGGTGCAGGCTATCCTTGCTGAGCGGGGGGCTGACTATGCCTTTGACGTGGTGTCCAATCCTGAATTCCTGCGCGAAGGCTCCGCTGTCCAGGACTTCATGCATCCCGACCGGGTTATCCTCGGCGCTGAAAGCGACCGGGCCATCAGCGTCATGAAGGAAGTTTACCGGGTCCTTTATCTCAACGAAACCCCTTTTGTTGAGACCAACATCGAAACCGCGGAGATGATCAAGTACGCGTCGAACGCCTTCCTGGCCATGAAGATCACGTTCATCAATGAAGTAGCCAACGTCTGTGAAAAGGTCGGCGCGGACGTGCAGAAGGTAGCCAAGGCGATGGGGCGGGACGGGCGCATTTCCCCGAAGTTCCTGCACGCCGGCCCCGGTTTTGGCGGGAGCTGCTTCCCCAAAGACACCAGGGCTCTGGTGAAAATAGCCCGGGACTGCGGGGAGTCCATATCTCTCGTGGAAGCGACAGTCGCTGCCAATGACCGCCAGAAGCTGAAAATGGTGGATAAAATTGCAGGCGCTTTGGGGGAGCTGAACGATAAAACCCTGGCTGTGCTCGGCGTGACCTTCAAACCGAACACGGACGACATGCGGGAGGCGCCGTCGCTGGTGATCCTGCCGGAACTGGTAAAACGCGGCGCAAAGCTCAAGGTATATGACCCTGCGGGCCGTAAAGAGGGGGACTGGCGTTTTGCAGGGATCAAGGACAGCCTCACCTGGTGCGGCAATGCTTATGAAGCCCTGGCGCATACCGACGCCACGGTGATCCTGACCGAGTGGAATGAATTCAGGAACCTAGATTTTGATAAATTTAAGGAAATCGGCGCCGGCGCCTATTTCTTTGATTTGAGGAACATTTACGATAAAAAGAGCATGGTCGAAAAGGGCTTCAAATACTATGGCGTAGGTGTTTAATGAAGAAGCTAAAATCAGTTGATGCTAAAAAGACATATTTGGTGACGGGCGCGGCCGGGTTTATCGGTATGCATCTCTCACAAAGGCTTTTGGAACAGGGCTGCGCCGTTATCGGCCTGGATAATTTGAATGATTATTACGACGTCCGGCTGAAATATGCCAGGTTGGATATTCTCAAGCAGTATGATCAATTCACCTTTTACAAAATAGATCTGTCTGAAAAGGAAACTCTTGAGACCCTGTTCACTGAGAACAGCATCGACGTGGTCATCAACCTGGCGGCGCAGGCCGGCGTGCGCTACAGCGTTGAAAACCCGCAAGCCTACATCCGGTCCAACATCGTGGGGTTTTTTAATATCCTGGAATGCTGCAGGCGCCACCCGGTGCGGCATCTTTTGTACGCGTCGTCCAGCTCTGTCTACGGCAACAACAAAAAAGTCCCTTTTGCCACGGACGATCCCGTTGATAACCCGGTCAGCCTCTACGCGGCCACCAAGAAATCCAATGAGCTGATGGCCTACACCTACAGCCACCTCTACCGGATACCCGCCACGGGCCTGCGGTTTTTCACCGTCTACGGGCCGTACGGCAGGCCGGACATGGCGTATTTTTCGTTTACCAAAGCGATCCTGGAGGATAGGCCGATCCGGGTGTTTAACAACGGTGACATGTACAGGGATTTTACCTATATCGACGACGTTGTCGGCGGGATCCTGCCTTTGATCGAGAACTCCCCCGTGCTCACCATGCCGGATGCCCCGTATAAGCTGTATAACATCGGCAACAACAAGCCGGAGAAACTGATGGATTTCATCGGGGCCATTGAAAACGCCGTGGGCAAAAAGGCGGTCAAGGAGTTTTACCCCATGCAGCCGGGCGATGTGTATCAAACCTACGCTGACGTGACGGATTTAGTGAGGGACGTCGGTTTTAAGCCAAGCACCAGTATCTATGAAGGCATCGGCAGGTTTGTGGCGTGGTATACGAGGGAGGAGGCCACAGTTGATTGACCAGACAGTTTTTCTTGGGTTATCAGAAAGTATATGGCAGGGCATCTTCGGTTTCCTTTCTACAATTATCGTTGCAGGAGCTGTAGGGTTTATTACAATTCATTGGTTGTCAAAGCAAGAAGCTTTGAATGAACGTGAAGGGAAAATTCTTAATGACCGAATAACCGCTTATCTTGAAATACTGGATTCAATGGCAAGAATCAACGAAAGAACCATTGTTCTGGATACTGAATTGGATATCCGTAGTGAATTAGATAAGTATGGGGTTGCGACACTTAAGGATAGACCTGCAGTAGAGTATCCTCCTTTCCTTGAGGGCAGAGAAAAACTTCAAACTATTGTTAAGTCACTTGACAGTTTTTATACCAACAAGCTCCATTTGGTAGGTCCTAAATCTTATAAGCAATTTATATATGTTTATCTGTATCTGTCAAAGCTTGATGGATACTACAAATATTTAATGACTACACCAATGCCTGATGGGACGCTTTTAGATGAGTCAACCACCGATGAGATTTTAAAAGAGTTTCTTCCAAAAGTCGGTATGGTAATAGACTTCGATATGGTAAAAATGCAAGCCGATTTTGAGCGTGCTTTAGTTGGTGAACTGTATAATTTAAGATCCTGCAGCAAACCTCCGTTTAAAAATGAAGAGGAAAAAGTCAGGTTCTTTTATGGAAAATTTCGCGAAACATTATATGCTGTGAATGAGATAGGGCTCTTTCGGATGCTAATAGATATAATTGCAGAGAAAACCGGTACTTCATTTGATATATTATGTAAGCATTTCAAAGCAAATGAGTATGTGGTGACACCATTCCTCCATGATCAGGAGGTGTGGCAATGAAGGTTTTATTTGAATACATATTTGGTTGGTTTTCACATGCGGCTTCGGAATTTTCAGCATTGCTGAATAAATTACCGGATTTTATGGTAGGAAACCTTATAGAACTACTGGGTGTCTTATTCGCGTCGGTTCTTGTTGCAATATTTTCAACATTATTTGTTGACAAGAAAAGAGAAATACAAAAGGTTAAAGCGCGGGTACTAGATTTGCGCCTTGAACAATATGATGCTATTAGGTCATTTGTTGAAGACCAGAGCAAGACGGCTGCATTTCCGGAAAACATTGATGCCGTGAAAAACAACTTTGAGATAAGCGGTTTATCTTTAAAGGATAATGAAAACTGTTATTCCAGTCAAGGAATAGCAACTGAGCAGAAAATTATTCAGGCTCTTGTTAAACTTGAAAATCTTACAATGAACGGTTTATATATCTTAGATGATGATGTTCTCGGCATGCTTTTACAAATCAAAATATATATCATGAATCTTAATATGTTTTCCATCCTTCTGCGTGGATATTATGAAAATAAGAAAAATATCAGAAAGAAAATCTTAGGAGATAATAGACGAGAAGAAAATAATGAAGACAGAAAAGAAGTTAAAATTGCAACCACTGAGGATATAAATCAGATTAGTGAATATTATTTTCTGCATCTTTCCATAGTTCTAAATAACGAATACCAGAATATGATTGATAAATTGCAGGAAATGGTTATTCATAAAGCTTCAAAACCAAGATTTGAGCGAAAGGAAAAAAATTATAGAAAAATAAAAACAAGGCAGCGTTTACAAAATAAGGCATTAGATAAAACAATTCTCATAAACAAATTTCCACAGTTGATACATGCATTGGCGTCATTAAGTTCAGCGTATTTTCAGGAATTCGAAGAACAGCGTGATAACACGTTAAAGGAATTTCTTGCTTATGCAGTTGATATTCTTGGGTGGCAAGAAGGATTGTCTGGGTTGTCCCCTTCAAAAACTAAATAAAAATCTACGGCGCCTGTCAACTAACTCAACTTTCGCATATTGAAAATTTCAGGCGTTTTTTAAATATCAAGGATAGAGAAGCACAAAAATGGTTCAAGAACGCATTGACCTGCTGTTCCGACAAAAATAAGAAATCAACCAAAGACTGCCTTAGAAGGTCAATTATCAGCAAGACTGCCTGAGTAAAGCTGATGTCCTGCATCTCATCGCAGCATATATAAAAAAGGTTGCCCAGTGTCCTGGGGGCCTGATTATTTCGTGACTCCAAAGAGAGCATCATATACCAGCTGCGTTCCTGATTTTTTTAAAGATAAGTTTTATATTGACAACTACTTAGAAAATATTGTAAAATAAATATGCACAAAAAAACAGAAAATAAATCTTAATGCCTATTGATTTGGTGATAATCATGACTGAGACAAGGCGTAAAAAAATTAAAAAGATATTTGATGATAACGGTCCTATTGTCAAGGCGTCCATTCTCCGAGAAAACAAGCTTTGCAGCAGAGATATCACAGAACTTATAGAAGCAGGTTTTGTTAAAAAACACAGGACTGGTTTTTATTCATGGGCTAGCTCTGACTATAACATGTCGGATATTGAACTGGCATCAAGTCTGGTTCCAAACGGAGTGATTTGCCTTTACTCTGCGGCAGTCCATCACGAGTTCACTACAATAAACCCTACCATAGTAAGTGTTGCCGTTCCATCCAGCACCGTTAAACCTCAATTGCCGGAGTATCCGCCAATTGAACTGTATGTTTTTAGCAAAACATTCTTTTCTCTGGGGGAAACCTCGGAGCAGCTTTCCTATACGAAAATCAGAATTTATGATCGGGAAAGAACTGTTTGTGACTTTTTTAGATTAAGGTATCAGTTGGGCGAAGATGTGGCTTTTGAGGTGCTAAAAAACTACATGGCACGCAAAAATAAAAATCTGCAAAAACTCATGGAGTATGCAGCCAGGCTTCGCATAAAAACAAAAATCAGACCTTATCTGGAGGCAATGCTATGAGCAAGGCGGATAGCATTAAAGCAAGGCTTAAAAATCTTGCTATTGCAAAGCAAGAACAATTTGATTATCTTTTGATGCTGTATTTTATTGAGCGGATCTTATATCGCCTATCCATCTCAAAGTATGGGGATATTTTTGTTTTAAAGGGAGGTTTGCTCCTTTATACTATCCTTGATGACAAGGCAAGAGCTACAAAGGATATTGATCTGCTCGCAAAGGAATTGGCAAGTACATTGGATGGTCTTCAACAAATTTTTAAAGAAATCTGCAGCATCGAAGCCGATGATGCAATTTACTTCGACACGGAAACAATCAGTGCGGAACGCATTAAAGAGGATGCCGACTATGAAGGTGTTAGAATAAAAGTTACCGCTTTTTTGGACAAGTCAAAAAAGATTTTGCAGTTTGACATTGGGTTCGGAGACGTAATCGTGCCCAAAGCAGTTGATATGGAGTATCCTTCTCTTCTTGATATGGATCTCCCAAGAATTAAAGCTTATTCCATGGAGTCAGTAATCGCAGAAAAGTTTGAGGCGATGCTTTATTTGGCTGAAGCCAACAGCCGAATGAAGGATTTTTATGATGTTTACATGCTTTGCAGAACCTTTGACTTTGATGGACGGGTGTTATATGAAGCCATAAATCAGACGATACAACGACGTGGGACACCTCTCTCCAAAACGCCGACGGTGTTTTCTGAAAGCTTCCAGACACTTAAAGATAAACAAATGCAATGGAATGCTTTTAAACGCAGAATTGGAACTAAAATTGATGCCAGCTTTGGTAGCATAGTTTTGCTGATTAAAATATTTCTTTTACCTATTTATGAATGTGTGCTGGGCGATAAGGAGTTTTTCGGCCAGTGGGACAAGGATGCTCTTGAGTGGATAAAACATTACGAGGAGAATTAATGAACACAGAAGGGTAGCCCAACAGACTCATAAACGAAAAAAGTTCCTATCTATGTCCCACCGCAAAAAAGGCAACCACAGTTTTCTCCGCCATTTTAAAGACCCCGGCCGCTTCGCCGTGGTCGCAACCCATAAGGGTGAAACAATACCGCCTGGAACATAGAGGGCTGCTCGCAATAGCTTAGAAATAGTTGGGTTGTTACCTGATTGCGAAGAAGTTGCTCTTGAGAAATAATAAAATTGAAGCCTATTTACAGGATGATTTTATTGAAGATTAGTATGCTAAATGACAAATTGAGGTGTCCAAACCATGCCCCAAATAGCGGTAATCGGCGCCGGCTACGTCGGCCTCGTCTCCGGCGCAATCCTCTCCGACTTCGGCCACAATGTAACCTGCGTAGACGTCGACGAAAATAAGATCAACGGCCTAAAAGAAGGCGTCATCCCCATCTTTGAGCCGGGGCTTGAGCGCATAGTCAAGAACAACTACTACTACAAACGCCTTGACTTTACCACGGACATCCAGTCCGCCGTCCAGAACAACGACGTTATTTTCATCGCCGTCGGCACTCCCCCGGCGGACGACGGCAGCGCGGACTTGCAGTATGTGCTCGCTGTGGCAAAAGACATTGCCACCCATATGGACGGCTACAAGGTCATCGTGAACAAGTCCACCGTGCCGGTGGGCGCCGGCCAAAAGGTCAAGGCGGCGGTGCAGGCTATCCTTACTGAAAGAAGGGTAGACTATGCCTTTGATGTGGTGTCCAATCCTGAATTCCTGCGGGAAGGCTCCGCTGTCCAGGACTTCATGCATCCCGACCGGGTTATCCTCGGCGCTGAAAGCGACCGGGCCATCAGCGTCATGAAGGAAGTTTACCGGGTCCTTTATCTCAACGAAACCCCCTTTGTTGAGACCAACATCGAAACCGCGGAGATGATCAAGTACGCGTCAAACGCCTTCCTGGCCATGAAGATCACGTTCATCAATGAAGTAGCCAACGTCTGTGAAAAGGTCGGCGCGGACGTGCAGAAGGTAGCCAAGGCGATGGGGCGGGACGGGCGCATTTCCCCGAAGTTCCTGCACGCCGGCCCCGGTTTCGGCGGGAGCTGCTTTCCCAAAGACACCAGGGCTCTGGTGAAAATAGCCCGGGACTGCGGGGAGTCCATATCCCTCGTGGAAGCGACAGTCGCTGCCAATGACCGCCAGAAGCTGAAAATGGTGGATAAAATTGCAGGAGCTTTGGGGGAGCTGAACGATAAAACCCTGGCCGTGCTCGGCGTGACCTTCAAGCCGAACACGGACGACATGCGGGAGGCGCCGTCGCTGGTGATCCTGCCGGAACTGGTAAAACGCGGCGCAAAGCTCAAGGTGTATGACCCTGCGGGCCGTAAAGAGGGGAACTGGCGTTTTGCAGGGATCAAGGACAGCCTCACCTGGTGTGACAATGCTTATGAAGCCCTGGCGCATACTGACGCCACGGTGATCCTGACCGAGTGGAATGAATTCAGGAACCTAGATTTTGATAAATTTAAGGAAATCGGCGCCGGCGACTATTTCTTTGATTTGAGGAATATTTATGATAAAAAGAGCATGGTCGAAAAGGGCTTCAAATACTATGGCGTAGGTGTTTAATGAAGAAGCTAAAATCAGTAGATGATAAAAAGACATACTTGGTGACGGGAGTGGCCGGGTTTATCGGTATGCATCTCTCGCAAAGGCTTTTGGAGCTGGGCTGCGCCGTCATCGGCCTGGATAATTTGAATGACTATTACGACGTCCGGCTGAAATATGCCAGGTTGGATATTCTCAAGCAGTATAATCAATTCACCTTTTACAAAATAGATCTGTCTGAAAAGGACACTCTTGAGACCCTGTTCACTGAGAACAGCATCGACGTGGTCATCAACCTGGCGGCGCAGGCCGGCGTGCGATACAGCATTGAACACCCGCAAGCCTACATCCGGTCCAACATCGTGGGGTTTTTTAATATCCTGGAATGCTGCAGGCGCCACCCGGTGCGGCATCTTTTGTACGCGTCGTCCAGCTCTGTCTACGGCAACAACAAAAAAGTCCCTTTTGCCACGGACGATCCCGTTGATAACCCGGTCAGCCTCTACGCGGCCACCAAGAAATCCAATGAGCTGATGGCCTACACCTACAGCCACCTCTACCGGATACCCGCCACGGGCCTGCGGTTTTTCACCGTCTACGGGCCGTACGGCAGGCCGGACATGGCGTATTTTTCGTTTACCAAAGCGATCCTGGAGGATAGGCCGATCCGGGTGTTTAACAACGGTGACATGTACAGGGATTTTACCTATATCGACGACGTTGTCGGCGGGATCCTGCCTTTGATCGAGAACTCCCCCGTGCTCACCATGCCGGATGCCCCGTATAAGCTGTATAACATCGGCAACAACAAGCCGGAGAAACTGATGGATTTCATCGGGGCCATTGAAAACGCCGTGGGCAAAAAGGCGGTCAAGGAGTTTTACCCCATGCAGCCGGGCGATGTGTATCAAACCTACGCTGACGTGACGGATTTAGTGAGGGACGTCGGTTTTAAGCCAAGCACCAGTATCTATGAAGGCATCGGCAGGTTTGTGGCGTGGTATAAAGAATTTTACCATACATAGGGAAAAAGCTAATGAGGTGTACACTCGAAAAAAAACAAAAGGAGTGGGTTTAAGCGTGCTTAAAAAAAGAAATGGCGGATTTGACGCAGTGCGTTTAACGGCGATAATGATGATGGTTGTCCTGCTCGTACCAACATTTTTCTTTGTCCCCGGCGTGAAGGAAGGTCTGGCGGCAGAGGCTTCAGGTAATACAATAAGCTTTAAGGACAGTAAACTTGAAAGCGCTGTCAGGGCAGCCCTGCAAAAGCCCTCCGGTTCCATAACCGGGGCGGATATGGCCCAATTGACCACCCTTGACCTGCGCGGTCTCGGTATCAGCAGTCTTGACGGCCTCGCAGCCGCCGCCAACCTCAGAAGTCTAAACCTAAACGACAACAATATTACCAGCATTGCGACACTGGCCGGTATAACCACACTTCAGAAGCTGTATCTCAACAACAATATGGTCAGCAGTATTTCCAGCCTGGGCAAACTCGGTGACCTGCAGGAGCTGACCCTCACCAACAATAAGCTTGATAATATCAAGGCTTTGGACAAGCTTGTCAAGCTCCAAAAATTGCACCTCAACAAGAATCAAATTAGAGACATTGCCCCGCTGGCGGGAATGACCGGCCTGAAGGAGCTAAACCTTAGCGACAACGCAATTAGGGACGTCGCAGCTCTTTCCAGGTTAACGGGCCTGCAGAAGCTCTATCTCAGCAATAACCAGATTTCTGACATTTCGTCCATCAGGGGCATGACCGGGCTGATCGAATTAAATTTGGGCGGCAACCAGGTAAGCGATCTTGACGCTCTGTCGGGGCTCGTCAATCTGCAGAAGCTTTTACTCAACAGCAACCATATTTCAGATATAGACGCTTTGTCCAATCTGAAATCGCTGCTGGAACTCAACCTCAGCAAAAACCATATTTATAATATAAAAAGCCTGAAAGGTATGCAGGATTTGCAAAAATTGAACCTCAGTTATAATGTTATTTATGACGCGGGTGTTCTCTCGACCTTGACGTCACTGCAGCAGTTGGACATTACCCGCAACAGTGTCGACTCAATAACTACAGCTGCAAGATTAGACAAGGTCGGCAGAAAAGAGACTATGAGATACACCTTCACAGCCGATCAGGTCCCTGATGGTTTAACAATGGACGATACGGTTTCTTTTCATGACGCCAACCTCGAATCAGCCGTGCGCAAGGCTTTAAAACGGTCAGAAGGACCGGTTACGGTGAAAGGTATGACTTCCCTGACCAGCCTTACTTTAACCAACCTGGGCATCTCCGACCCGGAAGGCCTTCAGTATGCTGTAAATTTGAAAAGCTTGAGCATGGGCGGCAACAAAATAAGCGACCTCTCTTTCCTGAAAATGCTCACCGGACTGCAAACACTGTATCTAAACAATAACCAGGTCGCGGATATCACCGTTCTTGGCGGGCTTGGCAACCTGCAGAATTTGAATCTGGGCGGCAACAATATTACCGATCTGGCCGCGCTGGAAAAGCTGGACAAGCTGCAAAGGCTCACCCTCAACAACAACCAGATCGAGGACATTGCCGTGCTGGGTGGTCTGACGGACCTGCAGGAGCTGAATCTGGGAGCCAACAAGATTGCCGGCATATCGGCCCTGGCGGGACTTGCCAAGCTGCAAAAACTCTATCTTACCGGTAACCTGATTACGGATATCGCCGCGCTTGGCGGCCTGGGGGATCTGCAGGAGCTGTATCTTGGCGGCAACAAGATTACGGATATATCCCTCCTGGGCCAGTTTGGCAAGCTGCAGAAGCTGGCGGTTAACAGCAATCAAATAGCAGACATTTCGGCGCTTTCCGGACTGACCGGACTGCAGGAGTTGAACCTGGGCGGCAATAAGGTTACGGACATTTCGCTGCTTGCGGGTTTAAAAAGGCTGCAGAAATTGTATATCAACAGCAACCAGGTTGCGGACATTGCCGTGCTGGCCGGCATGGATGACCTGCAGGACTTGAACCTTGGCGTCAATAAGATTTCTGATATAAAGGTCTTGGGGAATATGACAAAGCTGCTCAAACTCTCCATTAACAACAATGAGATCACCAGCTTTGCTCCTCTTGCGGGCCTGACGGGCCTGCAGGAATTGAATATGGGCGCCAACAAAAGCGATGACTTTTCCATCCTGGAGCAGCTGGGCGGGCTGCAGAAGCTGTCTTTGGCCGGCAGCCGGCTTTCCGGCATGGACTTTTTGCCTGAGCTGAGCTACCTCCGGGAACTGAACCTGGGCGGCAATAAAATCACGGATCTGGCTGGGCTGGCTGAACGGGTCAATCTGCAGAAACTTACTTTGAATAACAACCAGATCAAGGATATAGCTCCGCTGGCGGGGCTTACGGACCTGACCTATCTCAACCTGAGCAACAATAATATCGAAGATATCGCGCCACTGGTTCAAAACAGCCAAAACGGCGGTCTCGGCGAGGGGGATTCTCTCAACTTGTCCGGCAACCTGCTTGATCTCAGCGAGGGCTCACCGGCAACGGCTGCAATCGATCAATTGACTGCCAAAAATGTGCAGGTGACAAGTGATGAGCAGCGCGACAATGCTAACTAGGGTGTGTCACGGGGACGGGGTTCTTGACATAAGCTGAGACGGCAACGCATAATTCTAGCATTGAGGAAGTTCCGCTGGAAAGATTCCCTGCCCCTGGGGTATAATATCGTCAGGGGTGATAATTATTATGCCTATCTTAACTGCTTTTACAGAAGCAGCAATGCATGAAGCTAAATATAAAATTCTTGAGGACGGTACTTTTTGGGGGGAAATACAGTCCTGCCCGGGCGTGTGGGCTAATAAAGAAACGCTGGAGAGTTGTAGGGAAGTATTGCGAGAAGTCCTTGAAGAATGGCTTATTTTAAAACTTCTCGACCGCGATCCTCTTCCCAAAGTTGGTAAGATTGACCTTAATGCAGTGGTGGCTGAAGTATGAAACCGATAAGCAGTATTTCTATAAACGATTGGCAAGAAAAAGAAAGTTAACGCTCACCAAGAGAGACCGGGAAGTGTATAAGCCCCGGCCTTTCTGTGACTGCCACGGGGACAGTTCTCAAAGGGATCAATCGGAAGTTTTGTCGTATAAAGGATCATGAATAAATGAATATAAACCACTCGCTCGTACAAACCCTGTCCTGGCTTGCCGTGCTTTTCTGCATGCTGGCGATATATCTTCTTTCCGCGCAGCCGGCCGGCTTTTCCAAGGCCAATAGCAAAGGCATCGTAACCCGCGTGGTCGACACCACGGTAAAGCTTACCAATGCGATCTCCCTGGCCATATGTGTCGCCTATGGCGCAACTGAAAAGCCCAGCGGTAAAATGTCAAGCCCACTTTAAAAAAGAATTGGAAAAAATATTTCATTATGCGAGACAAAAGAATATAACAAACTAAGCCCAGAAAATTACAATATCTGGGTCTGAGAGGGTGGTCCAGCTAAGGGAGGCGATTAATCACCCCTCTTTCTGGGAGTATAAAGCTGGTTCGTGCGCAGCAAAGCATAAACCAGCCGGACCAATTTTCTTGCGGTAAGGACGAGGGCTCTTTTATGTTTATGAGTATGGGCTTCATCGTACTTGACCCGGTAGAAACAGCCATATTCCTGATCATGCAACCGAATCAGGTTAGCGGCCTCTACAAGATAATAGCGCAAGTACTTGTTGCCAGAGCGGACACGCCGGATATCCTCGGCCTTCCACTCACCCGACTGTTGTTCATTCCATACCAGCCCGGCAAATTTGGCCAGGGACTTATGATTTTTAAAGCGTTTGATATCGCCAACTTCAGCCAGGATACCGGCGGCATAAACTGGGCCGATACCCTTGATGGAATTCAATGTTTGAGGAAGCGCCTCCAGATGTTTGGCAATCAGCTTGTCCAACTTTTTAAGCTCAGACTGCATGGCCTTGATTACACTGATACTGGTGGCCAGAGAAGCATTTACCGGGTCAGCTAAAGACTTGCTCAGACGGTAGGAAGATCGGGCCGCCTTTTGCAGGGCCTTGGCTACTCCTTCCGAGTCTACCAGACGGTTTTTGCTCTTCTCTTCCAGAAAGGACACCAGTTTCTCCAGTGGCATAGCGGCGAGTTCATCCGGGGATAAAAATTCCTGCACGACTGCTATAGCCGTAGCGCCAAACTGGTCAGAAAAAATTTTCTCCTGGCGTAAAGAGCTGAACTTCAAGAAAAGGTTATTAAGAAAATAAGTCTTCTCCCGTGAAATCATCATCGCCAGGTGAAATCTAGAACGGGTTAACCGTTGTAAAGCAAGGAAACGCTCATCCATAAAGACCTCCTGTGGGAGGCGACCAAAGCGCAACTTATCCGCAATAACCCAGGCATCCACGTCGTCGTTTTTTGGGAGGTCGTTATAAGACTTCTTGAACTGATGTACGACACGGGCATTTAGCACATGGACCTGTGGTGAAAACGGGGCCATCTTATCCGAGCTTTTAAAGAAAGAGGCCAGGTGGTAGCCATAATTGGAGGTGGCCTCCAAGCCCAGCACCACCTCTTGCGAGGAGTTGAGTACTGCAGCCTGTGCAACATGATCTACCAGCGCTTGGGCTCCAGATAAAGTATTGGGCACGTTAAACTTACGTACAGTATCACCATTGCTGTTAATACAGCGAACATTGTTTTTGCGCAGGCTAACATCAATACCGACAAAAAGTTTGCTCAAAAGATCACCTCCACTCCAAAAGAAATCAAGCAAGGTACAGGACCTGGGCGCCCTTGGGAACCGCCTTACTCAGCCTCGTAATAAGTACTCACCCGGTCAGGTGGGTGCATGAATGGGAAGCTGCAAAATCCCATCACCATAAAGCCGGGGGTACAACCAGCGGTTAGAAAAGGACGGCGGACCAAGGGTAACAGGCTTCACGAAGTAGTAACCCTAAAGGCTCCACGAGGGGAAGAAGAAATATCCCCATACCAACTTGTTGGTCACATTGTCCCGTAAAAAGGCGCCCATGTCCAGACACTGCTTGACAAATAACCGAAACTAATTCGTGCGCTCTACGGATGCTACGCATCCTTCGCGCAAAGATGGATTTTATCATTATTTTGAAAAACAATGCACTAAAAAAGGTAACAGAAAACCGGCCCGGCCAAGGTAGCTGCTAAACAGTGACCTGGGGGGCCGGCATAAAAGCTATTATCATCATAACAACCCATACCCATCTAAGAGGACTTCACTGCCCATTCGCACAATGGCGTTCAGAGCTTGGATTGTTGATATTGTATGATTATTTAATGTCTTAGTATCACCACCATATTTCAGGTACTGTTGACCAACCACTTCAATGGCTATTTCCACAATACAGTAGTCGCGCGACTGACCGGTACCAGGACCATACCCGCTGTGGAATAGGCAAATGATTTTTGTTGGTCTCGGTACCCGTACTTTGGGAACCGGTTCCCGAACCTATCTGGATTACCCATATTTCCCTCAATTGGAATTTTGGTTGTCCGGTGGTTCTAATACTATTATACGAGGGGAATTGAAATGAGTACAAAACCCGATGACTTGATTTCTTACTCAACTTATAAATATTCTTTAACTATTACAGAAGATACTTCTGTAGCTGATGTAGCTTTATCAAAACGTTATGATGAAGCATGGCTATTGGCCAGGAGAGCCGCATCCCTTTTAAAAGAAAGTTTTGGGGCCAAAAAGGTAGTGGTGTTTGGTTCTTTAGCCAAACGTTCATTATTTACACGCTGGTCCGATGTTGATTTGGCTGCATGGGGCATCCCTGATGAACAATTTTATGCAGCGGTGGGTGTAGCAACTGGCCTAACTACAGATTTCAAGGTTGATTTAGTTGATGCTCAAACCTGCCGTGATACCTTGCGTAGAGCCATTGAAGCCGAGGGAATTGAAGTATGAACAAAGAATATTTAACTCTTGCGAGCAGGGTTCGTGAAGAAATCAATGAGCTTAAGCAAATTGTTGACCGCACGCAGGCTGGTTGGGAACGTGTAAAGCGAACAGGAGATGAATTTTATCTGGATAGCGTGGCTTTAAACCTCCATAGTTTTTATACAGCACTTGAAAGAATCTTTGAGTTGGTTTCTGCAAACGTAGATCAAACAAGACCAAAAGGAGAAAACTGGCACCAAGAACTATTACGCCAAATGGCTACTGAAATTGAGCTGATAAGGCCTTCCGTTATTTCAAGGGAAACAAGAAACTATTTAGATGAATACAGGGGTTTTCGCCATATTGTAAGAAATATATATAGTTTTCAGCTATCTAGTGCCAAAATGGCGCCATTAGTAAATAAGTTGCCGAAAGTATTTAATCGTTTAAAAAAGGAAATAGATGAATTCTCTTGCTTTCTTGAAGCAAAAGGTGATGTGAAATGATAAGTAAGGGACAGGCAAATAGCTAGACTTATGAATAAGTCCGTCACCGGGGCGCCGTGTGCGATTGAAATCGCACCTACATTGGGTTGTTGCAAATGCCGATGGTGTCGCGGGAAGCGACATTGTCCGGAAACTATCACAAAGGATGAGTAAATGAATATAAACCGCCCGCTTATACAAACCCTGTCCTGGCTCGCCGTGCTTCTCTGGATGCTGGCCATCTATCTCCTTTCCGCGCAGCCGGCCGGCTTATCCAATGCCAACAGCAAGGGCATCGTAACCCGCGTGGTCGACACCACGGTAAAGCTTACCAAAGCGAAAATCACGGAACCGCAGAAGCTGGAACTGATCGAGCGCATCAACTCCGTGGCCCGCGAGTACATGCACGGGGTGGTGTTTCTTGTGCTGGGACTGTTGGCGCAAAACGCTGCAGCGCAAAGCGGCGCCAGGGGGATGAAAGCGATTGCGATCTCCCTGGCCATATGTGTCGCCTATGCCGTAACCGATGAAATCCACCAGCTCTATGTGCCCGGCAGGGCTTTTCAAGTCAGCGATATCGCCATGGATGCTGTTGGCAGCATGATGGGCATCGGGCTCGTATACTGTATAAGAAACAGAATAAGGAACAGAGTACGGGTAAACTGAAAAGCGAACATAAAAAAAGCAGTATATCACGGAGACTGGGGGAAGGGCGGTCAAAGGGCTAAATGTTCTTCTTTGGCCGGTAAGGCAGCATAAGCCGGGGTGGCATCCATGCCGGCGGGGAAGTTTGGCAGCACTATTTAGGCCATATATATGCTTTCCGCGCAGCTGGCCGGCTTTTCCAATGCCAGCAGCAAAGGCATCGCGACCCGCGCGGTCGACACCATGGTGTAGAAAAATTAAACCGGAGGCCAACCTCCGGCTTGCTGTTTTGAAGTTGAGGATCAGAAGAAAATCAGTTTGAATTTCTCATTCTCACCTACTGTTGTTGAATCTGTGCATATAGCGGATTTTCCAGAACTGTCAGACATTCCGCCGTTGTTAACTGCCGTTATGTAGTTCCCTGACCTCAAACATTTCCCAGATGTCAATCTTTGTTGCGTCTGTGTGAATGGGGAGTCGATTGGCAGGTTCATCCATCCCACCTTTGTTTACAGCAGTGAGAAAACATCCATTTGCCGTTTGAATTGCACATTTGCATTCTTCAATAATTTTCATAGTTATGAAGTGATTAAGCGCCGCCGGCCGCGGCCACAAGAGATTTTCCAACGCATATATGCCTCACCCCTTTTTAGTAGTGGAGTTTCCCGCTCCCGGACAAGCTCCATGAAACTACTATATCAGAATGAAACCGGCTTTAGGATACTCTGTGCATGAATGACCGATATATGGTATAAACGACAGCGGAAGGCACAGAGGGACGGTTCGAAAGCGCCGGGATAAACCGGGCATAAAGTAGGAGATGTACCATCTCCGGAGTAATTCCTATGCTAATTTTTGGTGCGACACATGTTGTCAATGGCCAGGCAGGCTAGCGAATATAAGCTGGAATCCTGTAAAACATAAATACCGGCACGCTCACTGAACAAAAGGAAAAGCCTCTGATACTTAACCGTACCGGAGGTTTTTTCCTGGATTATTTAGCGTTTAAACGTGAAAGATATATCAGTTGAGCTTTGAATTGATGTTCTTTGTTTGTAAGAATTGTATAACCAAAGATATTGTCCTTCTTTACTTCTGTTGGAATCCCTTGGTGATTAAAGTATACGGCTATGATATCGGCCTCTGCACGAGTCTTGGCATAAACAATATGGCATTCCATTTTATTAGCCATTCAGATACTACCTCTTTACTAATGTAATGTTTGATTAAATCTGTATATAAACAGGCAGGGTCTATCCGAAATGCTCTGATACACTATATTTTAAGTCATTACTGAGCTTATGGCAATACCTAACTAAGCTTATGGCATATTATATTGGCCGCTGTCAGCCTTTATAGTTAACTGTAAAGGAGTTGAGGCTGTGAATTACCGGTTGTTGGGAGAAAAGATTAAAAGACTACGCCGGAATAAAGGGTTAACGCAAGAAGCCTTAGCGGAAAAAACCAATTTAACACCCTCATATATTGGCCAAATTGAACGGGGCGAAAGAAAATTAAGTGTTGAGACTTTAGTACAAATTGGGAACATCTTGGGGGCCAGTTTTGACTATCTTTTACAGAGTGATCCCCGGGCAAAATATGATTCTGCTTTAGATGAACTGGCTGCTGCGTTTAGAGGAAGGACACAGAACGAAATCAAAATGATCATTGAAGTTGGCAGGACTATTTTCAAACACAGTAAATAGAAATCAGAGATAAAGGCTGTGATAGGCAGCCCATCCATGCGTGGAGCCCAGCATGTGAACTGTTTTCACAGATTACCGGAGGTCAAGGGTGGGAGCTATGCGGCTCTTGTAGACACCGGTCTTACATACCCGTCCAACAAATTTCTCATTATGCGATTATCTAAGGAAGTGGTGAAATGGCCCATCCGGCAAAAGAGTATATGAATATACTAAAACAAGCTTATAGAAGGCATCAGCTCGTACCATTTGTCGGAGCTGGTTTGTCGTTTCCTTTCGAAATGCCCGGATGGGGTACACTTCTTGATGATGTTTGTGGAAAATTTGATTATGAATTCCTTACTGAGCATAGAGAAGAAATTTCAAAACTCATCGAAGAACATCGATATTTGGAAGCCGTAGATGAGATGAGGAAAGCGGGCATCGGGGAAGAGGATTTGAAGGCCTCAATTTGCGGAGCAATCCAGCGCAAAAGACAAAAAGAGGTTGAAGAACCGCCTGATAATATCTATAAGGATTTGGCTAAAATGAACTGCACCAAGTATCTGACTACAAACTATGACAACTATTTATCCGAGTATGTTGGTAAAGGTCCCAGTGATATTTCACATTTATTCAAAGAATTCAGCAACGAGTGGGACGATGTGATTCACGATGGGGCTGTATATAATCTGCACGGAGATTATACGAAGCCTTCAACGATTGTTCTTTCCAGGGAATCGTATAATAATTTATATCAGAATAGCATAGAGTTTCAAACGGTGCTTGAGCATTTTAGAGAAAGATACGTATTGCTTTTTATTGGGGTCTCTTTGGACGATGAATATATACAGCAAGTGTTAGAAGTAAGCAGTGAAAGATTGAGAGCTAGACATTTTATACTACTAGCTAATATATCGGTGGAAAAACGCCTTGAAATGGAGAAGCGATATGATGTAAAGATCTTAAGATATTCCACTGATAACGGGGACCACATAAAAGGTATTCGTGAAATACTCAATGAGATTATAAGTGTAAGTGATCAAATAGATGAGCAAGAAGCACAAAGTCAGATTTTGAAAGGCAGTGATCAGAGAACAATTTATCAGCCTCAAAGTATGATGAGTGTGAAAACTGAGTGTCTGACACTTGTAGATCCAACTGAATCTCTTCCTTCCAAGGATTCTACTATATACGATAAAGTAAAAGAGATCAAAAAGCTGCAGAAAAATGGTCAGATAGACGAAGCAATTGCTGAATACAACCGAATTCTGCAGGGGAGTATTTTTGAACCTCTCTCAACTGAGGATAAGAAGATGCTTATAAAGGGGATGCTTTATTGTTATATCCTGATTCGGGATTACCCTTCTGCGGCTTCTTTGGTTGAATCTGCCATGAAATTGCCAAAATGCAAAGATGATATAGATCTTCTATCCTGCATCGTTGATTATCAATTTAATATTGGTGATTTTGAATCGGCTTATAAAACGGCTAATGAGTGGTATGAAATGGCTCCTGAGGATCCCCTGCTCCTTGGCTTAAAGGTTTATACTGAAAACATTTGTACTGAAATTCCTTATGAAAGAGCTTTTGATATGCTTTTGAATGAGGATATGGATTTGATTGTTAATACTGAAGACGACGATCAACGTCAGTTTATTTACCGTTTGACTGGAGAAATTGCGCTGCATTACAAAATGTATGGCGATGCGCTTCGGCTACTGCGAAGAGCATATGAAATTGATGATAATATTTTTAATATTGAGGACCTGGGAATAGCAACCTACTTTAAGGCTATTGGAGAAGCGGATGACGGTATTACGATTAAGATAAATGCCGTCAATCTAAATGATTTAAGTAAAGCAGTAGAATATTTTGAAGCTGGATTTGCCAGAGCCAAAGGAAGTGTACGGCGGGGAATCCATTCAAGAGTTGCAATCCCTTATTTGAGAAGTTTGTTTTACTTGAGGAGAACCATGGATTTTGATCGGATGTACGATCAACTCATAGAGTATTGTGGCGATGACTTATATGAAATAAGCCGGATGAAGGCAATTAATAATATTCAATTGAATAAGAGTAGTGTCAATGATATCAATATGCTAAATGAAACGGATAAAGCTTTAATTTCCAGCGAGTTTTACAACATGCGTGGTATGACTGAGCATGCAATTCAGGCTTTGAAACCAGTTGTGGATAAAATCTATAAAGATAATGAGGATATTCTTATTCAATTTCTAGCCACTCTTTTGAATGCTAAAGCAAAGGATCGGTTTAATGATTATTTTGTGAAGTATTCAGAATATTGGAACCATAGCGATAAGATGCAGATAATTAAAAGCTTTTATTATGAAGTGAATGGAGAATACGCAGAAGCAGAAAAGACGATCCGGGATATCATTAACCAAGAGCCATCGGTTATAAACTACAATATCTTGATAACCTTTTATCGGAGGACAGGGCAAGTTCATTCTATAGGCAATATATATGAGGAAGTCCTTAAGGACAAGCCGGAACTTGTGAATCAAGATCCGGATAGCTTTTATCTTGCTTACCATGATTATTTGATGAAAATTAATAACATTGATAGAGCATATTGGCTATATTCAAATAAGGTAAAATACAAGTGCGGATCGGATATTCGTAAGGTTATAGAAGTTGATTTAAAGGTAAGACTAAATGATTTCAGTGGAATTATAGGGAGTGCGCTGGATATATATGAAAAATATCGTTATTATGGTGAAACAATATACGCATATTATGCCTCTGTTGCATATCTCCATTATAATGATTTAGAAAAAGCTAGATATTATCTAAATTTGTATAAGGCTAACGGACACGTGGATCAGCAATCCAATATCTTAGTGCAAAAGGTGGAGGGAAAACTAGATATTCTTCAGAAGAGAACTGAAGTTAATGGCAACGTCAAAACAAATCATATTAAAAATATTGCACTCGAAGCAATAAGTAAAAACACAGAAATTCTTATCCCTAAAAATGAATCGATTGTTATTGATGCGCCAGCTATATATGCTCTGTTTCATCTTGGCAAAGAGCGATTGTTAGAAGATATTCCAGAGATTCTTATTGTGTTTACAACGGTTGGACTGCTCCATAATGTGTACTGTGACTGCGGAGATGAATTAATATTTAAGATTACCGAATATATAAGAAGGGCAAAAAATGTCCACATTACTTCACCTTCCATGGAAAGTATAATGTATAGCAGAAAAAATTTTTCTAATCTGGGTCAGGATTTTTATGACAGCTTTAACCTGACGATTCAAAGGGGAAATCCCTTTGTTACAGCTTACCAATGGTCATTTGCTTTTCAGCAAAACGCATTACCTGCGCTGCTGCCTGAAGGGGTTAAGACAATCAAAATAGTTAATAACAGGATTTTGATTTATACAGGAAATTGTTAATCTGCCTTTGATCGAAAACTCTCCCGTACTCACCATGCCGGATGCTCAGCATAAGCTGTATAAAGCTTACCAAAGCGAAAATCACGGAACCGGAGAAGCTGGAGCTGATCGAGCGCATCAACTCCGTGGCCCGCGCGTACATGCACGGGGTGGTGTTTCTTGTGCTGGGACTATTGGCGCAAAACGCCGCAGCGCAAAGCGCCGCCAGGGGGATGAAGAGCTTGACTGACATATGCAAGGATCTTGAGGTGCTCCAAATTTCTAACAGCAGGCCCTCTTTCTGTTGGATTAAATAACCTTTTTGCAACGTCATGTGTTATAATTAAAGCGTATGTATGCGAACGCGGAGGTGGTTTTTTGAGCCTTAGTAGATATAGAGACCCGGTGCATGCATTTATTGAGGTAAAACCTCTTGAAAATAAAATAATTGATTCTGCTCCATTTCAAAGATTAAGAAATATTAAGCAACTTGCTTTAACCAACTTAGTTTACCATGGAGCTGAGCATACTCGTTTTGGTCATTCTTTGGGAGTAATGCATTTAGTAACGAAAGCGTTTCGCTCGGTTGTAAGTAAAAATCCAGATTTTTTATCGAAGGAAAAGATAGCTTGGTATGAACAAATATTAAGGGTCATTGCATTGACTCATGATTTGGGGCATGCACCATTCTCACATGCATCTGAAGTGGTCTTTCCTGGTAAATTAAAACATGAGGATTTCACAGAAAAAATAATTAAAGAAACATGTATAGCAGATTATATTCGGGAGATCGGAAAAGAATATGCTCAACAGTATGGAGAAAAATATGATATTACTCCAGAACTAATTTGTGGCATATATAATGGTAGAGATGCTGGCGAAAACTCAGAGTTTGTATTTTTAAATAGCTTTATGGACAGTGAATTGGATTGTGACAAAATGGATTATTTGTTAAGAGATTCATTGTATTGTGGGGTTAATTACGGCAAATTTGATGTCGAGCGATTGGTTTCTTGTTTAACGGTTTTTTTGCAGGAAGGAATTCCACGTTTGGCGATTGAACATGGTGGAGTTCAAGCGTTTGAGGAATTCGTTTTAGCAAGATACTTTATGTTTGTGCAAGTATATTTTCATAGAACCAGAAGATTTTTTGATATTATTTTTGCGCGTGCATTAGAACAAATACTACCTAATGGTACATATCCTGATTCTGTTGACGAATATATTAAATGGGATGACAGTAGAGTCTTTCAACTAATGAAGGAACATTTTAATGATGTTGTTGATTGCAAGAGAATAATCCAGCGGTCAGTTTTTCCTGCTATATTAGAAACAAAGCCTCATCCTCAATCGGGAGATAAGCGGTATTTTGAAAGTCAGAAAAAGCTGTTGTTCAAAGAATTTGGCGCTGAATTTTTTATTGAGGATTATTCTGCCGATAAGATGCCGCATAAAATTCCAATGAAAGTTGACATAGAAAACGAAAAGGCTATTGTGATAGTAAACAAGAAAATTGATCAGCCAAGTACGATTTCTGATGAGTCGCATATTATTTCAAATTTGACCGAAAAAATAAATATAGAAAGACTTTATGTGTGCGAGGAAAAAGGTAATGATGCAATCGAATATTTAAAAAGTATTAATTGAAACTCTTTGAGAGGGGGAATATGGTGAATAATCTGAGGCGTTATATTAAAACTTTGGAAAGTATCTGCGAAGATAGGAAACTTGGTAAAAAGGCAGTCCAGAAATTAATGTACTTAATTGAGAGAAAAGGCGTCGAGTTTGATTTAGGGTATAATATACACTTTTTTGGACCTTATAGCGCTAAGCTTGATAATATTTTGCATAGATTGGAAAGTGATGAGGTAATAGAAATAGATACTACAGGGCGAACCCATACTATTAGTGTTATGGATTCCTCTAGGTGTGAGGGGGAAGAGCTTTCTTCTGAGGACAAGAAAACTGTTGAGTATGTGATAAGTAGATTTGGCAATAAGACAGCCTTTGAATTAGAGGGAATTGCAACTTTAGATTATGTTGCATGCAACTTGGTTGGTAGCGAAGGAAAAAGTGATATTGATATAATTAACGGTGTTAAAAGGATTAAAGGCACAAAATTTAATAACTCGCAATTATCTCAATATCTGGAAATATTAAAGGAAAATCATTATTTGAGCTAATTACATCGGTCGGTCACGTCGGTCACGGGGACGGGGTTGTTGACAACATTTCCAATATAGATATTAGAAGTTTTCTGACAGCCATCCAGATTCAGGTGTAGGTGTCCAGTACAGCGCCGGATCCAGCACGTAGGGTTGAGCTATTTCCAAGTTATCCCGTACCTGAAATTGGTTATGACATTATCGCTCCCGACAGGCTGATCAGGTTGAGCATGCCTTGTGCGTCATTTGTCGCCGTAATGGGTGTGGCATTGTACAATCTCAATTGTGGTGTCGGTAACGCGGTATAAAATTCGGTTAGTTTCGTCAATTCGGCGGCTCCATAATCCCGTTTTATCGCCTTTGAGCGGTTCCGGCTTGCCTATTCCCTCAAAGTTATTGCGCTGGATATCTTGCAACAACTGGTTGATACGGCGTAACGTTTTCTTGTCCTGCGTTTGCCAATATAAATAGTCCTCCCATGCGTTCTGTGCAAAAGTCAATGATTTACTCATCGGCCATAGTCTCTAATTCTTCCATTGTCTTGACCATCACCTGCCCACTTTTCAACTGCTCAAGGCTTTCTCTTATACGCGCTTGGTTGACCTCGCTCAAAAACGGGTCTGCGGCGATTTCAAAAGGTATTTTACCTTGCCTGACAACGGCTTTTGCAAAAATATTTATAGCTGTGGTCATGTTCAAGCCCATTTCATCAAAAAGTGTTTCGGCCTGCTTTTTAAGGTTTTCGTCCATACGGATTGTTACACTTGTAGTTGCCATAGTATCAGCTCCTTTCTGACTTTATATTGTAAGATAAATCACTTACAATGTCAATACATAGTATGCTAATTTTAGAAAATATAATACATGCAATTAGATCATTCACCACATTTTGCACCTGGAATTTAAATCGACAGTTCAGAGCAGCTTTCTATTCCTTCAGAATATACCGTTTCAGAATCATGTCCTGCAGCGTTAAACCGCTCAGCTGCTGCAATGGGGAGGTTCTAGTCAATTTTTATTTTCATGACTTATCTCCGGTCAAAGGGCTAAATGTTCTTCTTTGGCCAGTAAGGCGGCATAAGCCAGGGTGGCATCTATGTCGGCGGGGGATAAAGACGGATAATTTTTCAGAATTTCCTCCCGGCTTGAGCCGGCTGCGAGGTTATCTAAAATAACTGAAACGGGGATTCTGGTCCCGGCTATACAAGCTGCTCCGTGACAAACTTCCGGGTCGGTAGTTATTCGCTTTAGTAAACTCACAAGTAACACCTCCATTTAGTTCAGTTTATCATAAAGAAGAAACTCCAGGTTTAAACTGAAAGCAGCCGGTTTATAGCTGCCGGGGAGTGCACGTACTTTACTTACCGAATAAATCGCTATGAGAGCCCGTACGCGTCAGTGTCAGAACAAGAACGCCGTTATCGGCGCGGTACACTAGCAGCCAGTCGCTTTGAACGTGGCATTCCCGGTGCCCTGCCCAATTCCCGGTCAGCGCATGGTCACGGTTCTTTTCCGGCAGTGGTTCTCCCCTGGCGAGCAGTCGGATGATGTTATCCAGCAATTCGATATCAAGCCCACGTTTCATCGCCAGCTTGTAGTCCTGCTTGAATTGTGTCGTAAACAATGTCCAGTGTCATACTTTAAGCTCCCTCAGCGCTTCCTCTACATCGCTGTATCGTTTTGCGTCGGGGGCGACGGCAATGCGTTCGGCTTCCTTCATGGCGGCGACGGTAGCGTTGTTCGGCGTGCCCAGTTTTACCTCAAACGGGAAACCACCGACCCGAAGCGACTGTCTTAAAAACACATTAATGGCCGTCGTTAGGTTCATGCCAAGCTCTCCGTAAAGCATCTCGCACTGTTTTTTAACGTCGCTGTCCATACGGACGCTGAAATTTGTTGTATTGGCCACGGTAATCAACTCCTTTCGCAATTCAATGCATATATATTATATGCTAATTGCATTGCAATATCAACTCTTTAGCCGGAATATTGGGACGTGTCAGGGGGACGGGGTGAAAGCGCCGGTAAAGCATTGAGCGGACTTGACAGAATACGTGAAGCAGCGCGGAGAGAGTGCAATGCGTTCGGCTGTGTATAGGCATTTATTGATCATCCGGCTGATATGTAGTGATAATGTATTTACATTGGCCCTGGTTTGGGTATAATAGAGATGAAGGAGCTGATAGATATGAGCGAATATAACACCCCTAACGTGACGAATGCGGCCAAGACCTCCAGCTTCCAAATGCGGATTAATCCCGAGATCAAGCAGAAAGCGGAGATGATTTTTGCAAAATATGGCCTGACGCTGACAAACGCCGTCAATATATTTATCCAACAATCACTCAATGCCGGGGGTCTTCCGTTCCTTGTCTCGCAAGAAAACGCCGAATACCTTAAGGCAAAAGCGATGAAGCAGCTTGTAAGTGAGGTTGAAAAGGGGTGGCAGTCCGTTAAGACCGATGCCGACTGGATCCCGGAGGATGATATGTACAGCCGTTTGGGAGTTGAAAAATGAAGGTCAGGTATACCCCCGAGGCGTTGAACGATTTGCAGGAGATGAGCGACTACATCTCAAACGTTCTTTATAATCCACAGGCGGCGGCAAGGATCAAAAAAAGTATTCTTGATTCTTGTGGCCGCCTTAAGGAGCAACCTTTTTTGGGACCTTCTGTTCAGGTGAAGACGGGCTGCAAAACAGACCTGCGCTTTCTTGTATGCGAAAAACATCTGGCTTTTTACCGCGTTGAGAACGGATATATCTCCGTAGCCCGAATCATCAATGGAAGGCAGGATTACCTTCGCATACTATTCGGGGATATCGGAGAATAACGCATCCTCTTGCTGAAGTAGTCGGCTCCACGAGTAAGACCATATTCGGAGGAGGAAGGAAATACATAGGATTCTTCTTGAATCTTATCCCGGCCTGATTTAAGTATTGCCTGTTCTGTATAAGATAACGCTTTGGCGCAAGCAGCGTCCAGTCGCTCAATGGAATACTTGTCGGCTAGTTTCAAAAGTGCCATGCAAGCCTTGTAGCCTTGTTGCTCAACCTTGTGACGAGCCGGAGCCCTCCAGAATTTGAGAGAAAAATGATACAATAAAGAAGGTGTCAGAAGGACGGGTTTGTTGACAACATTATAATGAACCCCATTCTTGTGAAAGTGGGTACTGATATGCCATGTCATGAGCGGCAATTGCAGCCCAATTTACATCGATAATCTCACCAACACCTCTTGCAAGTAAAGAGACATTTGTAAAGGGAGCTCGTAATTTATCAAAGCTTTTCATACAATTCTCCCTCATACGGCAAGATTATTGCCAATCCACTCATTAAACTGTAGTGATTGATAGCTGGATGGCAAGGTTATTTGTTTAGCTTCGAGGATTTTTTGAAAACTCTTTTTCTTACAGTAAAGGCCAATACCATGTTGAGAAAACGCTTTCAATGTTTCATTTTGTGGCTTTGAAACATTTGTAAGTGCATAAGAATGTGACGCAAACCATGTATTAATTAAAGATTGCTCCACAACTCGGTTAATATTGTTGATTTTTGCTTCGACTGAAATAAGCTTGATTATGCTAAAAACATCACGCAACTCACGTGGACGCCAGCATTTGTTTCTATACGAAATCAACTTGGCATCAAGCAATTTTTCAAGCGAGGTTAATGTTTGTTTTTCCGGCAACTTCAAGCTTGAAATCAAATGGGAGCCGTTCACACCACGGGTCAACAGCAAGTGAGAAAGTATCTTTAAGTCGTTTACTGTAAGGTTTTTTCGTTCATCCGACCAGTTGTTTACTATTGATGGAAGGTATGATGCAAGCACAATATCTGGGAATCCAGATGAAACCCGAGGTTCTATAAATACTGCGAGATTTAATTTTTTATTATTGCGTTGAAATTGATGACAATAATACTCAACAAACTGTTTTACAAGTTCATATTCATCACCTTGTGTTATGGTTCTTGTAAACAGACCGATTTGTGGCATGTCGTTTTCAAGAACTGTTATTCGTTCCAATTGCAATCACTTCCTTTGCCACATCTTTCCATATTAATAATAACACACAGTAGCATGAAATGGAATGACTTATCACCCTGCAAACGAAGTCCTTTTCCTACTAAAACCGCCAGATTGCGCACATCTGGCGGTTTTATATATATCCTATTACCAAGGAGGTATCCCTATGCAATCCGCAACCCAAAATTCCCTCTACATGACAAAGGTATTATACTCCCGTCCGGCGCAATATGCCAGGACAAAATCAACCTCAAAACTCATCGAAGAACATCAATATTTGGAAGCCGTAGATGAGATGAGGAAAGCGGGGCTTCTTTCAGCAGTTTCTTTTTGAAAATGATTTATGCGCAAACAACCAAAAATACGCCTAAACGACTTCGTTTACGCGTCTGGACGTTTTTTTATTTGTGCTATACTAATTTATAGCGACAGGTGAAGGGCGGGATGGTGTTGTATCGTGTTGCAATTTGTGATGATGAAGAGATCTTTCTGGCCAAAATGCAAAACCTGGTACAGGAAATTTTTAATGAGCTTGGCATCGAATTTCAAATTGACACGTTTTCAACCGCAAAAGCACTGATGCAGACACTGGATGCCGACCCTTCGCGCTATCAAATTCTGCTGCTGGACATACTGATGGACCAGAACGGGGTGCAATTTGCCAAAGAACTTCGCGGAAAAGGCCATCACGAGGTCGGCATCGTTTTTGTAACAAGCGCCAAAGAGTATTCATTGGAAGGCTACAGCGTTTTCCCCATCCATTATCTGACCAAGCCGGTGCAAAAAAAGCAGCTGGCCGAGGTGCTCATAAAGGATTACCGGCAAAATTTCCGCGCGAAAAAGATTGTTCTGCCCCTGAGCGGAGGCTGCCAAATCCTTTTGGCGGACGATATTCACTATATCGAACTGCTCAACAGAACCGTTATTTTTCACCTGGCAAAGGGCGATGTTTCGATTCCCGGAACGCTGAAAAGGCTGGAACCGCGCCTTCCGCAGGGCGTGTTTTTGCGCTGCCACAAAAGTTTTGCCGTTAACATCAATAAAATTCAGGGATTGTCTCCTGACGGGTTCCGCCTGTTATCGGGAGTCACCGTCCCCATCGGAAGGGCCTACCGGCAGGAATCACTGCAGAAGATGATCGCGCATTTTCATGGCGGCTGAGACATCCTAAGCCTGTTTTGGGGGAGCATTTGCGGCGCCGGGCGGAACCGGCAGCATGGTTTTGAGCGTGAAGCTGCGGTCGTCGTAGGAGATATCAAGAAGGCTGCCGTATTTTTCCACGATGGCCTTTATTACCAGAATGCCGTAGCCGTGGGCGCCTTTTTCCTGCTTGGTGGTGAGAAAGCCTGCGCCGTTTTCAGTCAGCGCATTTTCTTTCGAATTGCTGCATCGAATGAGCAAAAAGTCGTTTTTCATTTTAACATACAGTTGGATCCACCTTTTGTTTTCCGGCACACCCATACAGGCTTCAATGGCATTGTTAAGCAAGTTTAAAAACAGACTGCTCAGATCGTTGTCGGGGATAGGCACATCCTTGGGAACCATTACCTCGTAGTCTATTCTAATGCCCTGCTTATATGCCCGGGCAAACCGGTTGGTAAGAATACAGTTGAGAAGAAAATGGTTCGAATACACCACAGGGGAAGTGATGGCCTCCCACCGGGAAATTCCCTGCACATATGCGGATATTTTATCTACATCGCCTTCCTCGCAAAGGATTTGCAAGGCCGAGGCATGGTTGTTGATTTCATGGCGCAGCAGTTTGATTTGTTGTAAGTTTTCTACCGTGGCTTCGCAATATTCCAGAGTCAACGCGTTTTTAAGCTTCATGATCCGGATTTCCTCCTGATCCTTTGCGCGCTGTTGCAGGAATTCGTAGAGGTTATAAAACCATATGGTTAAAATTATGCCGAAAAATGAAACTACATACACATTATAGAGCACGTCGTATCTCATTGTTTGAGCGATAATCGTACACAAGCAGGCGATACTCGCAGCTGCGACACAGGGTGAAATAAAGCGCAGAAATACATTGCCGCGCCGCAGCTCCAATAGCAGCAGGACAACCATAATCAAAAACAGAAGCTGGTAAAGCGGATTTATGACGGAAAGCAACCTGTAATAATCCAGGTGAAAAGCCGGCGGCAGCACCAGCGCGAGAAAGGCTGTTGCCAGAAATCCGCCCAGCACCAGATCGGTCGCCCGCTTGTAGTGAACCATCCGAATGCGCAAATACGCAATAATAAAAACAGGATATAATGTGTAGGTAAAACTGCGCATAAAAGAATTGATGTCAGGCGGAAACAGCAGATAGGCAATATAAGTCCGGCCAACACTGTAAATCCCCCACAGGATGCAGAATAGGCCGAAAAATAAATTTGCCCGGCGGTTTACATAGGAGCGCATCGGCAGCGCGGAAAATACCGCACAAACGAATCCTCCTAAAACGCATACCAATGAAAGAAACATGTACAATATGGACTTCTTTACGGCAAACACATGCAGTGACGACAAGTTTCCCAAATAAACAGGCTGCAGAGAACTGGCGAAAATAGCATAAGGCGACCAGATTTTGATTAGCAGGTTTTTCCCCGCGGCTTGCTCCGGCAACGCCACGAAATGCAGGCTTACCCCCGGATCGGTCTCAAGGGGCCGGTCCAGATTATCAAACAGCAGCGTCTCATCCAGGAACACCTGTATGCGCTGGTGAATGCTTACAAGCATCAGCGCGCCGTCTCGCACCGCGTGCTTCTCCGAAAGCGTGCGGCGTATTTGCAGCGCTTCATCTGCTTTTAGAGAAATGTCCGCCGGGTAATGCTCCAAATTGCTCCAAATACTGCCGGGACCTTTTTGTAATTGCCATCCTTCGCTCAGCAAGAAAATATTGTCCGTCCTATAGGGCCGGGCATATTGACTCAAATAGAGCAAAACTATACATGCGGCTATTAGCGCCAGAAGGGTTTGCGCAAGGATTGCGGCGGGTAATCTGTGATCGTTTGTCTTCTGTTTGTAGTTCAGCAAGGCGATGTCTCCTGAAAAACGTAGGTAACACTGACCATGGCAAGTATTTACAATTATACTATGATTATAGCATAATATAACCAAAAGAAAGGAGGATCGACATGAAGTTAAATATGCAACCGGGAGATGTCTTAGTTTTCGAAGCCGGGGACGACTGGATCGGCAAGAGCATCGCATTTCTGACCAAATCCACCGTCAGTCACTCGGCAATGGCTTTAGAGGAATTTCGGATTGTGGAAATGGGGCCGCATGGGATTGTGTCCCCGGGCGTACACGCAGATGAAAAAGGCAGAAAGGTTTACCTGCTGCGGCTGGAGCCCGGCCGTCCGGCCCAGCCATTGCTGCAGGCAGCGGAAGCCTACCTGCGGGAAGGGGTTGCTTTCGACTTCCCCGCTTTGTTTTTGCTGGCAGGCCTTCTTATCTACCGCGCCATACGCCCCACTCCAAAGCTGCAGCAACTCACAGATCTTGTGCTGCGGTCTGTTTGCAAGGGACTCGACGTGTTCATTAACAGGCTGCGACAGCGCGGCCATGCGCAAAAGGTAATGGTTTGCTCCCAGTTTGTATACCAGTGCTACCGTGATTGCGGCGAGGATTATCAAATTCACTTGCAGGGAGGCGATTTGCAAAACGGCATGAATATGGGGGATACCAATGAAAATATCCGCCTGATTGATCTGCTGGAGCAATCCGGTCCCATCAATACAAACCTTGTGGATATGCACAGCCCGGAAGAAAGCGGCATTTGTTCGGATCCCCAGCAATTGGCCCGAGAGCTGTACGCCGCGTTGACCGAATCCGACCCCAATGAAATGCCCGCCGGCGCAGATATGCGTGCGCTGCTGCCCGTTGTCCAAAAATTTCTTGAACTTGTGGAACAAATCCTGCGGGAGACAGAACAGGATATTCCTATCAATGCTCTGTTCGTTACCCCTGACGATCTTCTGCATCATGCAAAAAACCTGCGTGTTGTGGAAACAGCCTACATAACAAGAGATTGACGCGCAGGGGGACGGTTCGCCTGCGCATATTGCATACGCCTTCAGTATATTTTCTTTTGAAAAAATATGCATTGACGATTTTGCGGTTTTTACGGAAATGTAAGGGGGACGGGGTTGTTGACACGCGTTGCGGCACAGGTTAATAGACATAAATTTTTTTAAGATTTATTTACCCCGCAATGACTCCAAAACAATGATGCAAATAACAATCCCGTACCAATTTTGATAGTGATACGGGATACTTTTTTGTCATTATGGGATTATGTATGCTGCCATTAACCTTTTGTTACACCCAACCGTGAATTCCACCGTGGATTAATATCCTTTTACAATATTCTCGATGTTTAGCAGGGAGAACTTGCCGCCGTCGACGGGAAGCTGCTCGTGGAGAATGACCTTGACAATCGCCTCGCTGGCATCCTTGGTCGCCAGGGTCTGCTTGCAGAGGATCATGTGGTTGATGCCGGCTACCACCTGGGTTGCGCAATACACAACAGGAATGTAGGTCGCGCCGACCATTCCACCGAATACCTCGCTGAATCCCGATGCCACCTTTTCGGGCAGATCGCATGCCTTGATATCGAGAATTTTCCAGCCGCCTGTGAGTGCCATATCCTCACTCCTTTTTTTAGTATGCGGAGTTTCCCGCTCCGGAGAAGCCCATCAAACTGCTATAGTATTATCGTAGCGGATTTTTCCGTGGAGAAGCTCCATAAAATTACTATATCAGAATGAAACCGGCTTTAGTATACTCTGTGCATGAACGACCAATATATGGTATCAACGACAGCGCATATACAGTTTCAGAATCATGTCCGGCAGCGTTAAACCGCTCTGCTGCTGCAATGGCACGTTCTCTGCAATTTTTATTTTCTCTATACAGGACTTCCTTGCACATGATAAAATAACCTAATTAGCAATGCGAGGAGACTCGCAGTAATACTTTATCAGAAACAGAGTACGGGTAAACTGAAAAGCGAACATAAAAAAACCAGGGTATGATAGAGACTGGGGGGATGAATGTCATGAAAAAGTTATTGTTTGCGTTAATCATAATTCTTATTGTGATTGCAGGAGTGTATAAGATTGGCATGCAGTATGGCTCGGAAGTAGTAATTGATAAGATAGCCAATCAGGTGTTGTCGAAGGACGAGATAGATCAATTGATTGAAGACCCCAAAGTCCAAAAAACCATTGAGGAGCAATTGGGAGCCGGAGCCCTGCAAAATTTGAGGAAGGAACAGTCCAACAACGGTACTGTTCCCGATGCTGTTCCCAATGCTCCCGATGCGAGCAACCTTCCCCAAACCGGCACAAATAGTCAGCTTGTTTTTGCTACGCCAGAAGAAGCTTTAAAATTTTTATTGACTAAATTTTCCATGTCTGAACTGAATGGTTTTATTAAGATGGCTGACGGGGGCGTTACCACCGCAGAAAAGAACCAAATAAAATCTGCTTTAATGTCACGTTTAACCCCGGAAGAGTATCAGGCTTTAAAAGTGCTTGGCCTCATAGAACTCCAAAAAAGGCAAAACAGTATGAACTCGAACTAAAATTCGTGCCGCCACGTTTAGCAAATGGGTTGTCTCATAACACGCAAATACGCTCTTTAGGAATGGGGGTCAGGCTATACTTTGTTCAAGCCTGACCCCTTGGACTTAGATGATTACGGTGGCGCCGTCAAACTTGGTGAAGGAGAAGCCGCTAAAATCCTCATTGAAGGTCCTTCTGTAATCCTGCAGGATCCCGATAGCCACCGCTTCACCTAGTTTGAGGCCTTCACTGGCGTCAGAACGCCAGTGGATGCCTGCGGTATCGCGGCCAATGGCGATATTGGCGGCCAGTTTGTTCAATTCCCCGCCTACCGTCAAAGGCGGCCCTGCGTAAGGCAACAGTGTGAGACCATCATCACTGGCCACAACCGGGTTGGGGATAATAAAGGATTCTTTGAAGAACGCCTTCAACATCGTGATCCCGGCTCCGGCAAAGCAGGCGTGACCGGCGGGATAGGCCGGATGAGTCGGGCAGCCTTCCGCATAGGCCTGGGGCAGCAGGTAGGAGCCAAACTTGTCGAAGATTTCGGAAACCGCTTGCGAATTGAGCAGCTCCGGATTAATCGGGTAGTTGGCGGCGCCCGTCAGACGGTTTTGGACGCGCCCTCCGAACTCCTCGGGACGCAGCCGGCGATGGACCAGGAATTTCTGGAACCAGGCCGCCACCTGGGATGCCCGCCCTGCCCGGGCCACAAAATCCAGAATATTTGGGGCGCCGAAGGTGACAAAACCAATCTGGGTTGCCGAACGTAGATAGGGGTTGGTTTGGGCCAGGGCGACCTGTCCAAGGCCGAGCAGGATCAAACAAGCGACGAGAGTACTCTGGAAGGGAAAATCCCGGTGTACATATTCGCCCAGATCGCGGCCGTTGCGGATGTAGCGGGGCCTGGGGTCGAATTGATTCATAGTTGCCGGAGCAAGTCCGTTCTGGATGTTCAACCATTCCTCATACCCGGTCAGGTGGTCATCGCCGGCCACCGTAGTGCGATACCGCTGGACGAAGGGCGTAGACCCCAGGACAAAGTCCTTCCACAGGAACTGGGAAATATAGGGCCCCACCAGGTCACCGGGCGTATTCCCGCGGAACAAGGTCCCCGTGGTAACGGCGCCATTGATTTTAGGCCCGCGAAAATCCGAGAATTTCGATAGATCAGTAGCAGCCGCGATAGTGAGCGGATCGGTGTCGTAAGCATTGAAAGGCACATCCCGGGTTAGCGCCTGCCAGTAAAGTTCGGCCATTTCACCTGCAAGCCAGGCGCTGCTGAAGGCCGGCGGCGCAATCATACCCAAATGGTGGGAATCAGGTCCCGCCATCTCAAAGGCATAAGCGGCCTGGGGGTTGGTGAGCTTGACAACGCCTCCCAGGGGTATAAATTCAAAATCGTCCGGGTTACCGGTGCTTAAAGCCCTGATGAAGTCCTGATAGGCATTGAGGTTAACCTCACCCAACTGATTGTGCGGCAACCCCTTGGAATAGTTGCCGATTTTGTTTGGAAAAACAATTTCATCACCGTTGCATGGATGGCCCGGGAGGGGAAGGTCCTTTTGAAAAAGGGCCGCTTCCTGGCGGACTTGAAACGCCTCTTGCTGGCGCTGCCGTGCGGAGGCCGGCCCAATTTCGCATGATGCCAGCATATTAATGTTCAAATCCACGGCCTTTCCTCTGCTGCTCCCCTCATTAATATTTGAAAAATCTTCGCTCATCTGAGTTCACTCCCTGATACATGGTTAATTACATAATATGTTAATATATCGAATTTGTTCCTGTTGCTATGTATCAGGGGCTGTCAAGGGGACGGAGTTGTTGTCATAAGTTAATAGATATGACAATGGGAACGGTTCTCGCTGTTAAAGCTGACGGAGCCTCCGTCTATTTTAGCGGGGCAAAGCTCAGGATGAGCTGCCGAAAGAATGTAGAAGAGGGTTTCTCTTCTCATGCATCATGCGAATTCACTCTCTTCATTTTTCCCCTTAAGACAATTTAAGGGCGGTTACTTTGACCGCCCTTTCGTGTTTAGTTCAGTGAAGTGACTTCATGACGTAGTTCATCCAGCGATGCGACATCGAGGAGATGTTCTGCCAGTATATCAATTTGGTCAACCGAAAGTTCTTTTATTCTTCCTAAAATATCATGTGGCAAAGCGCCAAAACGTTTTTCGGCTAACTTTACAAATATTTCTTGTCGTCCTTCCAACCTACCTTCCTGTCTACCTTTTTCGTGCCAGGATGTTGTGATTTCCATTATCTTCCGCACCTCCTCCGAAGTTAATTCCTGTGCTAATCATTGTTGAAGCGACTGTTCTTCTTTTAGGGTCAGAACGCAGTACTAAAAACGCTTACTTTTAGTCAATGGAAAATCCAGACAAGATTTTGTAATAGTTAGACGCGATTCTACTATTTTTTGACAATAAGCATAGACAATCAGCTTTAATATTGCTAACTTATAATCGACTCCATTTTTCCGCTTTAGTCCATTCAAGGGGTTGGTCAAGGCGATGGCTGGCCCGTGGACGTAGTGCCTTCTATTGTACCGTACTCATACCAGGCGAATTATTTGTTTTTCAGGTTTTTGTTTTGAGCTCCTCTCAAAACTCGATCCGGTTTATAACTCCCAATAAACCGGGTCAATTTTTTCTTGTGGGGAATAATGTGTGATAGCGACAATATAAATATGGAATAAGAAGATCTTGGATGATGATAAAAAACCTTCTAAATGGTGATCAAACTAAGATGAATAATGAGGTTAAGGTTGAAATAAAAAAACTCTTTAAAGAGATAATGGACGATTGGCTGCTGCAGTTTAATTATTTTATAGAAGTAGGCTCAATGGACCCTTTGCAGGCTGAACAAAAGGCGCTGCAAAAGTACAGAAGCTGGGCCACACAACTTGAAACCCTGCTGAAAGAAGATTAACGCCCTTTGTGATTGAAGGGCTTTTTTAATTCATCATTTCCAGCACGAAAGCAATTGCCGCCAAAATCAGCAGGCAGGCAAAAGCCACGTTGAGGTTAAGGCGGTTTTTATACAGGAAATTATTGATCCTCGTTTTTGCCCTTCTATAGAGATTTTTCTTTTTCTTTTTGCGGATCATGATAAAATAGTAGCATCCGTTTCAGTAAATTATTGAAAATGTATATTCTTGTTTTCACAGTCGGATCCTGCCCGAAAAACCGGAGAAGAAAGAAATTTTAGGAGTTGTTGCCTTTGTCCCTGCTGCTGTTTTCCATCCGCAACGCTTTTCGCAAAAAAGCTGTGGCCGCCCTGGCGGTACTCGGGGTGGCCTTTGGCTGCGCCCTGATGACCTTCCTCTTTTCCGTGACGACCGGGATGGAGAAACGGGTGGAAACGACGTTTTCCAACCTGGCGGGCCAGATCACGATTACCCAAAAGGGTTCTATGTTCGGCGGCCTGCTGCAGGGTATCGGCTCCTCCTCTATTCCGGTTTCCTACATTGATATTATTAAGGACGTGCCCAATGTAAATAATGTGACGGGGCAGGTTACAAACATCCTGCGACCGGCAGGGGCAACGATGGTTCTGCCGCTGTTCGGGTACGGAGTGAATGAAACGAGGACGGAGATCGGTCCTTTTCAGAGAATTATAGAAGGGACTGCGCCTGCCCGTGACGATGAAGTGGTAATCGGCAAGAGCCTGTTGGAGTATCTTGCGTTCTTAAACGTTACCTATCAAATCGGCGGAGTTTATACGTTTGAGATCCCCGGTAAGGAAGCGGACAACCTGAACCTTAAGGTCGTCGGCGTTTACCGTACCGGCAACGAACTGCTGGACGGCGGTTTCAGCGGCACGGAGCAACTGGCCCGGGATATCGGCGGCCTGAAGCCCGGCAGTTTATCGGCCATCAGCGCCCAGGTCGGGAGCATGGAATACGTCGAGGAGGCCGCCCGGGAGATTGAAGAGCGCCTGAGCGGGAAAAAGCCGGAGGTGCAGGTCGTGGCGCCGCGGGAACTGCTGCTCCCGCTTAACAACGTGCTCCGCGTCCTGAAGCAGTTTTTCCTGGCGGTTTCTTCTGTGGCGGTGGCGGCCGGCAGCCTTACGATTATGGTGGTGATGCTGCTGTCGGTGGTCGAGCGCAGGCGCGAGTTCGGCATTCTCAAGGCCCTCGGCTGGACTCCGTGGGACATAGCCTGCATGGTGTTGGTGGAGTCCATAACTTTAAGCCTGCTCGGCGCGGGGATCGGGGTTGCCCTGGGGTACGGCGGACTGATTGCGGTCAAGGAGTACCTGGCCATCGACATCGGCGCGCCGGGCTTAAGGGTGGCCGCGCTGGTTTGCGCCTGCGGCGTTCTGGTCGGCGCGGCGGGTGGCCTTTACCCGGCCTGGCGGGCTAACCGCGCCGCCCCGGCGGAAATCCTGCGCGGGTGACCATGGGGACGGCTTTTAGACGGGAGGAGTCTTTCGATGGCGGATATATTGATATCGCTTAGAAATGTGGAGCGTATTTACGGGCGGGGATCTTCCGCGGTCAGGGCGCTGTCTGTAGACCGGCTGGATATTGACCGGGGAGACTTTGTGGCCGTGACCGGCCCGTCCGGGGGCGGCAAGACTACCTTGTTAAATTTGCTGGGGGCGTTGGACCGGCCCAGCCGCGGCCGCGTCATGGTCGCCGGCAAGGATATCGCGGGTCTGGGCGAGGCGGCGCTCTGCCGCTACCGGCGGGAAAAGGTGGGGTTTGTTTTTCAATCCTACTGCCTGCTGCCCACCTTGAGCGCGCTTTCGAATGTGCTGGCCCCGTCAATACCTGAAGGATACGGCCGTCGCGCACGCGACCGCGCGCGGGAGCTCCTGCGCCGGGTGGGCCTGAATGGCGCCGAAAAGCGCCTGCCAGGCGAGCTCTCCGGCGGTGAACAGCAGCGGGTGGCCATCGCCAGGGCGCTGCTGTTGGACCCGGAGCTGATCCTGGCGGACGAGCCCACGGGGAACCTGGACTCGGCCAACGGCGCCGGCATCATCGAACTGCTGAAAAGTTTGCATGAAACGGGGAAGACGGTGCTGGTGGCCAGCCACGACCAGCGGGTGGCGGACGCCTGCGGCAGGGTTCTGCGCTTGGTGGACGGCAGCCTGGTTAGCTAAGTGCTTTTTTACTGTTTTTTGATATATTTTTTTAGTAAAAAAATATTGCATAATGAGGATGATTATAGTAAAATGACATCGGCAATATAGCAGTATATTTTTTTGCAGGGCTAACCCACCGAAAGGTGGGGGCGCAAAGCCAACGGACCTAAAGCATGGAAGCTAGGGTGGCTGGGTTGCTAATAAAGGTTGCAGCAACTTAGCCGTTTTTATTTGACCAGTGAGCCAGAAAAAGAAGCCTTTTTCATAAATAATATACATAAACTAATAATAGGGCTAACCCGCCGAAAGGCGGGGGCGCAAAGCCGACGGGCCTAAAGCATGCGAGCTAAGGCGGCCGGGTTGCTGATAATCATTTTGCAATCCGGCTTTTTATTGTTGAAAAGAAAAACATTTTATGTAGGAGATGGATAATTATGATAAAATAATTTACAATCTAAAATATTAACAGGGGGTCATTGGCAGTGGGAGAGGAAAAGGTGCCGAAAACAGCTTTGGGGAAAGCAATATCCGTTATTGGCGTCACTGTTTGTGCATTTCTTGTGTTGGTTTTGATCGTTAATGTAACGTTTATTGTAAGGTCATACATATATCCGGATAAGGTCCCTGATTTTTTTGGGTATAAGCCCTTTATCGTCCTCTCCGGTTCCATGGAGCCGACAATTCTGGCGGGAGACCTTATTGTGACCAAGGTAGTAGCGCCGGAGCAAATTGTCAAAGACGATATTATCGCCTTCCGCGCCGCGCAGAACACGGTCGTTACCCACAGAGTGACCGACGTCCGGACTGAGGACGGTTTAACCTTTCTCACCAAGGGCGACGCTAACACCGGCGCTGACGCCAAGGCGGTGAGCGTGGCGGACCTGGAGGGCATCTACCTCTGGCGCGCCGCCGGGGTCGGCAGGTTTGCCATGTTCCTGCAGACGCCTCTCGGAATGCTGCTTTTTGTTATAACACCTCTCTGCTTGTTTATCGTTTACGATATAACGTCGCGCAACAGGCGCAACAGGAAAAAAGCGGATCGCGAAGCTCAGCTGGAAGCGGAACTGGCGGCGCTGCGGGCGGCAAAGGGCGGAGATAAAAAAATTGAATTATAGTAAAATGTTAACCCCTATTTATTTTTAAGGGCTAACCCGCCGAAAGGCGGGGGCGCAAAACCGACGGGCCTAAAGCAAATCAGCTATGGCGGCCGGGTTGCTGAAATGTAGCAACCCGGCCGTTTTTTTAAATACACTAAAAATTTAATTAATTGATGAATTGAGAGGAGTGATGAGCGGCGCCAAGGTCAAAGCGGCAAAATGCACTCATCTAGCACGGAAGGAATTTATCCAAAGAAACGGCCTAAAAAAATAAATGAGGGAAGGAATGATAAACCAATGAAAAACCCGGGCAAAACCGTCAGAGCCGCCGTACTGCTGCTGGTGCTCTGCATGATTTCCACAGCAATGATGGGCGGCACCTTCGCCAAGTATACCAGTGAGTATGATGGGGAGGATATGGCTCTGATTGCCAACTGGACACTGACACCCACTGTGATCAGAGGAGCAGGAGAAAATACAATAACATACGACCTCGGTGACGCTGACCTTGATTTATTTTCCCACACAAAGAATCATATGCTGAGGGAAGATGGACACCCTATCATCGCACCCGGCGTTGATGGCGATTTTGTTCTCAACATTGCAAACACAGGTGATGTCGCAGCTGAGATGACTTTCGATTTTGCGGTTAATGACGTTTCAGTTACTGATAATGAGATAACAATTGCAGATGTTCCTCCTATTGAGTATTCTCTAACAGGGAATGATGACTGGTGCAATCTATATGATCTTAAAGACAGACTTAAAAATGCAGCTTCAGCAGGAGAAGGTTTTAGCCCGATGAGTAATGTACCCCAAACAAATGGCAAGGCGAAAGCGACAGTGTATTGGAGATGGCCGTATGAAGCCTCCACGACTGTATATACTGATTCTACAGATGTAAATGACACCACTCTGGGCACTAATTCTGCCATAGATGACCGTACAGAATACAAACTAACTATTACCGTGAAAGCAACACAAATTAATCCTAATCTTTAGTAGATACACCTATCCACCTATAAGGAGAGCCTTCGGCTCTCTTGCGGAAGACGCAAAGCGCGCGCATTTGCGTCTTCCGCAAGAGAGTTATATGAGCATAGCGCTGCAGCCTAACTCTGCAACAGGAACCGGCCATGTAGGTGCGATTTCAATCGCACACGGCGCGGCAGCGCCGGACTTGTATGGATCTGCGCTAAAAGAGTGCGAATGAATCCGCACCTGCATTTCTTCCGGAAGGGAGTCATATAAGATTAATTCTGCCAGCCTTAACTCTGCACCGGAAACCGGGGTGATATCGTGGATCAGGCGATGAATAGCGAGAATGCGGAGCGAAGGCGCAAAAACTTCATCCTGGCGGTCATCATCACCATCATCGTGGTGTACGCCGCCGTGCCGACCTACGGGATCATCCGTGACATCAGCACGGGCGGGCATGTTTTTGTTTTGAGATCAAACCTGCCCGATGTGCAGGTGAAACGCCCCGTCCTGGGGTTTATCGGCAGGCTGTATCACTTTTTTTCCCCGCAGGAGGAGGTTACGGTCCCTGTTGAGCAGCGCATTGATTTAATGGGCCGGGTCGTCTACACCGACGGGACACCCTTTGCCTACGGGCTCATTGAGTTCCGCAGCGACCCGCGCTATACCAGGACAGACAGCCAGGGCTACTTCATCTTTATTGACGTCGACGAGGGTTCCCATACCATCAGCGTCCTTGACGAAGCCGGCAACGTGCTTGCAAGCTGCAAGGTCGATATTGAAAGGACGGCCGGGACCGAGGACGCGGAACTCGTCCGTCTCCCCGACGGTACCATTGTCTTTCAAGTGGCGGTGCATGTCAAGGTGCTGGAGATCACCATTTATCTTAAAAAGGGGGAGGACGGAAAGGTCACAGGTATTGACCGGATCGAGCTGGGAGCTGCTCCCGCGGGAACGCCGCAGTCAATCAACCCGGCCAACCCAGCCGATCTTGAGAATCCAGTCAATCAAGTCAATCCTTACAATCCTGTCAACCCGCCTGTGCAACCGGACACCCCTGTTCCTGCCGGCGGCGGTGGCAGTGGTGGAGATGGCGGTGGTGGCGGATCGACGCCTTCACCTTTCGATTTTGACGTTTTGGACACGGCTACGACCGCCTCATACGGTACGGCCGGCGCGGTAAGCGTCAATATATTCGGCGCCAACAAGCGCATAGCCCCCGGCATGAGCGGCAGCTATAAGTTCACGGTGGATAACACGGGCAACAGGTACGCAACCTTTTATGATCTAACCTTTACAGCGGCCGACACGCTTCCCGCGGCGCACAAAATCCCCATGCGCTTTCGCCTGAAAGCAGGCGACGTATACGTCGCCGGAAATGAGACGGCATGGTGTGCGCCGGAAGAGCTTTATCAGGACACGGCCGTGGCGGGCGGCAGGAATGTGAAATACACGCTGGAATGGAATTGGCCGGATGGCCCTAATGATAACGATTATGCCGCCTATGGCGGCAATCCGGCCTATTCTTACAGCCTTATGATCAAAGTCACAGCGCAAGCCGGGTAACAGGAGGCCTAAACTTATTGAGACCAAAGCACAAAGAGATGTTGGTTAACTGTGTAAAGTATCTGCCGCTCGGGTTATTGGCGCTGCTGATCCTGATAAACCTCTGCCTGGGTGTCAATAAAGCCGTAACCCATGCTCCGGCGCCGAAGATTTTTGGCTTTTCGCAACTTGTTGTTTTATCCGGCTCCATGGAGCCAGCCATATATCCCGGCGATGTCATAGTTATCCGCGAGCAGGCTGCCGATCAATACAAGGTCGGCGATGTCGTCACCTATTTACACGGGACAAACGCTTTTACCCACCGCATTGTCAGCGAGGAAAACGGCGTGTTTACCTTGAAAGGCGATAACAACAATGCCGCCGATGAATTTTTAACAGCAGATAAGTTTGCGGGTAAAATGGTCTTGCGGATCCCCAAAATCGGCCTGGCCGTTGTCGTCTCCAAAAAACCGGCAGGCATGGCGGCGCTGGTTTTGCTTTTGGTCCTTGGCGTTTATGGCGGGGACTTGTATCGAAAAGCCCGGGTAAGAATGCAACAAAAATGAGGTGATGATATATGAAGATCAGTAAAATACTGATGGCGCTTTTGGTGGCTGTAGTAATTACGTCTTCAAATATAGTATCATCGACCATGGCAAGATATACCGATGTGTATTCCGGCGGCGATGCGGCGCTGATTGCCAAATGGAATCTCGGAGCAAGAGGCGAAGATGATATTGACGGCGAGTTCTACAACAAGGGGTTTACCTTTGATTTATTTAATGGACAAAGTATTAAACCGATGGATTTCGGTGAAAAATCTTTTACCTTCAGAGGCGGCGGCTCCGATGTCGCCATGACTTATGATGTGAAAATGAACGCGGCCGACTTGATGCAGCTGACTACCGCGGAGACCAAAGCTACTATCGCCACCGAAGCAGGCCAGGATGTCTTCGCGCCCTTTATTTTCAAAATTACGGCTGAAATAAGCGACGGCGCGACCGACACTGTGCCCACTGTGTTTTCTCCATATACCGGCTCGTCTCCATATTATGGCACGGGTTGGTTCAGGCCAAAGGACGTCACTGCCGATGAGGACGGATATTTCAGTATTTTTTCGGGAACGCCCAACTTTTCCGCGGGCAGCAACGACGAGGTTACAATCACTGTTTACTGGCAGTGGAACACGTCCTATTATATCAATGATACAAATATTGCCGCAGTGACGGCGCCCCATGTGGTGCCGGCGGATCCTTCCACGGAGATTGCCGGCAGATATCTGCCCTACTATCAGGATGCATATGATGAATATTACGGCCCGGGAGGCCTGCTGGACCGGTACAATGCCGCGGCAAACGCGGTCGAAGACTATTTGGCGGTCCACGGAAGCCCGAACGCCGACGGGACCTGGCCCCCGCATGATATTGCTGCGGATACGCCCTGCACCCTGTCGGATGCCGAGCACTTTGCGCAATACCATGGGCTGATTCTGGCTGCCAACGAGGCTTTGACCGCCTGCCAGACCTCGCTTTTGGCAGCCTATGACGATTACGATACTTTTGCCGTCAACGCCCTGCAGGCCAGGGAATCGGTTAAGGTGCTGTTCCGCGTCAGCGGGGAGCAAGTAGCGCCTCAATAACAAACCACCCATGATAGATAATTAGATAATTGAAAGGCGCGCCGGAAATGAGAGCAAAGCGGGAAAAGAGACTGAAGCTGAATATAAGGTTAAAGCAGTTGTATTACTGTTTTATATACCTGTTTATCGTGTCGCTTGTGGTTACAGGTGTTTCATTTTCACGCTTCAGCTCGGTGATAAACAATACAGGCGCTGAAAACAGCAGTGATCCGGGTTCGGGTTCGACGACGCCGGATATTGAGTTTTCAACATGGGCCATCGATTATGAAGCCGCCACGTTTTATTTCAACGACATGGCGCCCGGAGATACAAAAACTATTGCGATATGGATAAGCAACAAGAACAGCTCCGGAACGGTCAGCGGCTATAACCAGGACGTTACCCTGGAACTGAAAACCACCGGCAACCTTCCTTTAAACTACACGCTGCAAAAAGAGGGGGGAGCCGCCGTTGCCTTCAACCGTCTCGGCAACCGTTATGTCAGTGAGAGCCAGTCGTTCACGGCCAACGTGGAAGAAACAAAGGCTTATGTACTGACGGTCTCCTGGCCGGGCGGGAGCAATCATTACCGGTACAGAAACGAGATAGATTATATCGTACTGAAGCTTACAGCCGTGCAGGCATAAAAAAGGTGGATAAATCATGCGCAGCAAGCGATTTGATCCGGCAAAGGTTTACCGGGCAAAAAAGCTGAAATTAACGGTTGTTGCCATCGCCGCGGCTTTGTTGATCGGTTCCTTTTACACGATTTCGTGGGCGAGCTATATTTACTCGGCCGTTATGAAAACATATATCGCCACCACCGAGGGCGACTTTTATTTCACCAGCGACCTTTTGACAGACGCGGCGGACGTACCGGTGTATCATATCACGCACGACTGGCATACGGCGGCGACGATCAGCTTTGAGCTCAGGAATTATGAAAATCAGCTCAATGTTTCGGATCGACAGATCACATATATCGCCGCGGCGGCGCCGTCGGGCAGCAGTGTTAACGGCGCAATTGACCCGGCCGGTGCGGTGGGACAGAGCCAGGCAGTCAGCCTGACTGTGCCTGCGCCGGCCAACACGGGCGCGCCCCTGGAAGTGCTGGTGACCGCAGCCTCGTCTTATCCCTATGCCAAAACGCTGCGAGGCAGGTTTATCATCTCCCCTGCGGTTTCCTATACTGTGGCGGAAAACACAGGCTCGCCTGTGGCCGCCCTGAAAATTACACTGGCCCAAAGCGCGCAGCAGGCCCGGGCGGTAACCATTACCTGGCAGGACGGCGCCGCTCCCGACATGACCAACCCCATCGTGCTCAACGCCACAAGTATCGATTTGGCAAATAAAACTCTTACGACTTCTCTCAATACGGCGGCGCTCTATGAACTGGTTTTTTTTAAGGACAGCGCGGAGGACAATTATACCGGTGTAACGGCGACAGGAGTATAACTATGAATAAAAAACTGAAGAACAAAATAATGGCTGTCCTTTTGTGCTGCGTCTGGCTTCTTTCGCCCGTGACGCCTGTTCCGGTGTATAAAAATATGACCGCCCTGGCCGCCGGCCCTTTATGGGACGGGACTGTTGCTACAAGCTTCGCCGGCGGGACGGGAACCGAGGCGGACCCCTATTTAATCAGCGACGGCGCGCAGCTTGCCTATTTTTCGCAATGCGTCAATAGCGGTACAACCTATGCCGGCCAATATATCAGGCTTACCCAGGATATTCTCTTAAACGAGATGAACGCCGACGGCTCCTTTGTGTCCAAGAAGCCAAAAAAATTCCAGAGTATCGGGACCTCGAACAAGCGTTTTCAGGGCTATTTTGACGGGTACGGCAACGAAGTAACCGGTCTGTATGTCAACGAATCCTGGCCCGACTACTGGGGGCTGTTTGGCTATGCCGGCGACGGAAGCGTGATCCGGAACGTAAGTATATCGGGAAGTGTAAAAGGGAGAAATTATACGGGAGGTGTGGCCGGCTACACCAACGGAGTGATTGCCGGGTGCGCCGTCAATGCCGCGGTGACCGGCGGAGAGAGCTATGCGGGGGGTATCGCCGGATATGCCGCGGTTAACAGCGAAATAACCGACTGCACCGTTTCAGGAACCGTGCAGGGAAGATATTATGTTGGCGGTGTGGCCGGCCGGACAGATGTGAGTATAACGGACTGTACCGTGGACGGTACAGTGACGGCATTGGAGAATTATGCGGGGGGCATAGCCGGATATGCTGCCGGCGCTGATAATGAAATAACTAACTGCACTGTTTCAGGAACTGTCCAGGGAAGATATTATGTCGGAGGCGTGGTTGGCCGCATAGAGGGAGGAGATATAACAGGATGCAGCGTCGGCGGCACGGTGAAAGCACAGGAGAATTACGCGGGAGGCGTGGCCGGATATGCCGCCGACCAGAGTGTAGTGAGTGACTCCTCTGCTTCAGGCTCCGTATCGGGCAGATATTATGTGGGCGGCGTGGCCGGCAGGACGGATGAGACTGTAACGGGGTGCAGCAGCGATTGCACGGTGACGGGGATTGAGAATTACATAGGCGGCGTGGCGGGGTATGCCGACACGGACAGCGAAGTGAGCAACTCCTACGCTTCCGGAACCGTATCGGGAAGGTATTTCATAGGCGGCGTGGCGGGCTACACAGACGGCCTGATCACGGTTTGCGTCAACAGTGGCGCGGTGACAGGGATTGAGGGCTACATAGGCGGCGTGGTCGGATACGCGGACAGCAGCAACACCGTGAGCAATTGCTTTAATGAAGGGGCGGTAGCCGGACGTGACTCAATAGGCGGAATAGCGGGAGCCGGGAACTGGACCGGCGATGAATCCACCATACACAACAATTTAAGTACGGGCAGTGTGACAGGCAGCACCAATGTGGGGGGGATAGTCGGCTCCTCGCAGGCGCCCTTAGATCCCGATGACGCCTGGAACAACTATTACATCAACGCTCCGGCTGGAACAGGAGGCGGCGATGTCCCGGAAGAGGACGGCGCGGTTCCCATCGGTGATATGTCCTGGGAAGAAGTTGTCGATCGGTTGAACAGTAACAACCCTGCGGGCGATGACGTATGGTCGGAGGATGAGAACGGTATCCCGGTGCCCGGAATATTTGTGCCGCACGATGCGGTGGAAATTGTAAACGCAAACATAAAAGAAGGCAGGCATTATACCGCCGCGCTGCTGGGAACCGGCACGTCGGCGGCCGTCACTTCGGACAGTGTTTTTACGGCGGCCTTCAGCATGCGTTATAACGAAACCTATCACCTGGAAACCCAAACCATTGGCCTGGCAAATGAAGGGACGGTGGTCCCGCTGCCGGCCAATACCTCGATTATTATGCTGGTTGACGGTGTGTACTATTATAAAAACCTTGCGGCGGAATTGGGAACAAGGCTGGCGCTGGGTGAATTTATAAAGATGGGCAGCGCAACGGAAAACTATGCGCCTGCAGAACCGGTACCGGCTGGAACTGAAAAGGAATACCTGTTTATCTTTGATTTTTCAAAAACAGCGCCTGGCATCGCCTCCGGCGCCTACAAAGTGGAGCTCCTGACCGCCGCCGGTACTTCTGCGGGCGCTATGCCGTCTGTCACGGTGGCGGGCGTCAACGCCTATTCGCTCACCGCAAGCGGGGAAAACGGCTCGGTTCATATCAACCTTTCCAGGACGCCGGTTGAAGGCTATGACTATAAGACCGACGGGAAGAGTTACGCTTGTGAATTACAGTTGGAACGGGGCGGAGTAACGGTGCCCTTTCCTATAGGCGCGAAGATCAATGGAGCCGCCGTTACCTCAACCCTGCCTTATGTCTTTACGGCGGCGGCGTTTGGCGATAATAACGTTTCCATTGATATGTCTGGTTGTGCGGCTCCGTTTGCCCCGGGGAGCTATGATCTCCGGATGAAGGCCTATGCCTGTACAGCTGCTGCGACTCCCCGCGACGGCTATCTGCTGGCAGGCGGCGGGACCACCCTGGCGGTGGCGGCGCCCGGCCAATACGCCATAAGAGCAAGGGCCGCGGCAAGAGTCTTTGACAAATCGGCTGCCGCCGTCCCGGTCGTTTTTAACATAGAGACGCTGGGTTCCGGCGCTGTAAAGTCGACCCTGCAGCGCAAATACGGAGCGTCTTATGTCAATATGGCCGGCCAGACGGACCTGCCGGTGAGCATAACCGGCGGCGGCGCCACCCTGACCGTCCCCGCCGGCTGCGAAAACGGGACCTACCGCTTTGTGCTGACACTCTACGACAATAATGCCGCCCCGAGAGCGCAGTCCGCAGAAAGCGTAATTATTAAGTAAAAGAGAAAGAGGAAGCAGGGGGACGGTTCTTTTGCTTCCTTTTTTCTCGAAAAAAGGAAGCAAAAGAACCGTCCCCCTGCTTCCCTCCTTCGGAAATCAGGGCTTGGCGGAGAGGATTTGGCCGGCACGGTCGCTCTTTGCGGCGTCATATGCGGCTCTGGCCCTGACGGCCGCGTCCACCGGCAAGGAGTTTGCCCGCAGCTCGTTCTCGAAGGCGTCCAGGATGGCGTACATCTTTGCGTCACACTCGGCCTCGAGGGCTTGGCCGGCGGCGTAATACTTGTTGGTCAGCGGTGTGATACCGGCATTGGGGTCGGCTTTTTTGGCCGCCTGGTAATCGCCGGCGGCGGACGCGAGCAGGCTGTTTAACCTGCTTTCGTAGCTGGAGCCGGTGGACTGCAGCCTTGCTGTGTATTTCTGTTCGATTTGGGCCTGCAGGGGATTTTGCGCAGGGGAAGTCTGTGGTCCGGACGTTTCCCCGCCCTCGCTGCCGCCGGAAGCTCCGCCTGTTGAGGACGCCGGGTCCCCGCCGTCGCTTGTTCCGCTTCCGCCCGGAGCGGATGTCTGCGTGCCGGGAGGGCTTTGCTGCTGGTGCTTCGCCTGGTTGTAAAAAAACACTGCGGCGCCTAGAGAGGCAGCGGTAATCAAGATAAGGACCGTGATCAGCAGTTTTCTTTTCATCATCAAGAAGCCCTCAATTCTTTTCAAGGTAGTTGCCACGCGCTGTCGCGGCGCCGCGTATCATGAAAACACCAGCCGATGCAGGCGCCAGTTTAATCGGATTCACATATTCATATTTTAGCATACTTTTGACACCTGCAAAGACGGCTGCCTGTTCGTATCTAAAAATAAAAGGTTGTATGGACCGCAAATATTTGTTTGGGGGCAGGGACAAAGTGTTTTAAACATTTTACCTGCCCTAAAATTTTTTTCAAGGTATTATTCTTTAGTATGGCAAATTCAAAAACTTTGTCGATATTAAGCTGGATGTATCATATTTTAGTCAATCCGCCAAAAAAGGATAATTTATCTGGCATATTGAATAAACAATTAGTGTGTTTTACAAAGAACTTATCTATCGACAAAAAAAACAATGTTTTATATGCTTTCCAGTCCTTTCACGCTCATTTTCTGCAAAAATTAACGACAGGCTCAGGGCCATACCAAAACAGTGAAAGAAGTGAACCAGATGCTGCCTGTGTGGATGGATTTTTATCTTTTCTGCATATTGTTGGCGCTTTTCATTTATGCGCTAACGGTAAACAACATCACAACCCTGCACAAAGCATATTTAGCCTTTCACTCTTTGATGATGCTGTGGCCGAGCTGTAATTTCATCATTAACATAACCCCTGATCAGCAGCTGCAGTGGTTTTTTCTGAATGTGGCGTTCATTGGCCTTAGTTTTTTGGGCTTCGGCTGGCTGATGTTCTCTTTGGTGTTGACCAGGAAATTTTACGGTTTGAAAAGGTCCTTTTTTTACCTGTCGGCAGCGCCTGCCGTCCTGTGCTCAATACTGGCGACAACCAACCCATGGCATTTCATGTTTACGCAATCAAGCGGCGGCGGATGGGCGGTCCGTACATACGGCTCTTTATTCTGGTTCTTTTTTATCTCCGGTTTGGGCTATTTATTAGTTTCCACCGTCTTGATATTTAAGACTGCTGTAAATGCGGCTGAAGGCAACATGAAAAAGCAGGTATCTCTTTGCATGTGGGGCGTTGTAATCTTAATAATATTTTCTCAATTGGATATTCTTTTCAACGTGGCGTTTTTCCCGCTTTTCGGGGTTGTCCCCGGTTTGACTTCCTGCGGGATTGTATTGTCGGCCGTTTGTTTTGTAATCGCAATCAATAGGTACGACTTGTTCCGGATTGTAAACATCGCCCAGCGTGAGGTTATAGACAGCATGGCTATAGGCATGTTCGTCATAGATAAAGACGGAATAATTCTTGATCTTAACAAGAGCGCAACGAGATTTTTAAAGACGCAGGCAGGCCGGAATTTCGAGATGAAGGGCCTCTTACAGCTTTCTGAAGCAGACGGCCCCGATAGTATTTTTTTGGAGGAGTATAATACCAACAAATTAAAAAGTCTGCAAGCCGAAGTGAAAATCATAGGTGAGCAAACTGTGCATGTATCCATCCATGTGTCTCCGGTGCTTGACGGCAAAAAAAATCTTTTGGGACGGATCATAACTTTGAATGACGTTACCGAATTGCGTAGTTTGCTCGAGCAGAATAATGAAAATAATGCGATCCTCCGGCAGCAAAACGAGGAATTATTGCGGATCCAGGAAGAGCTTTACGACGTTAATCAGAAACTTGAAAAGGCTACGATAACAGACGATTTGACTGATTGTTACAACAAGCGATACTTGATGCAGCAGGTGGCGTACGAGATTTTGGTTTCTCAGCGTTATAATATTCCATTTTCAATCTTGCTTATAGATGTAGATAATTTTAAGCTTATCAACGACGCGTACGGACACCTGATCGGAGATAATGTCCTGCGCAGTGTCGTTGAGGCTATAAAAAGCAAGCTCCGCCGTTCGGATATTCTGGCCAGGTTCGGAGGGGATGAATTTATCATATATGTGCCGAACACGGATAGGAAGGGCGCTGTTATCCTTGCCGAAAAAGTGAGAAGCGCCATAGAGAACCAATGGATCAGTTCCTCCAGAGGGGATTTGCGCGTAACTGTCAGCGTCGGCCTTGTCAGCGTCAAGGCCGGCGCCGGGATATTCGGCAGCCCTGAGGACTTTTTGGAAGAGCTGCTGGCGCGGACGGACCGGGCGCTTTATGATTCCAAGGCAAACGGGCGAAACTGTGTGGTGTCTGCGGAATGACAAATGAGGTTTGTGTAGTATGTATAAAATAATGCACAAAAACATTATTTATTTATGAGTTTGCGTCAATAGAAATGTTTGCCTGTTTGCGATAATATGATAATGCAGTAATGTTTTTGCCATTTATTCTCTTTCCTCCTGCCTTTTGGGGTGGGATCTTTTTTTGCCCTGATAACTCAGGCCCCGGGTACGGTGGTGCGCCTGAGCCGCAGCTTGCTTATTTCAACGAGGACCAGCGGGATTAAACTTAAGCCAAGGACAAACGCCCAGTCGGAGGGCCGGAGCATGGCGGTGTCAAATACGCTTCTCAGAAACGGTGTCAGGATCACGATGAACAGCGCCGCGGCTGATACCACGAACGCATAGATCATACTGCGGTTGCTGCCTAACCCTAAGGTAAACAGAGACTGCTCCGCACTCCGGACGTTAAAGGAATGCGCCAGCTGCGACATGGCCATGGTAACAAAGGCCATGGTGTGCGCTTCCTGCAGGGTCCGGCCCCAGCGCAGAGCGAGCCAGTAAGCCGCCAGGGAGAGGACCCCGATCATAAGGCCCTGCCATAAGATCATGGCGCCTACACCCCCGGAAAATATACCCTCTTTGGGATTCCGGGGAGGCCTCTCCATGATCCCCTTTTGGGGCGGTTCCAGACCAAGGGCGAGGGCGGGAGGCCCATCGGTAACCAGGTTCAGCCAGAGGATCTGGATCGGGCTTAAAGGGCTCCCCAAACCAAGCAGCAGGCTCGCAAAAATGGCGGCGATTTCTCCGGTATTGCAGGAAAGCAGGTACTGTATGGAACCGCGGATATTGTTATAGATGGTCCGGCCTTCCTCCACAGCCTGTACAATAGTGGCAAAATTATCGTCCTGCAGGACTATGTCCGAGGCTTCCTTGGCCACCTCAGTGCCGCTGATCCCCATGGCGGCGCCGATATCGGCCCTTTTTAGCGCCGGGGCGTCGTTGACCCCGTCGCCGGTCATCGCTACAACATGGCCGTGGTATTTCAACGCCTCCACGATACGCAGCTTGTGTTCGGGGGATACCCTGGCGAAGACTGCAACCCGGTTTACCGCTCCTTTTAATTGTTCTTCATTCATTTGTTCCAGTTGGTCGCCGGTCAGGCTGCCGTGACCCGGCTGCAGCATCCCCAGTTCTGCGGCGATGGCCGCGGCTGTATCCCTGTGGTCGCCGGTGATCATGATCGTGCGGATGCCTGCCCTGCGGCACCTCGCCACCGCTTCTTTGGCTTCAGGGCGAGGGGGGTCCTGCAGGGCGAAGAAGCCGATGAGAGTCAACTCCCGCTCCGCATTTTCCGGCGCCAGGCTCCAGGGGACTTCCTGCCACCGCCGGGTGGCGAGCGCCAGTACACGCCGCCCCTGTGAGGCCAACCGGGAATTGATTTCTAAAAGCTCCCTGCGTTTTCCCTCATCAAGTACGATAGTGTCCTCCCGCAGCAGCACGTGCGTGCAGCGTTGGATAACCACATCCGGCGCCCCTTTGGTAAAGGACCGGATAAACCCCTCCATGCGGTGGAAGGTCGTCATCATCTTGCGGTCCGAATCAAAGGGGATCTCGGCGACCCGGGGGCTTGTTTGACGCGACGCCGCTCTGGTCAAGCCTGCTTTAGCCGCGGCTACCACCAGCGCCCCTTCGGTGGGATCTCCAATTACCTGATAACCTTTTTCCGTAGCCTCTACTTGGGCGTCACTGTTTAAAAGGCCGCCAAGCAGGGCCAAATTCAGGCTGCCGCCGGCCGCGGGCGAGACCCCGGAGCCGTCCTGGTCCAGCAGCTCCCCTTCAGGCGCGTAGCCGGTTCCGGTTATTTGAAACATCCTGCCGTCCGCGTAGACAGAGGTAACAGTCATTTCATTTTTCGTCAGGGTACCGGTTTTGTCGGAGCAAATCACGGTCGCCGTGCCCAGGGTCTCGACAGCGGGGAGCTTTCTGATAATCGCCCTCTGGCGGCTCATCCTGGTCACACCCAGGGCCAGCACAATGGTTACGACCGCGGGCAGCCCCTCGGGGACTGCCGCTACGGCGAGGCTGATGGCCACCATAAACATTTCCAGCAAATTTTCGCCGCGCCAAAGCCCGATCGAGAATACCATCACCACGATAGCCCCCGCGGCAAGCCCCAATATTTTACCCAGCTTGGCCAAACGCTGCTGCAAAGGAGTTGGTTCTATCTCCGCCTCGTCAAGCAGCCGGGCGATCCGTCCCAGCTGGGTCTTCATGCCTGTTTCCACTGCAACCGCTTTGGCCCGCCCGCCGGTTATGGTGGCGCCCATGAACAGCATGTTCTTCCGGTCCCCTAAGGAGACCTGCCCGGCCTTAATAACTTCCGGATCTTTTTCCACCGGCACGGACTCTCCGGTCAGGGCTGATTCGTTGGCGCGCAGGGAGGCGGCCTCGATCAGCCGCAAGTCGGCCGGGACCGAATCACCCGCGTCCAGTAATACCAAATCACCTGGGACCAATTCCTCGGCGTTCATCTGGATAACCTTGCCGTCCCGCACCACTTTGGTGGACGGCTTGGTCAAGTCCTTCAACGCTTTGAGGGCATGTTCGGCTTTGTTTTCCTGAATGACGCCGATGATGGCGTTAAGGATGACGATGATCAGGATTACGACGGCGTCCTCCCATTCGCCGAGGACGCCCGAGATGACTGCCGCGGCGAGCAGGATCAACACCAGGATCTCCTTCATCTGGGCGGCAAACATGGATAACAGGCCGCGGGGAGGCTTTTTTTTCAGGGCATTGGGTCCGTGGACCCGCAAACGTTCAGCAGCTTCGATGGCCGAAAGCCCTTGTCCGGGGTTGGTCCCGAGCGCATCGCAGGCTTCTTGAGCCTCAAGGAAATACCACTTCTTATCTTCCATATACCCTCCGGCAATTAGGGGATGTCTATCTATACTATAATTATGGCTTATTTCCGTCATATTTAAAGAAAGATTATAGAAAAAAGGCAAGAAAAACGAGCCGTCCCATACAGGTTAATTGTAAATTAAAATAATTGATGTATTTTGTAGTATTTTGTAGAATATTTTGTATTAGCATTAGGAAGGAATTTATGGCCTGCTTGTGAAATAAATAATTTGTTATTTAAAGCAGTATAACGTCGATAGCGGCAGAAAGGCATGGTGGGATCTGGATTGAGCATTATGAGTGGCTTTTGCCAGATCAGCCCGGCAGGGTTATGTGTATATTCAAATGAACAGACCAGCAGTATTACGGGCTATTCTTCAGAGGAAATGCTGGGTATGGGGTGGGTGAAGGCCATCCACCCGGAAGATCGGCATAGAGTTGTTGCCAAATGGAAAAAGTGCAATGCCAACCGGGACACTCTTGGAACTAGTTTCCGGTTGTTGCGCAAGGATGGTGAAGTAGTCTGGGTGATCGGACAAATTGCGCCCTTTCTGGCCGAAGACCACAGAGTCCTGGGATATATAGCTACTCTTTCTGACGTCACCGGCAGAAAAAAGGCTGAAAAAGCGCTGCAGTTGTCTGCGGAAAGGTTCTCCAAAGCCTTTAATGCCAGCCCAAGCATGATGGCTATATACAGGCTTGCGGATGACAGGTTTGTTGACGCGAATAACAGCCTTTTAGAGGCTGCCGGGTATAGCCGCGCAGAGTTCGTAGGGCGTACGGTTACAGATTTACCGTTTTGGGTGGAAGAAAAAAATACTCGCAACAGTATAACCGGCCTGCTGCAGGGAAAGGAAACGGTGCATAATCTCGAGGGCCGTTTCTTGACGAAAACAGGTGAAGTCCGCATCGGGCTCGTGTCGGCGGAGGTAATTGAACTGAACAGTGAGCCTTGCATGTTTGTAGCGATCAATGACATTACTGAACAAAAACGGGCGGAAGCGGCTATAGAAGTAGAACGCCGGAGGTTGTTTACCGTCCTGCACAATCTGCCTGCCAACATTGCGCTTGTAGAACAGGACTATTCCGTCCGTTTTGCCAACAACTGCTTCTGTGAGAGTTTTGGTGATTCCTCCGGCAAGTACTGTTATGAGGCTCTTTATGGGAGAGAAACACCGTGTGAGGCCTGCCGGATAGATAAGATTTTTCAGGAACGGGTTTCATGTAAATGGGAGCAGGTCCATAACGGCCGCCCCTACCAGTTATACGGGTATCCCATTCATGATATTGACGGGACTCCGCTGGCTTTAACTATGTCTATCGATATTTCCGAACTCAAGCAGTTGAAGGAAGAGATGCTGCGGCTGGACCGACTGAACCTGATCGGCGAAATGGCGGCCGGCATCGGACATGAAATCAGGAACCCGATGACCACCGTGCGGGGTTTTCTGCAGTTTCTGGGGGCTAAGAAGGCGTGCGCCGGGTATAAGGACTTTTTTGACCTGATGATTGAAGAACTGGACAGGGCGAACGCCATTATCACGGAATACCTGTCCCTGGCCAAAAACAAAAACATCGAGCTTAAGGAGCAAAACCTTAATTTTATCGTGAAAAGCTTATTCCCGATCATACAGGCCGACGCCATGCTGGCCGACAAATATGTCGCATTGGTGTTGGGGGATATACCGGCTTTACCCCTGGATGAAAAAGAGATCCGGCAATTGATCTTAAACCTTGCCCGCAATGGGCTGGAAGCCATGGCGTCCGGCGGCACTCTCACAATCAGGACGTATAGCGACGCCGACAAGGTCGTTTTGGAGGTGCAGGACAAGGGACAGGGTATCGCCCCTGACGCGCTTAAAAAACTTGGGACGCCCTTCTTTACCACCAAGGATAAAGGCACAGGCCTGGGGCTGGCGGTGTGTTACAGTATTGCGACCAGACACAAGGCCAAGATTGAGGTGAAAACCGACTCCGGGGGATCAATTTTTGTTGTGCGGTTTCAAAGGAAGAGCCCGGTAGCGCCTCAAATGAATTAACACGCAAGCAGCCGCATGAGCATGATGAAGAACAGAGCCGCTGTCTCCGGTAAGGGACAGCGGCTCTGCGTCTGCATGGCCTGTCAACCATCGCACAAAAGCGCGTCGCGCCGCACTTGGTGATCTAAGGTAACCTTTGTGCGAATAAATTCGCACCTGCATTTTGGGGGATCGGTTCGTATGTCTGACTCTTGTTTTCAGAGTCGTTCCACACGCCGCTATCGCGGCGCCACGTATCATGAAAATACCAGCCGATGTAGGTGCGATTTCAATCGCACACGGCGCGCCGGCGCCGAACTTGTTGTAGCTGATGTAACATTTGTGCGAATGAATTCGCACCTACATTTTGGGGGATTCGCTCTGTGAGCTGAACAGCGGTACAGTTATTTTCAGGGTAGGACTCGTTTTTTTTGTTGTTTTTAGCCTGTCCCGCCGGGGGATAAGCCGCGCGTTTACAGCGTTAAGGGCGGCGGCCCCCTTTCATAGAAAGTCGAGGCCGCCCTACGGTTGGAGGATCATAGCGATCCCGGTCATATTTTCCATTAAATGTAAAATTGTCCGGCCAGGAAGCGTATGGTATAATTTGAGCACAACATCAGAGTAATCCTTATTCTTCCAATCAGGGATTTGTTATCCCGGAAAAGTGATGTTTCGCATGAAATAATTTTATAACAATGAAAAGGAGTAGAACAATGAATATACTGGTTACCGGGGGGGCCGGCTATATCGGCAGTCACACCGTTCGCGAGCTTGTTAACAGGGGTCACCAGGTGGTAGTGTTGGACAACCTCACCAGGGGACACCAGGCTGCCGTAAAGGAAGGATTCCTGGTAAAAGGGGACACTTCCGACAGAGCTCTTTTGAAGCAGCTCTTTGCGGAGTTCGAGGTGGATGCCGTCATGCATTTCGCGGCCAGCAGCCAGGTCGGCGAGTCGGTCCGGCTTCCGTCGGACTACTACCACAACAACGTGGTCAAAGGCCTGAACCTTCTGGACGCTATGGTTGAGTCGGAGGTCCGCTATCTGGTTTTCTCCTCTACGGCGGCGGTTTACGGGGAACCGCGGGAGGTCCCCATACCGGAGTCCCATCCCGCCAACCCTACCAACCCCTACGGGGCAACCAAGCTGGCGCTGGAGGGCGCTATGCGCTGGTACGGCGACGCCTACGGCCTGCGCTGGGCCTCTCTGCGCTATTTCAACGCTGCGGGCGCCGATCCGGAGGGAGATATCGGGGAAGACCACACGCCCGAGACGCACCTGATTCCGCTGGTGCTTAAGGTTGCCCTGGGGCAGATGCCCCACCTCGAGGTTTACGGTAATGATTACCCCACGCCCGACGGTACCTGCGTGCGCGACTATATCCACGTCAACGACCTGGCCCAGGCCCATATCCTGGCCCTGGACGCGCTGGCCGGCGGAGCCCCTTCCAGCGCTTACAACCTGGGCAACGGCAACGGCTATACGGTCCTGGACGTTATCAGGACAGCCGGGGAAGTGGTGGGCAGGACCCTGCCTGTCAAATTTACGGCCAGGCGGCCCGGTGACCCGGCCATGCTGGTGGCCGGATCGGACAAGATTAAGAGCGAACTGGGCTGGCAGCCTCTATATCCACGACTGAAAGACATAATTGAAACTGCCTGGCGCTGGCATCTCAGTCACCCCCAGGGCTTTGAAAAGTGAACAGGGCAGTGAGGCGCGGCCTTTTTGTTGTATTAACCATCGCGGTCGGTCTCCTGGCCGCCTTTGACGGCAGCCGGGCAGCTAACCCGGTTGCTGGACCTGCGGCGCTGGAAGGGCGCAATGAGGCCGTAAACAGGCTGGCGGGGCTGAATGAGCAAGAAAGAGCGCTGGTAGCGGAACTCCTGGATTGGGATGTCAGGATAGAGGCCGCGCGGCAGGAACACGAGCGGCTCACCGGTGAAATCCCGGTGGTGCGGCAGGCCCTGGCGGATTCCGAGGCCGGTTTGCAAGTGACCCGCGAGCAGTTGCGCGCGGGCCGGGACAGGCTTGGCCAGTGGGTCAACTTTCTGTACCGCTACGGTCCCGTTGCCTACCTGGAGGTGATCCTGAGTGCGGTGGATTTTAACGATTTTGTAGCAAGGGCGGAATCAGTAAAGACCATCATTATCGGTCAGGTAAGGTTGCTCGAAGAGGTCAGGGACCTGCAGCGCCACCAGGAGGAGCAGGCGGAAACCCTGCGGCAGGCGCAGGCCGGACTTACGGCCAAAATCACGGCCCTGTCTCAAAAGCTTGTCGAAATGGACCGTGACCGGGCCGGGCGGGAAGCTTTTCTGGCGGATCTCAGGCAGCAGTCCACGGGCTTGGCCGACGAGGTGCTCCAGTCTGAAACTGTCCTTTATCAGTCAATTACTTCTCTGCGCTACCTGCTGTCTCACCTGAACTCGCTGCCCTGGAACAGCTTGTCTCCGGAAAAATTTTCGCTGAGCGGGAGAGGTCTGCGGATAGAGTTCGCGGACCAGGAAATAAATAAGGTTTTTTTTGGACAGGATGACCCGAACCTGGCTTCGCTTTCCGTGCGCTCTTCCAGTGGGTTGTTTGCCATCTCCGGCCGCGCTGAAGCCGCTGGTACCGATTTCAGGATGGAAGGCGCCTTTGTGCTGGACGGGGACGGTAAGGTCCGCTTTCAGCCGGCTCGCGTGCTGCTCGCGGGACTGCCGGTAACCAGTGAAGTGCTGAAATATATAGCTTCAGAGCAGAGCCTGTCCGTTGACCTGGGTGATCGCACGCGGGGCTACCGCCTCACAGATATCCGTTCCGAAGAAGGCAAGCTCATTGTGGAACTCTATCAACCGTCCCTGCCGCCTGGACCATGATTACGGCGGCGCATACCAGCGCGCCGCCCAGCACCTGCAGGGGAAAGAGGGCCTCGCGCAGGAAAAGCCAGGCTACCACCGCTGCGATGACCGGCTCCAGCGTGCTGATGATGCCGGCCTTGACGGGGTCCAGGTATTTTAAACCGAGGATGAAAAAGCCGTAAGGCAGGATGGTGGCAAAAACGACGATGTACAGAAAAAACAACCAGTTTGTAATGGAATGCCCGGCCATAGCCTGCCAGGCGGGCAGGTAAAAGCTCCACAACAGGGACCCTGCCGCCGACCCGTAGGTCAAGACTGTCCAGGAGTTGTGGCGGGCCAGACCTTTTTTGCTGTAGATGCTGTAAAAGGCGAAGCCGCAAGCCGAGACCAAACCGCTGATGAGCCCGGCCCGGTTGACCGTCAGGCCGCCGCCCGGGCTTCCGTTTACAATAAACATACCGCCGCAGACGGCCAGGAAGAGGGCGAGGACCTTAAAAAAGTGGGGCCGTTCCTTCAAAAAGACCATACCGTACAGGGCAGCCAGGACCGGGGCCAGGTATTCGAGAAATACCGCGGTGGCCACGTTGGTCTGGCTGATGGTGAAAAGATAAGCAAACTGTACCAGAGCCACGCCGAAACACCCGAAAGTAAGGAAGTAGGGAATATCCGACAGTGATATCCGCAGCAGGGAGCGGTTTGTCGCGGCTAGGTAGAGAAATAAAAGGACAAAGGAAAAGAAAAGCCTGATTGCGGTAAGATCAAAAGGACTAACCTGCTGGTTGAAGATGTGCTTGGCGACCGAACCAGAGACGCCCCACAGGGACGCCGCCAGGACTATCAAAAGCAAGCCGCGCCATTCTTTAGATATTAACAAACCTGTGCCCCTCTCTCTATAACTCGGGGTAAGTTGTACAGAAACTTGGTCAACTCAACTACTATTTTGGCAATGGCCAGGGTGGTGACAGTCACAAGAGAACCGACCGTGACCAGCATGGCTATAGCCGTGGCCGCCCAGCGCGGCAACTTCAGCCGCAATAACAGGTTTACCAATGGCTCCATAATCACGGCGAGAATAAGGCCCAGAAGAAACGGGAGCAAATAGGGGATAACCAGTTTAAAGGCAATTACAGCGATCAACAGGGTGGTGATGAATAAGCCGATATTAATAATAGCGTTCAAGTGTTTCCTGTAAAACTCCTGCAACTGATGATCACCCCACCTAATTATACACGGGCGCAGGTTGAATTTCTTGTAAAAATGTCGAGGAAGATTAAAAAATCCGGTAATTTGGCTTCACCCTGAAAACATTTCGGCCGCTACAATGTTGCTCAAATCAGGTGCGAATAAATTCGCACCCGCATTTAGGGATGAGGAGTTGATGAAGTCTTTAACCTTGTTGATAAACCGGCGCCCGTGGCCCTCTTTTTCAAATCATGAGCACCTGCCAGCAGGTGGTTTTCGTTATACAACAAAACGGCCGGCTGCTGAACAGCCGGCCTTGCCTTTGCGCAACTTAATGCGGCGCTCCCTTAATCGGGCTCAGCCTCGTACTGCGTTATTAGATTATCGAATATCCTCTGCACCGGCAGGATATCTTTGATCTGGCTCACGTTTTTGCCGGCGAAGACCACGCCTTTGTCAATCATGCCCAGTCGCGCGTTCTCCAGCGCCTGGATAATGCAGTACTCCCTGGAACAATCCTTCAGGCACAGTTCACATCCCTGGATCGGGGCGGGGCAGCCGCCCATCACATCGCTCACAAAGGGATTGCGCAACGCCCGGCCTGGCATGCCGACCGGGCTCCGGATAATCATTACATCTTCCGGGTGGGCCTTCAGGTACATTTGTTTAAACGCGTCCGACACCGCGCATTCCAGGCTCAAGACGAAGCGCGTGGCCATTTGGACACCGCTGGCGCCCATCCGCATGACCCTGGCAATGCCGCTGCCGTCTATAATACCGCCGGCGGCAATCACCGGAAGCTTCACGTTGGCGACAATTTCCGGCAGGATTTCAAAGATGGAGCGGTCGGTGCCCAGGTGACCGCCGGCCTCGGCTCCTTCGGCCACCACCGCCGAGGCCCCGGACTTTTCGGCTATTTTAGCCAGCTTGCTGGAAGAAACTATCGATACAATCGGCACTCCGGCGTCCGCGCCCCATTTGAAAATATCGCGCGAGAAGCCTGCGCCGGTTATGATAAGGTCTATTTTTTCATCTATGGCTTCATGCACCAGAGTCGCAAATTGCCGGACGGCAAACATGATGTTGATCCCGATAATACCCTTGGTCAGCCGCCTGGCCTGCCTGATTTCGTTTTTTAATTCCGCCACCGACATCCCGGTCGCTGCTATGATCCCGATCCCGCCGGCGTTGGCAACTGCCGCCGCCAGGGGGGCCGTGGAGACCCGTATGGCCATGCCGCCTTGTATAATAGGATAGCGTGGAATCAGGTTGCCGATTTTTAGCTGTGGAAATTTCATGTTTATGCCTACTCCCTTTGTAGTCCTGATTAGTGCTTAGAACCATAATACATATTTATTTTAACAAATATAAATTAAAATGCAAAAATTTGCTCCAAGTCAATTCAGTTGAATTCCTTAATACTGTCATTATGATGTTATTCGAGGTAAATTGAAGTAATCCTGTACGAGAAAGGAAATATTTCTTATTAATCATCATAGAAGTTAAAATTCATTCGTTAAAGCAGCGCAGCAAAGAATGGAAACATGCAAGTATGGTGTGTTAGCTCCAGGTTTTAAGAGGAGTTAGCCTTAAAGGGTAAACTTTTTCCACTGTCGGGTTGACTCCACATGCTTTGTGGATTTATACTGTATACAAAGAATATTCCTCGTTAGGTGAGGCTTCTGCATAGATCACACGCCACTGCCCGGAAATGTCGAGAGACGCCTACGGGTTAACAGGTACTGCCGGATTAAGGCTTTACTTAATGTGGCTGAGGGTGGTTCCTCTAGCTATGTACGTGCCAAAGCTCAAACGGGTGGGGACAATATGGGTCTTTTTATTTTATGACAAAAACTTCCCTACTCGCGGGGAAGTTTGCTTTTTGTAAACACTCATTTCAGGAAATCTGGGTAATATATGATGAGGGGGTGACCGTGAATGAGCGATATCACCATACTGGGAGAGTTTTTTATAAGTTCGATCCTGGGCCGGAAGATTTCTGACGTCACCGGCCACAAGGTGGGGACTGTGCGGGACCTGGCGGTGCGTTGGGACGCGGTCTGTCCCCGGGTTACCGGGATCAAGTACGGCAAGGGTATCCAGGAGCTCATTCGCGTCTCCGATGTCGCCGAGATCAGCAGCAAAGGGCTGACCTTAAAGGCTCCGTTTGGCGAGAACACCCTGCACACCCTGCAGGAAGACGAAATCCTGGTCAAAAAGTGGCTCCTTGACAAGCAGATCGTCGACATGAAGGGTTCGAAACTGGTCCGGATCAACGATATCAAGCTGTCCTGGGTCCAGCACAAGGTAGACATCGCGCTGATGCTGACTGCGGTGGACGTCGGCGTGCGCGGCCTGATCCGCAGGATCACCGGTTTGGAGCCCAAGACGGAGCGGATTCCCTCCAACCTGGTCGGCTGGCAGTACCTGGAACCGATCCGATCCCGTACCGCCAATATCAAACTGGCGAAGGCCAACGATAAATTCAGCAAGCTGCACCCGGCCGATATTGCCGAAATCATTGAGGACCTGGACCAATACGAACGTCCGGACTTCATCAATACCCTGGACGACCAGACCGCCGCCGAGGCTTTGGGCGAAGTGGATCTGGAAACCCAGGTCGACATTATTGAAACCATGGACAGCGAACGGGCGTCGAGGATCCTGGAGGAAATGGCGCCGGACGAGGCAGCCGACCTGTTGGGCGAACTGACCCGGGAAAAGTCGGACGAACTCTTAAACCTGATGGAGCCGGAGGAAGCGGAAGACGTCCGGGAACTTATGGAATACGAGGACGGCACCGCCGGCGCCCTCATGACGACCGAGTTTATCGCCTTTCAGTTCAACATGACCGCTCAGGAAGCTATCGACAAGCTGCGGGAAGTGGCGCCCTCAGCCGAGATTATCTATTATATGTATGTCCTGGACGATGATGAGAAGCTCTTGGGCGTGGTATCGCTGCGCGACCTGATTATCGCCAGGCCGCCCACCCCCCTGGGTGAGATCATGCAGGACCGGGTTATCAGCGTCATGACTGGTGACGACCCTCGTGATATCCTGGAAGCGATCATGAAGTATGACCTGATTGCCGTCCCGGTCACCAACAAGACCGGCCGCATGGTGGGCATCGTGACCGTGGACGACGCCATGGATTCCATCATCCCGGACCGCAAAAGCCTGGAGAGTTTCTCCTATTTTATAATGCGCAAAGCCTTCGGCCGCAACAGACGCTAAAGAAGGGAAGCAGGGGGACGGTTCTTTTGCTTCCTTTTTCGAAAAAGGAAGCAAAAGAACCGTCCCCCTGCTTCCCTTCGTGCGCTGTTCCCTTATTTTCAGGGTAGGTGAATTCGATGAAACTGACCAACTTGAAAAGAAGCATCATAATGTTTTTCGCGATCCTGGGGCCCGGTATAATTACCGCCAATGTCGACAATGACGCCGGGGGTATCACCACCTATTCTGTGGCCGGCGCTACCTTTGGCTACCAGATGCTGTGGGTTTTTATCCCGATGGTGGTGGCCCTTTTTGTTGTCCAGGAAATGGGCGTGCGCATGGGGGCGGTTACAGGCAAAGGACTGGCCGACCTGATCCGGGAGAAGTACGGTGTCCGCCTGATCCTCTTTGCCATGCTGGGCCTTATCCTGTCGGCGTTGGGCAACACGGTGGCCGAGTTCGCCGGTGTGGCTGCCAGTGTGGAGATATTTGGTGTGAGCAAATACATCTCCGTGCCGGTTTCCGCGCTGGCCGTGTGGTGGTTGGTGGTCAAGGGGACCTACCAGCGGGTGGAGAAGATTTTCCTGGTGGCGTCATTGCTTTATTTTTCCTATATCATTTCCGGTGTGCTGGCGGAACCGCCCTGGGGCACTGTGGCCGCTGAAATGGTTACTCCCCACTTTCAGTTTGAAAGCGGCTACATGGCTATGCTGATCGGCCTGGTCGGTACCACCATCGCGCCGTGGATGCAGTTTTATATCCAGTCGGCCGTGGTGGAAAAAGGCATTACCGTGAAGGAGTACCGGCTTTCACGCCTGGACGTGGCGGTTGGGGTGGTCATGGTCAACGTGGTGGCGGCCTTCATCGTGGTGGCCTGCGCAGCGACACTGCACAAGAACGGCGTCGCCATCGAGACCGCCCAGGACGCGGCCAGCGCCCTGGCGCCCCTGGCCGGCAGCTGGGCCTCCGAGCTGTTTGCCTTTGGCCTCTTCAACGCTTCCCTGTTTGCTGCTTCCATCCTGCCGCTTTCCACGGCCTACCTTATCTGCGAGGCCCTGGGCTTTGAGGCCGGGGTGGACAAGACCTGGGGGGAGGCGCCGGTGTTCTATGGCCTGTACACTTTCCTGGTTGTCATAGGCGCCGGAGTTATCCTGCTTCCCAATGTGCCCTTGATCCCGATCATGCTCTGGTCGCAGGTCATCAACGGCATACTGCTGCCGCTCGTGCTGATCTTCATGCTGGACCTGATCAACGATCCGGACCTGATGGGCGAACACGTCAATTCAAAGTTTTTCAATGCAATCTCCTGGCTTATCACCGTAATCATGATTGTCCTGACCGCGCTGCTGGTGGGCGTCTCCATCTACCAGGGCCTTTTCCAATAAGGAAGCAAGGGAGGAAGCAGGGGGACGGTTCTTTTGCTTCCTTTTTTTGAAAAAAGGAAGCAAAAGAACCGTCCCCCTGCTTCCGTCAAAGCCAGGCACCATCTTCCGGTTGCAAACATATAATACTCTCTCAGGAATAACTTCCGGGTGAGGTGAATTGTTTGCATATACTGTCGATCGTGCTGCTGGCGCTGTCCACCAGCCTGGACAGTCTTGCGGTCGGAATTGTCTACGGCTTGCGGAAGATCAGGCTGCCGTGGTCGTCAAACTTCCTGATTGCGTTTTTGACCGGCCTGGGCACCTTTGGGGCAATGAAAGCCGGCGCCTGTATCTTCACTCTAATACCCCCGGTATGGGCGTCATATATCAGTTCAGGCGTGATGGCCGGAGCGGGGGTTTGGATTATCCTCCAGTCCAGGGGGAAGCAGGGGGACGGTTCTCTTGCTTCCTCCGGCGAGGGAAGCGAGAGAACCGTCCCCCTGCTTCCCGGAGAAAGTGAATGTGTCCCGCTGGTAACTTTTGAAATCAAGGCCCTTGGTTTGCTGATCCGGATCCTGAAGGAGCCGGTCGCTGTAGACAAAGACTGTTCCGGCGCCATCGACTTCAGGGAGGCCTGTGTCCTGGGCCTTGCGCTGACTTTAAACAACCTGGCCGGAGGCCTGGGAGGCGGTATGATCGGCCTCAACCCTGGGCTTACCGCGCTTTTAGCCCTGGTGACCAGCCTCCTGTTCTTTGTAACCGGCCTTAAGTTAGGCCAAACTTGTCTCTCCAGGTGGATCGGCGAGAGATCCGCCGTTATCGCCGGCCTGGCTCTGATTGCCATAGGCGTCTACGAACTTTTAGCTTAATTGAGGGGAAACAGGGAAGCAGGGGGACGGTTCTTTTGCTTCCTTTTTTCAAAAAAGGAAGCAAAAGAACCGTCCCCCTGCTTCCTTCCCTTATTTTTAAGTTAACTTTAAAACTCTTTTCAGCTTATTTTCAGCCTCCTGAGGCAATATGGACGTAGAAAAAAATTTCTGCTAAAATCTCTTGCAGGGAGGGATATTGATGAAAGAATTTTTTGCTCACCCCAGGGTGAAGGTATTGGGCGCTTTCCTGATAGCCGCCCTGGTGGTAGTGACGGTGTTTTTCGCCGGCAGTTGGTACGGTTTCCCGCAGGTCACCTGGCCGGAAAAAGCGGGCCAGGCGTCGGCTGGAACGCCGGGAACCGATACCATCCCGGATATAGCGGCAAACACCAGCCCGGCGGTAGTCCGGGTTGATACCACTACCGTACAAAGCAGCAGCCGATCCGACCCGTTCTTCAACGATCCGTTCTTTAGACAGTTCTTCGGCGACCAGTTCCGTACTCCGTCCCAGCCACAGGAGAGCCAGGGTATGGGTTCAGGGTTCATCATATCCGCGGACGGCTATATCCTCACCAACGAGCACGTTATCAGCGGGGCTAGCAGCATCGAGGTGACGGTATCCACCCGCGAAAAATCATATCCGGCCAAGCTGGTGGGGTCCGACCACGATCTTGACCTGGCGGTGTTGAAAATTGAGCCTGACGGCAACCTTCCAACCATAGCGCTGGGTGATTCCGACAGTATCAGGGTGGGGGACTGGGCCATCGCTATCGGCAACCCCTACGGTTTGGACCACACGGTCACGGTGGGTGTGATCAGCGCCAAAGGGCGCCCCATCACGGTTGAGGACCGCCAGTACCGGAACCTCCTGCAGACTGACGCGTCGATTAACCCCGGCAATAGCGGCGGTCCCCTGCTTAACCTCAACGGCGAAGTAATTGGTATCAACACGGCCATTAACGCTGAAGCGCAGGGCATCGGCTTTGCCATCCCAAGCAACACCGTCAAGGATGTCTATGACGAATTGGTCAGCAAGGGAGGGGTGACGCACCCCTGGCTGGGTGTCTACCTGCAGTCTGTTACCAAGGACATCGCCCAGTATTATGGGCTGGGCGAACAAACCGGTGCCGTTGTCGCCTCAACGGTCAGCGGCGGTCCGGCCAGCAAGGCGGGTCTGCAGCGTGGTGATGTAATCACTCAGTACAATGGCGTCGATATAACCAACCCCAATAGTCTCACAGACCAGGTCACCGCGACACCGGTGGGAAGCCAGGTTGAAATCCGCTTTATCCGGGACGGGCAAACCCAGAGCGTGGTGGTTACCATTGAAGCCAAAAGCAGCAATTGATAGCTGAAGCAAGCAGCGGGGAAGCAGGGGGACGGTTCTTTTGCTTCCTTTTTCGAAAAAAGGAAGCAAAAGAACCGTCCCCCTGCTTCCTGATACGCGGCGCCGCGATAGCGGCGTGTGAAACTACCCAAAAAATGCAGGTGCAAATTCATTCGCACAAAGACCCTATAGAAATACAGCATATACCTACGGCCCTATGCCCTACTCCCTATGCCCAGTGCCCTGCGCTTTGCCTGCCCAACAGCAGGTTTTTTTTCTCGGCAGGGAGAATCCTAATACCAGACGCTTCATTTGGGGGTGGTATCATGGCTGCGAAGGTGCTGGTTATTGACGACGATAAAAAAATTACCGCGTTCCTGCGTCGCTCCCTGGTTTTTGAAGGCTATGACGTCCAGGTGGCGGGGAGTGGCGAGGAGGGCTTGAGGCTGGCCGCGTCGTGGCAGCCCGACCTGGTCCTTTTAGATGTGCTGATGCCCGGCATGGACGGCTGGGAAGTATGCCGCAGGCTGCGCGGCGCAGGTCCGGGGTTGCCCGTCCTGATGCTGACCGCGCGGGATGAGGTAGCCGACCGGGTAAAAGGGCTGGACCTGGGCGCCGACGATTACCTGGTCAAGCCTTTTGCCCTGGAAGAACTGATGGCCCGCGTCAGGGCCCTGTTGCGGCGCAAAGGGCGCGAGGAAGCATCTGTTCAGGCCCTGGTTTTTGAGAATTTGACTCTTGACCATACCACGCGCGAGGTGAGGCGCGGGCAGCGGGATATTCAGCTTACCGTCAAGGAATTTGAGCTGCTGTCGCTTTTTATGGAGCACCCTCGCCAGGTCCTGACCAGGGACTTGATTATGGAGCGGGTGTGGGGGTTTGACTTCAGCGGTGAATCCAACGTCCTGGAGGTGTATATCGGCATGCTCAGGCAAAAGCTGGAGGAGGGCGGCGAGCCGAGGCTGATCCACACGGTTAGGGGGGTCGGTTACGTCTTTAAGTAGCTGTTTGGACAGGGTGAGGGCCATGTCCCTGCACCTGAAGCTGACCTTTTTATACACCGGGGTCCTGGCGCTGATCCTCCTGGTTTTCGGCAGTCTGGTTTACTTCTTCCTGGAGCGCAACCTGGCTGCTGAAACAGACCGCGCGGTGGTGAGAATTGCCGAGGACCTGCTCCGTAACACAAAAATTGTGGAGACCCTGTCATTGCGCCAGATTGTGCTGCCCAACGTCGACGTTTTTGCCACGCCCAATACCTACATCCAGGTAGTGGACCGGCACGGCCTTGTGGCAGGCCAGTCCGTGAACCTGGGCGGCCAGAGCATGCCTTTGAGCGAAGAGACCCTGCGCCAGGTAGCCAGGGGCGTCGGCTTTTATGAGACGGTGATGTCCGGCAGCCAGAGCCTCCGCATCTATAACCAGCCCTTGATTCTGGACAACCAGGTGATCGGGGTGCTGCAGGTGGGGCGTTCGCTCGGGCCGATCTATTCTGCTTTAACCAGACTGAGGTTCCTGCTGCTTTTCGGGAGCGGGATAACCCTGCTGTGCACCGCCACGCTCAGCTGGTTTATGGCCGGTCAGGCCTTGAAGCCCATCGACCGCATCACTGAGGCGGCGGCGGCCATCCAGCAGGCCCGGGACTTGACCAGGCGGATCAGCTACATCGGCCCGCGTGACGAGGTGGGCCGCCTGGCCGAAACGTTCAACCGTATGCTGGAGCGGCTGCACCGGGCCTACCGGGAACTGGAGGAAGCCGGGGCGGTCCAGCGGCGCTTCGTATCGGACGCCTCCCACGAACTGCGTACCCCGCTGACCACCATCCGGGGCAACGTTGAACTGTTGAAAAAAATGGGGGACACCGATCCCGAGACCCGCGCCGAAGCCCTGGGCGACATAGCGGGCGAGGCGGAGAGGATGTCCAGGCTGGTTGCGGACCTGTTGGCCCTGGCCAGGGCCGACGCCGGTTTTACACCGGCTATGGGCCCGGTGGACCTGGGGGCGCTGCTTGAGGAAATCTCCCGGCAGGCAGGTATCCTGGCAGGGGACGTGGAGTTTGCAGCGGACGGTGCGGCCGCCCTGCAGGGTACCCTGGTAAACGGCAACACCGACTATCTGAAACAGCTGTTCCTGATCCTGTTGGATAATGCTTTCCTGTACACCGGACCCGGTGGCGTCGTTAGGATAGAGGGCAGACAGCAGGACGGCTGGGCCGAGGTGGCAGTGTGCGACAGCGGGAGCGGTATTGCCGAAGAGGACCTGCCGAAGATTTTCGACCGCTTTTACCGCGCGGACAAGTGCAGACAGAGCTCCGGCACAGGTCTCGGCCTGGCCATCGCCAGGTGGATTGTTGCCCAGCACGGAGGAGCTATCAATGTGGAAAGCAGGCTGGGAGAGGGCAGTACCTTTACCGTCCGCCTGCCTCTGGCATAGCCGGTTCATTCGTACATGACCCCGGAGGAATGCTTGTATGCGAAGATTAGTATAGGCTCCCTAAAACTGCTCTGTTCAAATAAGAGCGTTATCCTGCAAATCCGGCGCTGACGCGCCGTGTGCGATTGAAATCGCACCTACACTGCTTAAGCTCATTCTCTACTGATACGATCATAGCGGCGGGCTGCTAGGAATACATTTCCCATGATACGTGGCGCCGTGATAGCGGCTTGT